>JALSID010000105.1 GCA_026981825.1 Planctomycetota bacterium
GCCGTCGCGGCCGGCCGTCAGTGCCGGGAACCAATCGTTCGCGGGCGATGGGCTGATTCGGAGGATCTCACCGAGCTCCAGATCCGGCGAAACCTCGCGATAGAGCACGTCGCTTTGGCCGCTGCGAAACCCTTGCCACGCGATACCGATCCCGCCCCCTTCGAGAAGCACAGCGTCCGGGTGCAAGTCAGGCTCTACCGAGTCCGAAACGCGTACCGGGTCGCTCCATTCCCCACCACGGCGCACCCGGACGAAGATATCCCAATTCCCGTCTACCTGGGCGCTCCAAATCGCATAAAGCCTTCCGCGGCCCCCGACCAGCACCGGTCCCGCGTGATCCCCCGGCCCGCTGACCACCTCCGGCTCGCCGATCGTTCCGGAGCCCGGATCGACAGGCGCCACGACAAAGCTATCGGCCCCCGATCGATAGCGGAGCCATCCCAGCCAGATTTGGCGACCGTCCGTTGTGAGCGTCGGGAAGTCATCGTGTCCCCCTTCCGGGGGGTTACTAGAAGCAAGTGCCGCGACAACACGAGTCAGACGGATCTGCTCGGCCGGGCTCACGGATGCCCCGTACCGAAGCGCACCGGGATCGAAGCGGGTTTGAGGGACGCCAGGAGGGCTGGTCCACCGGATGGTTAGGGGCTCACGGACGCGGCCGCGCACCGTGATGTCAACCCCCGCGCTCCAGGGGACTCGCACAGGCTCGGGAAAATTCGCCTTCTGGATCGGCGTCCGCTGGAACGGCGCGGGCAACCGCACGGTTTGCACGAACCAGCGCAACTGGCCCCTCTGCACGCGTCCGTTCAGGAAACGCCATTCGCGGAGCGCAACCGGCACCCCTTGCGGCCGCACAAGCTGCCCTTCCCAACGCGCGGTATTTCGGGCGCCGACGCCGAATTCCGCGCGCACCGTCACCGGGTCAGATGCCCAGCTCCAACGGGGCAAACCACCCACGAAGACGAGCCCGATCAACAGCGGTATGTGTTGGGCGCAGGTCACTGCGGTTCTCCGGATCGCCAGGGACGCTCAGCCAACCGATAGGGTTCACCTCGAACCGACCAGTTGCTGAAACGAGTCGGGCTCAAAGCCCACGTACAGGGTTTTGCCAATTCGGAAGGTCGGAGCGCGCAGATTGCCGCTCGGCCCGAGCAGGTACCGAGCGAGTGTATCGTCGTCCGGCGGGTCCTTCTTCATATCAATCTCGACGACTTTTTTTCCCCGCGCAACGATGAGCCGCCGAGCCGCGCGGGCCAGTTGGATCGCATCCTCGCGGCTATACTTCACCGACCGAGCGTTTTCCTCTTTCTTGATCTGGACGCCGTATTGCGCAAGAAACTCCTGCGCACGACCACACGTCCTTCAACCAGGCCGATGATAGTACCAGTCGATTGTCCGTGGCACCGTCACTACCTCCCACGTTGACGCCGGCACGGCGAGCCAAAGGACTGGAGAAACCCCGTCGGCGCTCAATCCCTGCCGCCGCTGCCGCTTGAGGCGGCTTGCCCCTTTACCTGAGCTGCCTCCAAGAAGGCGACCAGGTCGGCGATCTCCTCCGGAGTCAACTGATTGAGCAACCCCTCGGGCATGATGCTCACCGAAGACTCCACGATCTCCTCCACCTGATCTTTGGGGATCTTCGTCGTGGTGGCATCGGACAAGAGCAGCACAATCTTCCCGTCTTCGTCCGGGGCGCGCATCCCGTTGATGATCTGTCCGCGGGTGGTGAGCACGGTGTACGTCTTGTACTGGTCGGAGATGGTCTTTGATGGCTGCAGAATCGCCTCAAGGATGTCCTTGCGCGTGAAGCGATTGCCCAGGGTACTCAGATCGGGCCCGATGCCGGTGCCGAACTGGCCCACGCGGTGACACTTCGCACAGGTGGCCTTTTCGAACACCTTCTTCCCCCGCTCCGGGTCAGCTTCGGCCAACAACTGCTCAACCTTCGGCAACAACTCCTCCAGGGTCCACTCGTGGTATGTAGCCGTCGCCACCTGAACCGGTGGCCCGTCGGGGAACGTCTTCTCGTACCACCGGAGGAACTTGTTCAGCTCAGGCCTCCATCGCCGCTCGTCGCCGCCAAACTCCTGGCCGCTCCACTTTCGAAGCGTCTGAACAGCCGCCCATCCGACCGGGTTCCCGAACCGCAAGGCGGCCTGGAGAACCTTGCGATACTCGTCCGGCCCCCCCGGTTTCGCCGCTCGCAAACCGCGGAGCGCGGCGCGTACGACGTCGGCGTCGTCACGCTCCAAGGCCTGCAGGAAAAGCTCCTTATAGGCCGGTTTTGCATAGTTGGCCAGGGCGATAATCGCAGCAGCCCGATCCTCGGGATGGGTGCGATAGTGGTGCAGAATCAGCCGCTCGGCTTCGGGCCGACCGACCCGGCCCAGGGCAGCCAGCACAGCTTGAACAGGCAGCTTGCGGTGCTCCAGGGCGCGCCCAAGGGCTTCGACAAACGGCGCCCCGTTCTTCTGATCCAGCCGGTTGACGAATTCGGTCGCGGCAACGGTCTTCTCGTCGGGATCGACGATCAGGGCAATCAGCTCCTCTCTAGGAACACGCTCCAGGAGATCCCTCAAGAAGTTCATAAGGTAGCCACGGTAGCTGTGGCCGCCGTTCCACGAGCGGGACACGTCGAACCAGCGAAGAACGCGGTCGCGCAGGTCGGACGTCCAACCGGTTTCAAGGGCCACCAGGCACCGAACGTAGTGAATCGCCTGGGCACGGTCGTGCTGATCCTCTGTGCCAAGCGATTCCAGCGCAGCCACAAGTTTCTGTGTGGCCCCCTCAGGTTCAAGATATGCCAGCAGCCGAGCATACTCGCGGCTAACTCGCCAGTCACTGGCCGGGAAGCGTTCCAGAATCGTGGCCGCGATGGCATCCACGGTCGACTGGGGTCGCTGACGTTCTTCGCTGTTAATCAGGCTCAATTGGATCGCGCGGAGGACTTCGAGCTCGAACTCAACGTCCTGGCTCTCCTGGAGCAGCCGCCGGCACACGCCGAACGCTCTGGCACACCAGTCATCCGAGCGTGCCACGGCACCGCCTCGGTTAAGGGCCACGACACCGAGCACGCTGGCCCGCTTGGGCCCGCCCAGCACGGCATCCGCCCACACGACCGGATCCATTCGCTCCAGGGTCAGAATAGCTGCAAACCGCACGAAGCGGTCGTCGGAAGCGAGCAGCTCCGTGACGCGGGGCACGGGGGCCGGTAGTTCGAGCCGCAGGTAGGCCTCCAGCGCGCGACGCTGGACGATGGGCACATCGTCGCGCACCAATCGGTCGAGCAGGTTCCTTGCGTCGTCCGGGCGATACCGAGCGATAAGCTGCGCGGCCCAACCACGCAGTTCAGGATCCGGATCGCCGGCTAGCTCACGCGCCAGCTCCACACCGGGCTCCGGCCCAAACTGCAAGAGATAGCTGAGAGCTCGGATGCGAACCTTTGCCCCCAAGTCCGTGTTTCTTACTGTGGTCAGCAGTTGCTCACGCCAGCGAGCCTCGCCGGCGATCTCTTTCAACCGGCGGAGCCGCTCTCGTCCCCACGCGGACTCGGGCTGAGGCTGCCGCAGAGCAACGGCCACGGCGTCCTCGGCAGCGACGCCATCCAGGGAAGGACCGGGTGTACCAGGCTTGCCAAAGACAACCCGGTACAGACCGCCCTCTGTCCCCCTGCCGCCGGTGGTGAAGTAGAGGTAGCCGTCCGGTCCGATTTCGATGTCGGTCACGTTCAGCGGTTTGCCCAGCAGAAAAAGCTCGGACTTCGCCTCAAAGGTGGCGCCGGACCGGTTGAGGTGAATCGCAAAAATCCTCCCGTAGGACCAGTCTGCGATGAAGAAGGCGTCGTAGTACTTCTCGGGATAGACTCGGTGGTGGTAGAAAACAACCCCGGTCGGCGAACCGCGTCCGATGTCGATCGTGGCCGGAAGACTGTCGATGTAGTAGGGCGGCCACTTCGCGCAACCGCTCCGCCAGCCGAACTCCGCACCAGGGGGGCAGTGACAGACCCGTACGGGCCGGTACCAGGGAAGGCCTTCGTCCCATTCCATGTCGCTGTCGAACGTGAAGACTTCGCCAAGGGCGCTGAACGCGATGTCGTACTCGTTGCGGAACCCGGCCGTCTCGAGCGTGAAGTCCCTGGCATCGGGATCGAGCCTCCAGATCGTTCCCCCGGGCACACGGATGCCGCGTGCATGCCCGTGAGCATCCTCGAACCTGGGCAGGAGTACCCCCTCGTAAAGGGTCCGCACAGGCGAGTAAGAAGGGGGCTCCCGATCCACCCAGGCGTGGTTGCCCAAGTTGAAGTAGAGGTAACCGTCCGGCCCTACGATCACGGCGTGGGGGCCGTGCTCGGCCATCCGCCCCCGAACGCGGTGCAACAATTCGACCTCGTCGACGCGCCCATCCGCGTCCCTGTCTCTACCCCGCCAGAGCCCAGTCGTGACGTTCCGTCCCTGAATTTGCTCGCCGACGAAGTAATAGGTGGAGCGATCGTACACCAGCAGTCCCTGGCAGTTCGTGACACGATCCTGGACGACTTGCTTATCGTCGAAGATCCCGTCGCCGTCCGCATCGAGTAAGCGGATGACCGGGCCCCGCTCCACGGAGAGGATCGGGGCACCGTCGACGTCGAACGTGAACGCCACGATCGAACCGGTCAGGTCGGGATCGGCCACGAGCTCCACACTGAATCCTTCTGGTGCCGAGAAGCGACCCTGGGTGCCAAAAGTGACGACCCCCCAGGGCGCGACCTTTCCGAACTCACCGAGTACTTTGACCGGCTTCCACTTCGATGCGTCGAACTCCGGCTCCGTCCAGCCCTCGGACGGTTCGATGTTCCACCGCCAGGTCGCGTTCGTCGGGTACACGTAGTGGTTACCGGGCTTTGTGCGGACGAAGATCCAGCCCGCCAGGCCCGCCGGCCCGCCCCGGTTGGTCGCCTCGATGGCGAGCGTGTTCGTCCCCAGGCGGACCTTGTTCGTGACGTCGAAAACAGAACCGCTCTGCCAGGTGCGCGAGCTGCCAACCCGTTGACCGTTCACATAGGCGACGAACGCATCGTCACAGACGAGGAACAGTTTTACCTCTGCCGGGTCTCGCCGCACGGGGAAAGTAGTGCGGAAGAAACGCAGTCCCACCGGAGCCTGTTCTCGTGGATTCCCCTCGTCCGTCCAGATCCAGTACGTGCCTGGCGGCGCGACTCCCCCCGTCTGGGCGAACGCTACGAGAACAGCCAGCAGAGCAATACCGGGTGAGCCATATCGCACAACCCGAAGCCAACGTCCAAGCATGCCGTTACTCCACATCAAACCTCGTGCGCTGTTCCACTCTGAAGGCCGCAGGTCAGGTCCCCCAGATGTCGACCATCGCTGGATGCCGGCTGCGGCCTTGATACTGCCCCCAGGCGACACTGCTCGGGTAGGAGCGGCCACCCAACCCCGCCACCCCGAATCGCAATGCTGGACGGCCACAGTCGGCTAACGGCCGGAATTCTGCAAGGCAGGAAAGTCCGAGCAGCGGTGCGCAACGGGGGCTGCTGAGGCAATTCCTCACGCTACTCTTGGCTCCAGCCAGCGAGACATCCCCCATTCGTGGAGACGGTACCCACGCTCCTGGCACATAGCCGCTGCCCCTGTTCTGACCATTCTAACCGGCGCAGAACCAACCCTGCTACCGTGCGTAGCCGCTTGTTGCCACAGTACTCCGTCCTTGTCCCTCCTCGCCAGGACCCGTGCCTGCGCAGTCGAATGCTCCCAACAGGCGGAGAGAGGCCGCTCTTCACTAGAATAGGCTGCGTTGTAATGTGGACGAAACTCAGGGGGCAAAGAAATGTCCGAACAGTGGATTTCGGAGCGGGCCAGGAACGTCGACGCCTCTGGAATCCGCAAGGTTTTCGACCTGGCGAGTCGTCTCGAGCACCCGATCGACTTGAGCATAGGGCAGCCGGACCTGGATGTCCCGGAGGCGGCCAAGCTCGCCTGCATCGATGCCATTCGCAGCGGTAAGAACGGCTACACCGTCACCCAGGGGATCGGGCCACTGCGTGAAAAGCTGCTCCGGCAGGTGGCCGCGGAATACCCCGACCAGGAGCGAGACTTGATCATCACGAGCGGCACCACGGGGGGACTCGTCCTGGCAATCCTCACCCTCGTGAACCCCGGGGACGAGGTGATCATCTTCGATCCCTACTTCGTCATGTACAGACACCTGGTCGTTCTGGCGGGCGGTGTGCCGGTTTTCGTCGACACCTACCCCTCGTTCACGATCGATCCGGATCGCGTGCGGGCAGCGATAACCCCCAGGACCAAGGGCATCATCGTAAACAGTCCCGCGAATCCGACAGGGGCCGTGATGACGCCAGAAGAGGTGGAGGCGATAGCGAGGCTGGCTGCCGAGCGAGGACTGTTTCTGTTGAGCGACGAAGTTTACCGCTGCCTGGTATACGAAAAGACCTTCTCCAGTCCGGCACGCTGGTACGACCAGACGGTTGTTGTGGACGGTTTCAGCAAAGCCTACAGCATGACCGGTTGGCGACTGGGCTATGCCCACGGCCCAAAGGAAATCATCCAGCAGATGGCCAAGCTGCAGCAGTTCACCTTTGTGTGCGCCCCCCAGCCTGTGCAATGGGCGGGGATTGTCGCATTGGACGCGGATATCGGCGACCGCACCGAGATCTTCCGTCGCCGCCGCGACCTGCTGCTCAAGGAACTTTCCGACTACTACGAGATCCCCCGAGCCGATGGCGCGTTCTACCTGTTCCCTCGGGTGCCCTGGGGGACAGGCTCAACGTTCGTCGCCGAAGCGATCTCCCGCAACCTGCTCATCATCCCCGGCAACGTCTTCAGCAGACAGGATAGCCACTTCCGGCTGTCCTACGCCGCCTCGGACGAAACCCTCGCCCGCGGCATAGAAGTGCTCATCGACCTTGCTCGTAACCCACGACGGTCAAGCTGAGGGGCAGGGCCGAGCGGTGCTCGCCGGGACGGTGTTAGGCGGTCTCCTTGCGCTGCTGCAGCGGTTCCAAAGGAATCTCGCCGCGAACGTGCCGCTCGGTAACTTCGAACACGGTCCCTGGTGGATAGTCCGGCAAACGATACATGGCGTCGATCATGAAGCTTTCCATGATCGAACGGAGCGCTCGAGCACCGGTATCGCGCGCTCTTGCCTGACGCGCCACCTCCAGCAGCGCAGCTTTCGTGAACCGAAGCTCGCACCCTTCCATCTCGAACAGCTTCTGGTACTGACGAACCAGAGCGTTTCGGGGTTCGGTCAGTACCCGCACCAGCATTTCTTCCGTAAGCGGTTCGAGAGCACAGATCACGGGTAACCGCCCGACGAACTCAGGAATCATGCCAAACTCGACAAGGTCATCCACGGTCACGTTCTGGAGGAGCTCCATGTAGTCCCGTCTACGGCGTGCCTGGGGCTGGGTGCTGAAGCCAATCTTGTTTCGGCCCAGGCGGCGCGCAATGATCTCGTCCAGACCGACGAAAGTGCCCCCACAGATGAAGAGGATATTGGTCGTATCCATCTGGATGTACTGCTGTTCGGGATGCTTCCGTCCTCCCTGAGGGGGAACATTGGCCACCGTGCCTTCGATGATTTTCAGCAGCGCCTGCTGCACACCTTCGCCGGAAACATCCCGAGTGATCGAGACGTTCCCCGAAGTCTTGCGGATCTTGTCAATCTCGTCGATGTAGACGATGCCCCGCTGAGCGGCCTCGATGTCGAAGTCGGCGGCGTGGAGGAGCTTGAGCAGGATGTTCTCCACATCCTCGCCCACATATCCCGCTTCGGTGAGTGTCGTGGCGTCTCCGATCGCAAAGGGAACCTTCATGATGCGGGCCAGCGTGCGCGCCAGCAGCGTCTTGCCGCAGCCCGTGGGACCGATGAGCAGAATGTTGGACTTTTCGATCTCGATGTCGTCGCTGGTCGCCTCGTCACTGTGCACTAGCCGCTTGTAGTGGTTGTGAACCGCGACCGCTAACGTGCGCTTGGTCTTCTCCTGACCCACCACGTAGCGGTCCAGATGTTCCTTGATCTCTCGCGGCTTCGGGATCTCCTGGACAAAACCGCGCGACAACCCCCGGCGCCGCCGATCCTGCTCAAGGATCTGCTGGCAGAGTTCCACGCAATCGCCGCAGATGTAAACGTCCCCGGGGCCCTCCACAAGAGGCCCAACCTCACGCCAACTCTTCCGACAGAAGGAACAAAAAGCGCTGCGTTTCGACGCCGAACCACCCATGCGGCGTTTTCCCGGAGGCTGCTTGTCTGAAGGCATCTGGTTCCCGCTGGTAAAGGTCCACGCTCACGCCGATACCGGCAGAGTGAGCATCGGCATCGTCCTATCGCCCAATTTAAACCGAACTCCTGTACCGCCCGCGATCGTGCCGCAGATGCGCGTCGCGCTTGCGACATGGATTATGCTAACCACCTGCGGAAGGATCCCTCCAAACGAATTCTAGATGGTTCGCAGGCTCTCTCCTTCCCCGCAACCCAGCCGCCTCTGTCCGACAACCGCCACACCGGGCTCATCGCCGCTCCAAGGTCTCCCCTTCTCCCAGGGTGACCCCATCCAGCCGCCCACACACCGACACAACGCATCCTAACCGGGTTAGTGAGCTCGGAGCTCTCCGGCTCCAGCGATCGTGCGTGCCGCACTACCCCTCGGTAACCCCCAAAGACCTTCCTCGCCTTTCAAGCCCGTCACTCCACGCGGCACGCACCAGACGGCTCGGCCAGGAACCCTTCAGTCTACCACCTGGTTGTCCTCCCCCCGTTCCGGACCTGCCGCCTCCATCCTCTCCCGAGCCCTGCGGGGCAATAACGGTTCCACCTGAGCACGCCCCGCACCCCCCCGCGCCAGCATGGCAGCCCGAATACGGCCGTACTCCTCTTCCGTAATCACCCCTTCCTCCCGAAGCCGGCGGTACTCACGCAGTAACTCGGCAATATCTTGAGCATTTCCTCTCTTTTCCCCCCCACCTAATAGCCATCTCCTCGCCATGGCGATCAGCAAGAGCCCAACGAAGATGACGAGGACCAGCAAGCCGAGCGTCACGGCGAGCTGAACCAGGTCCGCTGGAGCGGGGGCAGCATGAACGGGCGGTACGTTTTGACCGGGTACAGCTTGCATCGACACGCCCCTCGATCGGTCTACACTGCGTCGGGCCGTTCCATAGCAAGATTATGGTCGAACCTGCGCAACTTGCGTGAACCGGCGATGAGCTCCGCGACCCGGCAAGCCCCGTTCCGCACCGCCGAACCGCCTGCTTCCGAGCAAGCTACAGACCGCCCGCGGAGACACGCCACTCTGCCCACCAGGCGCTATAATCGCCAATGCCCCTGTGGAACTTCGAGCAGTCGAGACCGTGCAACGAATCCTCGTCGCCCTCGCCATCATCAACACCGCCTGTTTGCTCACCGCGGCGGTCCTGGGGACCTGGGTCGAGCCGCGCGTCCAACTGGCCGCGCACTGGGAAGGCCAGGCCATTACCGAGAAGCAGGCCGCTGAACTGAACCGCCCCTTCTTCCGGCACTTCGTGGCCGGTATCTGTGCGGGGGTCACTACCCTGCTAACACACAGCATCGTCATGACCTACTTCATAGGGACGGGCCGATGGGTGAAGGAGGCGGTGGAAAAGTGGGCCCTGGACGCCGTCTACGAGCGTAGAACTCGCAAACTCAAGGCCCGCTCCTTCCCCTTCGCTTTCTTCAGCATGGTGCTTGTCATCGCAACCACCATACTCGGAGGCGCAACCGACACGGGAATGGTCCCAGGCTGGACGCACCTGACCGCCGCCCTAGTGACAATCCTCTTTAACCTGATCAGCTACTACTTCGAGTACGCCGCCGTCTCGGACAACGTGCGGCTGCTGGACGAAGTCGTCGCGGCGGCACGACGCTCCGCACAACCCGGACGAACGTAACGATCGGCCGCCCGTTACCTGAGCCGCCCCGCTGACGTGCAGCAAGGTTGCGTCGCCGCACCCATACCGCGAGCCCGGACCTGCGACCCGCCGGCTGCTCGAGCCCCGGACCGTGCGGACGCCGTAGCAAAAACAGCGGGCGAACCTTTTCACAGGACCGAAGCAGCAGCTATCCCAAGGAAACCGTGAGTACTGTCGCGGAGTGTGACACCAAATCGGGAGCAGCTCGCCGGCAACCCTCCGAACGGCAGCGAGTCCTGACCTGTGCTGTCCTGCTGCTCATCGCCGTCCCCCTGCTCGGTACGCTCGAAGGCCCCGGCATGGCATGGGATGAAGGCTACACCGTTGAGCGTGCCCGGAAGGTCCGTAGTTGGTTTGCAGCCGTACTTCGCCAGCCGAGCGGCCGTTACTTCGAGGCGCGGTCGATCGAGACCTACTGGCCATTCGCGCGAGAAGAACCAGACGGACATCCACCCGCATACGCGCTACTGGCACTCGCAGGGCATATCGCATCCACTCCCTTCCTTCCCCCCCTGGCGTCCTGGCGACTCGGTGCGGCAGCATTTTGGCTCGCCACCTTAACTGTCACCTTCGTGTTTTTCCGCAACCGACTGGGCCTGCTACCGGCCACTACCGCCGTTTTGCTCACAGCCTGGTGCCCCCGCCTGTTCGGGCACGCTCACTTCGCACTCTACGACATCCCCCTGGCCTGCTGGTGGCTGCTTACCTTCCTCGCCACCTGGAAGGCGATCGAAGCCGGTGCCGGAAGCGTCTCAGCAGGCGTTCGGTGGAGTCTAGCGGCCAGTGCCGCCCTCGCCTGCGCCGCGGCCACCAAGTTCACCGGATGGCTCATCCCCATCCCCCTGATCATCACGCTGCCGATCCTGCAACGCCACTACACGAACAAGAAGTCGGCTCCCCCCTCAACCTCCGCCCGTGGCTTGCTAGGACATCCTTTTGTGCTCCTGGCAATTGTGTGCCTTCCGGTTGCTATTGCGGTGCCAGAGACCTATAAGCTGGTTCGTGAGCTCCGGCGCATCGACACGTCGCTCCGAGACCAATCGGATGAGTCTGGACCAGACCGGCGTGCGATCCCCCGCTACGTGGCAGACCAGTACCGGCGACACACGCCGTCCACCTTGCCCGGCTGGGCGCTCTTCGGCGTCGGGCCGTTCCTGGCACTCTGGGCGCTGTACCGGCGCAGGATAACCGGTAGCCGAAGGGGCTTCGACGGGCTCGATTATCTCTACGTACTGATCGGTACCGCCCCACTGTTCACTCTCTGCCTCGTACCCCCCTGGTGGCCAGACCCCGTGCAGCGAATAGCCCTGTTTCTCTGGTCAAATCTCACCCGCCGAGAAACCACCTGGATCCCAACGCTGTTTTTGGGCCGAATCTACGACTACGCCCTCCCGTGGTACAACACGATCGTCTGGATTGGCGTCGGTATCCCGCCTTTAACGGTCATCCTGGCCGTGCTCGGTTTTCTTACCGGGTGGGCGCGGCCGCGTAGCCATGCCCCCGCATTGGCAGCCGCACTCAGTGTCCACGCCCTGACCCTGCTCGTGGTCCGTGCCCTGCCCACTGCTCCGGGCCACGATGGACTCCGTCAGCTCGTGCCCGCCGTTGTCTTTCTCTGCCTGCTTTCCGGTCCTGCGGTTGCACTCCTGCAACGGTGGAGCGGTCACGTCGCTACCGCAATGGCAGGGCTCGCCACTCTCCTGTCCGCAATCAGCACGGTTGCGTACCACCCCGTTCAGCTCTCGTACTACAGCGAAGCCATCGGCGGTCTGCCGGGCGCCGCCAGCTTGGGCCTGGAACCCACTTACTACTGGGACGCGCTGGACCGCCACGCACTCGGCTGGCTGAATGGCCACACCTCCCTCGGCGAAGGCGTGGCGTTTTCGTCGCTCCCGCTTAGCTTCCATTACCTCCGCGAGTGGGGTTATCTCACAGCCCCCATCGCTCCCATCGAACACGTCAACCCACAGTGGTATGTCCTGCTGAACCGCCCCGGGCTGTTTAAGGCGCGCCCGATCGACAGTTGGCTTGCCAAGTACGGCAGGCCATCGTACGTCAGATCTAAGTTCGGTGTTCCCCTGATCCTGGTGTTCCCAATCGAGGAGGTTGACCGCGCACGCGCGCAGCCCGAACGGGACTCCCGCACGAGAGCTTCGCCGAGATAGGCTTCCCTAGGCACCGGCGTCTCCCAAGAAACCACGGAATAGGAACCGTGCAGCAGGAACGCACCAATTCAGCAGGCGGCCAGACAAGTCCCCCTCGTGGCAGCGCCCTGCGCCACGGGCTCCTGGCGTGCGCCGCTGCCGTCGTGGCCCTTGGGTTGCTGACGGCCACGCTGGACGATCCCGGCCTTACGTGGGACGAGCCGGCCTACCTGCACAGCGCCCGGGGGGACGTGCGTCCGCGGCTGCATCCTACCGATCCCGTCGATGCCTATCACAGCCGCTGCGGTGTGCTGCCCTGGCTGCGGCGGCTCTGGCGGTCCAGGAACCTGTCGGAACTTCGCCGTCACCTGTCGCGTGAGGAAGTGCTCCACGCGTGGGACTACAACCGATACGGCCCCAACTTTCACCCCCCGCTGAGCGGCGTTCTGGCCATCGCGGGACACCTCGTTACCCACAGCTACCTCGATGAGCTCGCCTCTTGGCGGTTTGCATCCGCCCTGGAGCTATCCATCTCGGTCGGGCTGGTCTGTTTCGTGGTAGCACGTCTTAGCGGCGGATGGGCTGGAGTAACCGCCGCGGCTGCTCTCTTGCTCATGCCGCGCGTCTTCGGCCACGGACACATCTTCGGAACCGACATCCCTACGCTCTTCATCTGGGTCCTGGCCGCTCTGCTGTTCTGGCGCGGCCTCCACAGTCGCCTCGCTCGCGCCGCATTCGGCATTGTTTGCGGCCTCGTGTTCCTGACAAAGATGAACGCCTGTGCCGTCTTCCTGCCGATCGCCATCTGGACCGCGTACGAAGCACTGAGAGCATTCGGGGCACAGCGAGGAAGAACCCTTCTCACTGTCGCCTTCGTCACCGGCAGTCTTATCCCGCTTGGGTTCGTCTATCGCGAGGTCCGCCGTCAGGCGGAGGCGATAACGATTCAGACGCAGCGGGAGCTTCTCCGCCGCGCCGCAGTGCGCGCGGGCTTACCCGTCGACCCAGCGGTTCTAACCACCACGGATCGCAACGAATTGCACGCTGCGGCCCAGCACATGCTGGTCCAGTTAGCCAGGGTGAGGGGCATCGAGGTAGCTCCTGAGCAGTTGGCCACGGCCAAGCTGCGTGGCGAACTGGCCCAAGCCCTGGGCGTTCCCGAGCTCAACCTCGACTCCTTCCTCGCGTACGTATGGGCTGACCGATTGGCCATTCCTTCTCGGCTGCCGCGAGTGGTTTTGCTCGTCCCCACATTCGTACTGGTTCTTTGGCTCCTGGCGGTGGGTCGTGGCAGGCTCAGGGGGGGCCTGGCAGCACTGGAAATGATCCTTTGGGGGGCAGCGCTCGGCCCCCTGGTTGCAATCGGATTGAATCCGACCTGGTGGTACGACTCCTTCACGCAACTTGCCCTCTACTACCTGGTCACTGCAGGACGGCAGGGAGCCCTGCCGGACATCGAGATCTTCTACCTGGGCAAGAAGTACGTGTACAGCCTACCTTGGCACAACGGGTTTGTGCTGACCGCCGTGACCGTACCCGTTCCGCTGCTCGTATGGAGCGTGTTGGGGGTAGCGGCCGGGCTGCGTGCGAGAAGCTGGCGAACGCCCACGTGCTTCTTCATCCTGCACGCCCTCACGCTGCCGCTTCTCCGGATGTTGCCCGTCCCCGCTCACGACGGTGTGCGGCTGATGCTGCCCACGTTCTGGTTCCTGGCGGCGCTGTGTGGAATCGGCCTAGGGGGTTTCTGCGCGCTGCTCCGCCGATTCGAAGCGGGGCCGCTGGCCTTTCACGGTGCCACCGCTCTTGTCTCTGCCGTCACGCTCGCGCCCGTCGCCTACCAGGTCTGGGCGATCCATCCTTTCGAGCTCTCGTACTACAACGCGGCGGTGGGGGGTCTTCCAGGGGCGTGTCGGCTGGGTTTCGAAACGACCTACTGGTACGACGCCGTAACAGAGGAGGTGCTCGCTCGAATGAACGACCCGAAGACCGGGTTACCGCCGGGGGCCGTCCTGCATCCGCCATCACCGGCGAGCAACACCCCCGTGTTCGCCGAGCTTCAGGCAATGGGCAAACTGCGCAGCGATATCCAGCTCGAAGCCCAGCCCAGCGGCTCGTTTCCTTACATGCACCTGCTCACGCACTCCGCAAAATCCACCGTCTTCACCCGTCTGCTCTACGCGTTGACCCCCGTTGTAGAACAGCGCTGGAGGGACGTGCGGTTGTTCAGCCTCTACGCCCCGCCCGCGGTAGCAGACGCATTCGCGCTAACTCTCCTTTGCCGTGACCTCAATTCCGAGGGGGATCGGCTGGACGAGGAGGTCCTGCGGATCGCTCAAGAGGAAGGCGCAGCGCTACCGGAAGCAGCCTTGATCATCGTGGAGCACGGGCCAGACGGGGCGGCCGAGGCCGCGTCCCACCGGCGAAAGGCGGTTCGGTACCTCGTCGGCAAATTGACCAGGCAGCGGCCCGATCTCGAACGGCTCCTCCACCTGGATCCCCAGGCTCTCGTGCGCGCATCGCAGCTTCTGGTACGCCAGGCGAGCTCAAAGCCGGAGGTGCTCCGCCAACTGGTCGAGTATCCCGGCTACCCGCTGGACGCCGACCTGGGCGGCTATCTGGACGCAGGTGATCGTCCCGACTGAACGACTGTTCCTCGACCCGGCGCAGCCAACGCGGCAGCCACTTGCCCCCTCGGGAGCGCCGCGCAACTTCGCGTCCCCCTTGCAGGTGACCGAGACCCCACGCCGCGGGTGCATGTTCTCGGCACACTCGCGCACGGCCGGTGAAAGCCGGCTTCGGAAGACGGCGCAGCATGTCTGGACTTTCCCGAGCTGCACCCTCAGAACCACCCGGCGAGGTCAACTCTTCCCTGTATCCTCGGTGACTCAGCTCCGGCGCTCTTTGGGGGCCAACCGCCTGCTCTTCCGGGGGGCCACCTCGCACGCGCCTTCGCTGCCCTCGTCGGCGAGCTTCGCCGATAGCGTCTGCGCGATCGGGCCAGTCGCCGCTCGTGTAGCATCGAAAGCAAACTGTCCCCGACCGGGCAGGCCCTTAAGGCTACACACGAGGGTTGACAGAGAGAGAGGCTACAATGGTGTCGGCCTGCAGGAGAGAAACGGCACGTTTTGGTAGGGTTGGCCGTGCTGCGGCGGCGGTGGCTGCTTGTTCTTGCACTCACCGTGGCAGGCTGCGGTCCGAAGAGCGAAGGGCCGCATCTTGAGTTCGACAGCAACTGCGCCCTGATCGCGCCCGGGTTGCCTGGACAGACGGTGACTCTGCGCGTGCCGTTCTGGAACACCGGCTCGCAGCCGTTGGTTATCCGCCAAGTACAGAGTACCCGCGGATGCTCTGTGGTCGGTTTGGACCGCGACGTGGTCGAGCCCGATGGCCAGGCGATGTTGACGGTCGAGCTCCACATCGGCTCGTCCGCCCGTGGTGGCCAGGTGATCCTCGAAACGAATGACGCAAGCCGGCCGGTCGTGCAGCTACCGTTCCACTCGCAGCCCGTGGTTCCGCTCGAATGCAGCGACCAGCATGTGGTGATCACGGTGGAACCGGGGCGTGAGGGAGCAGCCTGCGCCGAGGTTCGGATCAAAGAGCGGCCGGACCTGGCGTGCTACGAGTAGGCCTTCGGTGGAGGCATATGTTCTGGAACACCCCAGCGGTTCACTGGTCGGGCCAGGGATGTGCTATGCGCAGACCCGCGCTTCTGTCCGTGTTATGGCTGCTGCTCCTTACTTCGCTAGCGTCGGCGCAGCCGATGTCGTTCGAGCAGCTTTTGGATGCGATACGTTCCTGGGAAGAGGTTTACACGCGAGGATATCACGTTAGATGGTGCAAGTACGCTGTAGACTTTTTCCCGTCGGGTAAGGTGCGTGGTGAAGACTGGGTTGATTACGAGGTTTGGCTGGATTCGCCGCGGGCGCGTTGCGAGCGGCATGTGGTGGTGCGGGAGTCTGGTGAGCCCGTGCGGCGGGTGCATGCGACCTATGTGGCAGACGGAGTGAAGGACAAATGGCTGAGCGAACCGGTCGGCGAGGACGAGAAGAGGAGTTCATTGGCCAACGTGGCGCGCCCCGGGTACTTTAACGTCCCGCTGGAGTGCGGGACACCCCAGGGGGTTCTTTTTCAGGACTCGTTGGTGGACGCGCTTCTCGGATATGCGGAGCCGGGCTGGAGGATCGAGATGCGGGGCATCGAGGAGCGCGAGGGCCTGCGCAGCTTGGCCGTGGACAGGTACATGGGAAATCACCGTACGAGGGGGACGGAGGCTGGAGCCAGGTTTGGATTGCGGTGGATCGCAATTACATCTGTTGGGCCTGGATTTTGCAGTGGTGGTATTACAATCCTGAGGAGAAACGCTGGGGCTTCGCTTGGAGGCATGCCAGGGTTGAGGACTGGATCGAGTACGAGCCGGGCATCTGGTTCCCGACACGGTGGCGCAGCGTTGGATTATCTCGAGTAGGCTATGAACCAGGTTCCGCACACCGTGGCTTTGAATTGATCGGCCGTCTCGTGTCGGTTGAGCGCCTCGAGCACGGCTTGTCGCGAAAGTTGCTCGAGCTGCGTTTTCCGCCGGGGACGGTGGTACACGAGCTGGACGCCGCGGGTGAGATCGTTCGGAGCTACGAGGTACCGGAGGTGGTGGAGGAGCGCCCCAGATTCGGCTCCTGCCGCTAGGGCTGACCGCCCTAGCGGCCTTTCTGCTCCTCGCCCTCTGGCACGCATTGCGCCGCAACCGACGGTTGCGGCAGGACTGAGCAGGGCGAGCCCATCGCACAGAATCACCGACTTGCGATTTGGTTCGCCCTGATTTTAGCGGGCTACGTTGCGCTGGTAGCCTTGGAAAACTTCGTCCACAGCCCGGCCTGGGACGAAGTTGGGCACCTACCTTCGGGAATCGTCCACTGGCGCTACGGTGACTTCCGCGGCTACGAGGTAAATCCCCCTCTGGTACGCTTGGTTGCGGCTCTGCCCGTCTTGTCCAGTCCACCCGCACAGCGACTCACGCTCCACAGCGGAGATCGCCCCGAGTGGGCTTTGGGGCGGGATTTCATTGACTACGCCGGGGAGGATCTTTTCGGCCTGTTTCACAGGGCGCGATTGGCACTGTTGCCGTTGCTGCTGATCGGACCGTTGGCTCTTTACCGCCTGGGCGAACGGTTCGCCGACTCGCGTGTGGGGTTCGCAGCGGCGGCGCTCTACTGCTTCTCGCCCACCGCGCTTGCCTACAGTGCGCTCTGTACCCCCGACGCCGTCGCCGCGCACCCGTGCCCTGCACGGGTTGTGACGCGGTGTGTGCGGTTTAGCAACGAACCGCTTGCCGGTCGGGTCTGGTTGTGCGGTCCACGCGGCCCGCACACCGTCCTCCCTTTGGGGGAACGATCCGCGTGTCCCGTCGCCTGCGTTGGGTCGCTGAAAACTCGTTTAGCTTATCGCCCCCTTTCCAGCCCTCCATGATGGTGCGACTCCTTCTTCCAAGGCGTGCAGGGACAGCGGAGACGGCCCCGTCGCTCCCCGACTACTGGTCGAACTCAACGGTCACATCTGGCCCGGTCCACTCTGGCGGTCCGGGTGGATCGACGAAACCCTGCGGCAAGTGCGATCGGATCCGGCACCCAATCCAGTGAAATCCCCGGGTCGTGAATCGAACCCACCGGGGCTCGCAAAGCAGATGCATCCACGGGTGGCCATTCTTCCAAAAACTGATCACCACCTGTTTCGTCTCCGGGACTTGGGCTACCGCCAGCCCGACTCCGCCGGCGGAAACGTTTGTGGTGAGTCCCGGAAAAGCCTGCTCTGGGATCGCACGGCCATAGCGGTCGTCCACTGGGGTGACGGTCACGACCGTCTTTAATGGCAATCGAGCACCGTCACGGCGGTTGCGTTCGTGAGGTTCGAACCCATGGTACCGCAAAAGCTCGGAGATGGCACGTAAGACATCAGGTTGCATGCGGTCACGCACGATCGATCCCCCTGGTAGATATGGCTGACTTCGTACGCTCCGTTTTCGATGTGCTTCCCACACAAACCTAGCTTGCGGCTGCCGAGCAGGCAAATCGAGCGCGCCACGGCCCACCACGCTAGAGGAGCGAATCCGCGAATTTTCCCCTCCTGCGACACCTCCCTGCCCAGCGCCGTGGCGTTGAGCATCCCTGACTCCGTGCGAAGCGGTACGGAGCTCAGTACAATCTGGTGTTAAGCTGCCACCGAGCTACTCGTCCACCGTGCTTTAGCACCAAGCCTAGGGAGACTCAGGCATGCGTCGGATTCTTCCTGCCATCTTGGTCTTCAGCCCATTGAGCTTGCTACTCGTTGCTCTCGCGGTTACCCCTGGTGTCGCTCAGGAGGGAGGCTACGTAGCGATCTTCAATGGCAAAGACCTGAGCGGATGGATCGAACGAGGATCCAAAGGGGGGTATATCGTTGAGGACGGGAAGCTCATTTGTACCCGCAAAGGGCGGTTCCTGTTCACCGAGAAGGAGTACAGTGACTTCAGCTTCCGGTTTGAGTTCAAGCTCACCCCTGGCGCAAACAACGGAGTGGCGATACGCGCGCCTTTGGAAGGCAATCCCGCCTACGACGGTATGGAGATCCAGATCCTGGACGACTACCACCCGAGGTACCGCAACCTTCGTCCCACCCAGTACCACGGTTCCATCTACGACGTCGTGCCTGCCAAGCGGGGTTATCTCAAGCCGGCCGGCCAGTGGAACGAAGAGGAGATCATTTGCAAGGGCTCACACGTCAAGGTCATCCTGAACGGTGCGGTGATTGTTGACACGGACCTTTCGAAGATCACTGACCCGAAGGTTCTCGCCCGCCACCCCGGACTCAAGCGGCGCTCTGGACACATCGGCTTCTTCGGTCACGGCGCGCACGTGGAGTTCCGTAACCTGCGGATCAAGGTTCTGGACTGACACGGAATGTTCGGTCCTGGTGCGACGGTGAGTGCTGGGGGTAGACCGGAGCGACGAAATTGCCCAGCATGTGCGTGAGGACCGGACTGGACGGCAGAGGTGGTTCCCGCCCTGGCGAGTGGAACAGGCGTCGATCCGGGCTGGTGGTCGTTGGCACCGGCCGCGATCACTCTGATTTTGGCGTTTGCCACGCGCAATGTGATTGTGGCACTCGTCTCCGGTGTGTTTGCGGGCGCTGCTATCCTGGCCTGGCAAACGGGCGACATTGCAGCCCTGAACGCGATCGACCGCTTCTTCCTGCCCGCTCTCGGTACGAAGCGGTACGCGCAGATCTTGCTCGTGTACCTGTGGTGCCTGGGCGGACTGCTAGGCGTGTGGGAGGCTACGGGGGCGGCGCGGCGGTTCGGGCAGCAAGCATCGCGCCTTTTCTTCGGCCGGCGGGGGTCGAAGCTGTTCACCGTCCTGGCGGGTTGGGTCTTCCATCAAGGGGGCACGGTGAGCTGCGTTCTCACCGGCGCAACGGCGCGGCCTGTCACGCGGGACAACGGAGTCACGGCAGCGGAGTTCGCCTACCTGATCGACGCCACTGCGTCGCCGGTGGCGTCCCTGGTCCCATTCAATGTGTGGCCGTTCTTTGTCGGGGGACTCCTGGCCGGTACGACCTGGCACGGACATACGATCATCCCTGACGCATCGGAAGGCATCCGCTGGTACCTGCGTGCCATCCCCCTGAACGTCTACTCGATCCTCTCTGTGCTGCTCGTAGGGCTGGTCGCACTGGAGTGGTGGCCGTTCGTACCTTGGAAGATGCAGAGGCGGGTGGATAGCAGCAGCAAGTCGGCCGCTAGCCAGAGCGGGAAAAGCGGAGCGCCGCCGGGAGAAGCGTATCGCGTTGGAGCAGCCGACTTCCTTATCCCCCTGGCGGTTCTCGTGAGCGTTTCGTTCTTGCCGGCCATCTTGCGGGCCTTTGGTTGGGAAGAGTTGCCCTATTTTGGTGAGCGTCGTGACGCGATCAACGAAGCGTTCGTGCTCGCCACTGTTACGGCGATAGCCGTTGCCGTTGCTAGGGGCATGGCCGTTCGCAACGCACTGGATGCGTTCTTGAAGGGATGCCAATCGATGACCACGGGGGCAATTATTTTGGGGTTAGCCGTGACGCTGGGGGAGGTATCTCGGCAGCTCGACCCGGCAGCGTTCCTTGCCACGCGACTGGGGGACCACCTCCCCGTGTGGCTCCTGCCTGCGAGTCTCTTTCTGCTCGCCTGCGGTATCAGCTTCACCATCGGCTCATCGTGGGCCACCTATGCCGTTCTGCTTCCGGTGGCTGCACCTCTTGCGTTCGGAAGCCTCATGTCGTCCGGAGCGGTTGAGACACATGGAGTTGATGCAACGGGGATCGACATTGCCGAAGGCTACCTGGTCCTGTGCGTGAGCGCTGTTCTGGGGGGAGGAGTATTCGGGGACCATTGCTCTCCGGTTTCTGACACGACCATCCTGGCCAGTGTCTTTGGGGAGTGCGATGTGATGGAGCACACGCTGACGCAGCTTCCGTTCGGTCTGGTCGCAGCGGCCGCCGCGGTTCTCTTCTATTTGGTGGCCGGGTGGTACGTGGTGTAATGCCGCATCGAGCTGCGTTCGGCACGAGATTCGCAGCAGCCAGCTACGTTGACGGTGCTTCCGGCGCAAACTATGATGCGCTGGAACGGAAGCGTTGCCAGGTTCGTCCCATTTAGGGAGGACGTGATCCGAAGTATGGGTACGAGGAGCGCCATCCGCAGGCGACGGGAGGGTTGAGAACAGGCGTGTCGATTCTTACGCAAGCGAAGCAGACGGTTTACAACGAACGAGCGGTCCTGGTCGGGGTGATCCTGCCGGGCAAGACGTGGGACGCCAGCAATCCGTTGGAGGAGTTGTACGGACTGGCGGTTACGGCAGGCGCGGAGGTCGTTGGCACCCTGGTACAGAAGCGGCTCAAGCCGGATCCTGGCACTTATATCGGCAAGGGCAAGGTAGAGGAGCTCTCCGGCCTGGTCAAAGCGCGCAAAGCCGATCTGGTCATTTTCGATAACGACCTTTCGCCGGCGCAGGTTCGCAATCTGGAGAAGCTGACCGCTACTCGTGTCATCGATCGGACAGAATTGATCCTGGACATCTTCGCCACGCGCGCTCGCACGCACGAAGCCCGATTGCAGGTCGAGTTGGCGCAGCTTGAGTACGCCCTTCCGCGTCTGCGCCGGATGTGGACGCACCTGGGCCGGATCAAGGGTGGTATCGGAATGCGCGGGCCGGGTGAGCAGCAGCTTGAGGAGGACCGCCGGGTGATCTCGCGGCGCATTACGGACTTGAAACGGGAGCTGAAGGAGGTTGAGCGGCGCCGGGCTCAAACGGTAGCCGCGCGGCGGGACGAGATCACGTTGAGCTTGGTCGGTTACACGAATGCTGGCAAGAGCACGTTGATGAACGCGCTGACCAACGCGGGCGTGTTCGTCGAGGACGCGCTGTTCGCCACGCTGGATACCCGCACGCGGCGCTGGCACCTTCCCGGCTGGGGGTACGTGCTCTTAAGCGACACCGTTGGGTTCATCCGCGACCTCCCCCACCACCTTGTCGCATCGTTCCGGGCAACGCTCGAGGAGGTACGCGAGGCGGATCTTCTGTTGCACGTGATCGATGCGTCGAACCCTTATGCGCCGCAACAGGCCAAGGCAGTCCAGCAGGTCCTGAGCGAACTAGGCTGCGCCGAGAAACCCACCATCCACGTGCTGAACAAGGCGGACCGGGTGCCGGACAGGAGCTACATCGAGCTGCTCCGGGCCAATCTGAAGAACACCGTAGTCGTCAGCGCCAAGACAGGGATCGGACTCGATCAGCTTGCCCAGCGCGTGCTGGAGACACTCAAAGAACAGTTCGCTCTGGTGGAGGTCTCCTACCACGCCGGTAACGGCAGGCTTGCCCACTACATGCGTGCTCACGCTATCCCAGAGTCCGTCCAGCAAGTCAACGGTCGCGTAGTAACCAGGTGTCGAGTTCCCCCCGCCGCCATCGGTCGCATTCGACAGATGCAGGGTGAGGTTCGAGTGCTTGAGGAGATCCAGGCCGGAACGGGTACGGGCGTCCTGGCAGATGACCTACCCGCTAAGGAGCTCGGTTCCCCGCCCAACGACAAGTACTCCCGGCTTTGAGCCAGCATCCCGCTGAGCTGCCTGAGCAAGACTGCTCGTCGGCTGCCCCAGCCGTTCGCCGGGAGAAGAATCTCCGGTGCGTCCACCGAATGCCTTGCGCAAGGCCGGGGGAAGGCAGACGGGGGGCATGTCGCTGGCGGTTGCCGAACTCAGACACTGTCACCGTCTGTGGTGTGCACCAAACTTAGGGGCGTTCGATCTTGTGGCGGCGGATCTTTCGGTCCAGCGTGCAGCGTTCGATCCCCAGGATTGCCGCGGCCCGCGATTTGTTCCAATTGGTGTATAGCAGGGTCTCCTGGATGTGTTCTTTCTCGACCTCCTGAAGGCTCCTGGGTACGTAGCCTCGACCGTCCCCCTGCTCCATCGGGTCGTCGATGGGAATGCTGGTGAGGATGATGTCTTCCGGCATCACCTGATCTTCTTGTCCCAGCACGACCGCCCGTTCGATGACGTTCTTCAGTTCGCGAACGTTTCCGGGCCAGTGGTACTTGACCAGCTTCTCCATCGCCGCCGGGTGGAAGCCCCGGATTTCCCGTCCGGTCTCCCGGGCAAAGCAGTTCAGGAAGTACTCTGCCAGCAAGGGGACATCTTCCATACGCTCCCTGAGGGGAGGTACGTAGATCTCTACCACCTGGATGCGGAAGAACAGATCTTTTCGGAACTTGCCTTCCCGCACCATCTTTTCCAGCGGGCGGTTGGTCGCAGCAACGACGCGGACATCGACCTGAATCAGCTCACCCCCCCCCACGCGTTCGAAGGGGTGGCCCTCCAGCACACGGAGGAGCTTTGCCTGGGTGTTGCTGTCCATTTCGCCGATTTCGTCCAGGAAGATTGTGCCCCCGTGAGCCGCCTCGAACTTGCCGATTTTTCGCTCGGTGGCACCGGTGAACGATCCCTTTTCGTGACCGAAGAGCTCGCTTTCCAGCAGCGTCTCGGTCAGTGCAGCGCAGTTCAGGCAGACGAACGGTCCATCCGCCCTGGGGCTGCGAAAGTGGATCTCACGAGCGACCAGCTCCTTGCCCACGCCGCTTTCGCCCCGTACGAGCACCGTGGACTGGGTTCGGGCGACCCGGTCCACCATGGCAAGGATTTTCTTGATCGCGGCGCTTCGACCGACCAGGCAGGTGCCTTTCCGCAGAGATTCGTGCAATTCCTGATTGGCCCGCTCCAGCCGTGCGCTCCGATCGATCTGCTCCAGTTGGCGGCCCATCGCTTCCGCCACAATCAGGGTGAACTCCAACTCTCGGGTGCCCAGGGGGTGTTCTCGGTCGGTACGATACACCTGCAAGACCGCGACGATGTTTCCGTTGGACTTGATCGGAACACAGATCGTGCTGGTTGCGCCCATCCGTTCGATACTTCGGCGCGAAGCCAGCTCCATGTTGGCAGCAATGTCCTGAGCTAACACCCCCTCCCCTCTCTCCAACACCAACTGACTCAGGTACCGGCTGTACGGTCGGTTCACCTCGCCGCAGTTCGCCCAGACCTCCTGGCGCCGCCGTGTGCTGGCGTTTACGCCGAGAATCGCTCCACAATCCGCCTTCACGGCCGATACGAGCTCACGGATCACCAGCGCTGCTAGGTCCCCCCTTGTCCGCGCCCGCTGCACCTCGAGCAGGATGCGATAGAGCTTGCGCTGCGACGAGTCGCTCTCGATCCGATTTGCAGGCAAAAGGCCGACTTCTTCCGGTCGCAGGTGCTCTGTGACGTGTAGGGAGGTCTCCGCCGGAGGGGCAATCTCCGATTCGGCATCGATCTGCTCTACCGTGGGTCGCTGATCGGGGGGGACAGCGGAGAGGTCTTCTCCAAAATAGAGCATAGTCTGGCCGACACGGATGATGTCACCCGGCTTCAGTTCAACGTCCCCCTTGATCCGCTGATTGTTCAGAAAGGTGCCGTTTCGGCTTTTCTGGTCGCGGATCCACCACTTGCCCCCTTCGCTCCAGATCACCGCATGGTGACGGCTGCACCAGTCGTCCCGCAAAACGATGCGGTTCTCCTGGTGTCGCCCTAGGGTAACCTGCTCACCTGGCTCCAGCGCCCAAACATCCACGTCATCCTTGCCGGGATACTTGGCGGTGAGATAAGCGCGAGGAACCGTCTTCGTCATGATCTAACCCCGACTTTTCCCTCAACCATCCTCCAGCTCCGCCCAACGTAAAGACGACAGGCGCCAGCAACCGAGCTGATCGGGGCGGGTGGCGGGCCCCACGACCAGCGTCCCACATAGGGGTATTTTACTCCAACCACCACCCGTCCACCAGTTTACCGAATCCGCTTATCCCGCAGTTGCCTTCCCACCATACGACGTTCCTCTACTTACCCCACCGCTCGCGACGGAACCACTCGGCAAACCGCCTCACGCCCTCTTCGATCGATACCGTCGGCTCATAGCCGAACCAATCCCTCGCCCGAGAGATGTCCGCGTACGTCACCGGCATTTCTCCGATCTGTTCGGGAAGGTGCTCGACGCGTGCTTTCTTGCCCAGAGCCCGCTCGAGTAGACGGACAACATACCGAATCTCCACCGGTCGATGGTTGCCCAGATTGACTTCCGTCCCAACACGATCGCTTCGCCATGCAGCGATTGTTGCATCGATGATGTCATCGATGTAGGTGAAATCACGCTTTGCTATCCCCCCGCCGAACAACGGCAACGGTCGGTCGTCCCGAATGGCGCTGGCAAAGATGTACATCGCCAGGTCCGGCCGCAGCCGCGGGCCATACACACTGAAGTACCTCAGGCTGAGCGTGGGCATGCCATAGAGCTGTCTGTACAACCGACAGAAGTGTTCGGTGGCCCGCTTCGTAACCCCATACGGACTGGCGGGCACGCTGCCCAACCGGTCCTCGCGAAACGGTGTCTCCGCATCGACACCATACACGGTCGACGAGGAAGCCGCGATAAACCGGTTGCAGCGGAACTCCCGGGCAACCTCGAGCAGCGTCACCGTGCCTGCTACGTTCACGTCCACGTAAGGCAACGGCCGCCGAATGCTCGGTCGCACCCCCGCATGGGCAGCCAGATGAATCACGTCCGTCACGCCATGCTCGTCGAAGCTGCGCCGGAGCAGATCGGTGTCACGAATATCCCCCTCAATCAGAACGAACCGATCGTGATCCAGCACGCGGCGCAGATTCTCCCGCTTCCAACGCGGGTCGTAAAAGTCATTGAAATTGTCCAGGCAGACGATCGTCTCGTCCGTAACTTCCAGTAGCCGCTCAATCAGATGGCTGCCAATGAAGCCGGCTCCCCCGGTCACTAGAACACTCATCGACGCCTTCCCCCAAACCATCACCGCTGGCACTCGCCATCACCGCTGGCACTCGCCCAATGTCCCGTTTCGGCAGGAGGATAGCGTTCGTCCTCCCACTGCCCAAGACCGCGTCCGCCCCCAGGTCTGCCACGATCCGGTGCATTTCCTACAATGTCCCGACTGCTTGAGCCAAGCCGATGGCGGTCAGGATGATCAACGCAACGATCGCTTCCCGCGTGTTGATCTTGGACTGCCCAAACCGCCGGTCCTCAAACAGTA
>JALSID010000106.1 GCA_026981825.1 Planctomycetota bacterium
AAGGAATCGGTTCGGATCCAGGATCGATGTGGTCAACCAGCCCGTCGTCGGCGGCACGAACTTACCGGCTTCGACGAGCGCGATGGGCGCTGCGCCATCCGTGCAGAGCCGGACATGGATGGAGGCCCGGTCCACGTGATCCCCCGGTTCCCCCCCTTGTAGCTCCAGCTCGAACCAGATCGTGGTTCGCAAAGGAACATCCGTAGCCCCCCTCGCCGGCCTCGGTGTCCCGTAGGGATCCGCTCTGCGCACCGCCATCCGCAGATTGGCCGCCCCTACAGCGGTCGCGAAGGTGATTAGCGTCAGGACTGCAGGAATCGTCGAACGAAGGAAGTTCCACACGCCTGCTGCTCCAACCTGTCGAGCAAGCCGAAGGTTCACGTCCTTTGCGCTGTTCAGGATAACGGACGACGGCCGAACTGCTTGGTGTGCGTGGCAGGCGGCGCGCTGTTACCAGGGCGGCCGTCCCGCGCATTGTGTGGCCCGGCCGGGCACGGCCATCGCTCCGCTGGCCGCGTCACGGGGGGCATCGGCGGCAACCGGCCTCGCCGGCAGCCGCGACGAATGGCAAATCAAGGTGGCTAATTGGAGCCCGGGGATGCGGACTCGTTTTCACAGGTACGCCGGCACACGGATCGTCGCAATCTCGGCAATCTCGGATGCCTTCGTCCAACGCTTTTGCCGATCGCGTCCGCTCGCCTCACCGCCAATCGCCACTGAGTACGAACCCCGCCCAAAGCGAGGGGCCGGTGCGCCGGGGGGTACCAGGTGTGCCCCCAAGTCCGACGGGTTCCAGTCGCAGCCCGCGTTCGGAGTCCTCGACAGGGAGTTGTGCTGCACGGTGGCGCAATGCAGCGGCGCGCTGTTCGATTCGTTCCGGGTGCTCCAGGACGAAAAGCTGTGCCTGGCGCAGGGCATCCAGACGCGGCAGGTGCCGCTGCCAGAGGTTGCGGTAAAACTCCTCCATAAGGACAGAGGTGGCCGCGTCGTTCACCCGCCACAGGCTCGTTACCATTGTCTGGGCGCCGGCCGCGTGGAACGCTCTCTGGAGCCCCAGAACCCCCTCACCGCTGGCTACTTCTCCCAGACCTGTGTCGCAGGCCGAAAGGACCACCAGTCGGGTGCCGTTCAGGTCCAGATCCAACACCTCGGCCGCTGTGAGAATGCCGTCTCCCTCACCGCTGAAAAGCGAGCCGCCGTCGGAGTCTTCGGGTTCGCGCGCTGCCCCCGCCAGCACCAACCCGGACAGCAGGAACGGATCATGGCGCCGCCGTTTCCCCCCTCTCCAGAAAACGTCGGCCGTTGAGTTCGCGCCGCTGTTCTCCGCCGAGCTGGGCCGCCATGCTGAGATCTTCTCCGGCGGGGCGAAGAACCCGTGGGTGGCCAGGTGGACGTACCGCCACTGTCGACCCGTCAGCTCCTGCTTGAGGCGCCGCTCGGTGGCGTGCCGCCCGGACAGGAGGCGTTGGGGGGCACTAGGGAACCGCTTCGAGAAGAGCTCGCCGATCCCTTCTGCCTCCAGTAACGTGCCCGGTAAAAACGCGAAACCGTCCCTCAGATGTCGGTCCAGCCTGACTGCCCGGCTCCCCCCGCTCTGCCACCCTGCCGGCAGTACCCCCCGCTGTTGGCCCGAGTCAGGCTTCAAAAGTGCGTCGTAGCGTATCCCCCCAACCATCAGGAGCCCTTCGCCTTCGGGCTCTGTTTCCGGACCGTCGGAATCCGTCTCAAGCAGCTCGAATAACTGCCACCCGGAGGCAACGTAGCCAACGGCGACATCCTCGACCAGGTAGCTCCCCTTCCGCCGACCCGGCAGCACACCGAGGGGGAACCGGCACAGGGGGCCATCCGCAGCGACGAGACAGGTGTCAGCTCCATCCAGGTACGGCGCCAGGGGCTGACCGATCAGCCGGGCAAGCTCTTCAATCGCTTGCCGGCCTGCCGCATCTCGGCCAAAACTGTTCCGCCAATCGTCCACAGCGCGGGCGACCGGTCCGACCGCACCGAGCCGGACCACGGCCAGCTTGTGCCCGGCGCGGAGCACAAACGCCAGCAAACGAAGTTCGCTCCGCGGCTTGCCTCCCGGTCGCTGCGCGCGCATCCGGTGGCTGTAGACGAAGAAGTCGATGAGGACGGTTCCTTTCGGCAGTCGGGCCGCCAGGGCTGCCGGCGACAGCGCCTGTATTCGGCGTGCGTCACGGTAGAGGGCGCTTTTCCGGGCGAGCTCGCCTTCGAGCCGCTCCTTCCGTTCGGCCAGGCTCCGCACCTGCCGGTTCCACGCCTCGCGCTGTTCGGGGGGCGGCACCCTGAGCGCCATCGTTGCCCACTGCGTTCGTACCCGGGCGAGCTCTTCCACCAGGGGCTTAAGCTGAGGCCGGCGCCGCGCAAGGCGATCCTCCACCGACCGCTCCAGAACCGCTCCCTTCCAGCGGAGCACGGCCGAATACAGGGGCGAGGCCAACAGGTCCCTCTCGGCAGCCAACGTGGTCCAGTGGTCCAAATAGTGGCGGGTCGTTGCGGTCCAACGCATCCGCTGTCGCTCGCTCTGGATAGCGAACGCTCGGTCGCGGAGCCGCAGGTTGATTTCCAGGGAGCGACGCATCGCCTCCTCCGCTTCGGACGGCCTTTCCATAGCCAGATACAAATGACCCAGGTTGTGGAGCGTGCGTGCGTACTCGGCATGCTCCTCGCCGAAGACGTCCTTTTCGATCTCCAGCGCCCTGCCGTACAGGCGCTCGGCGTCCGCGTAATCGCCTTTGCCTTTAGCCAGCCCCGCCAGGTTATTCAGGCTCACGGCATAGCGCGGGTGCTTCTCACCGAGCGACTTTCTCCAAATCTGTGACGCCTGGCGGTAGAGCGGCTCCGCACGGTCCTCGTCCCCCATCGCCACGTACAGCTCCGCGAGATTGTTTAGACCCGCCCCATAGCGGGGATGGTCTTCGCCCAGGGCTTTCTTCCAGATTCGCGCCGCTTCGCGATACAGCGGCTCGGCCCGCGCGTAGTCACCCGCGGCGTAGTACAGGACGGCCAGGTTGTTCAGGCCCACGGCATAATCGGGATGCTCCTCGCCAACAGCGTCCCGGGTAATCTGGAGCGCTCGGTGCAGGAGCGGCTCGGCGCGCGCGTAATCGCCCATCTCGAAGTACAGCTCACCCAAGTTGTTGCACGACGCGGCGTAGAGACGATGCTTCGTTCCAACAAGCTCTGCCCAGATGTTCGACGCCTCGCGGTAAAGCGGTTCGGCGCGACCGTAGTCCCCCACAGCGTGGTACAGAGCGGCCAGGTTGTTCAGGCTCGTGGCGTACGTGGCGTTATCTCTACCGAAGATCTTCCTGGACCTCTGCACGAGCTCGCGGCAGAGGGGCTCCGCACGGCGGTAATCCCCCATGTTGTCGTAAAGCAGGGCCAGGTGCCCGAGAGCACTGATGTAGTCAGGATGGTCGCGGCCCAGGGCCGAGCTGCTGATCTCCAGAGCCTGCCGGTAGAGCGGTTCGGCTCGGCTGTGGGCACCCGCAGCGTGGTAAAGCGCCGCCAGGTTCGTGAGGCTCCGCGCGTGCTCCGGGTGCTCGTCGCCAAGCAATCTCCGAAAGATCTCCACTGCCTTATGCGCCGGTGCAAGCGCTTCACGACTGCGCCCGGCTGTGCTCAGTTGGGAGACGCGGGCATTCAGCAGTTTTGCCTGCTGCAGTTGCGTACGCTCGGCCATCGACAGCTTTCCGAGGCGTGCGATATCCTCCAACGCCGCTCGGGCGTCAGTGACGCGATAGCGCTGAGCGTGACCAGGGGGGAAAAGCCCTTCCAGCAGCTCGAGTGCCTCCTGCCGCACCCGCCGTGCTTCGGTGAAATCCGGCTGCTCTCTAAGGAATTGGGACGCTTCGTGCAGTTGGCCGAGCAGCTCCAGAGAGGCGACCAGATCCAGGGTCAACCGACGCACCGCTTCGGTCTGTGCGCCGTTGTGCCGTTCCGCTAGCAGCTCTCGCTCAATGGCCAGCATCTTCTCCGCTGCCGCGATGGCTTCGCTCAGTTTGCCGTCTCCCAGGAACCGCTCAACCTCGCGCCGGTATCGGTCACGCGTGCGGAGGCGAGAGTCGGTTTGCTGAGCGTGCGCGCCAGCGGACGTTCCCTGGCGGGCGAACCCATCTCCAGAACAGCTCAGGCCAAAGACCAACGCGCACAGGACAAGAATGGGACGTTTCATCGTCCACCTCTTCTGGATTGGGGGTTACAGGGGCCTTTCGCGGTTATCGTGTTTGGCTTGTGCGTGGGGACGCCCACGCCAGGGCCTGTTTCGCGGTCGCACGTGGTAAGGGATCAGCACCTGGCAGGTGGCCGAAGAAGTGCCGGATACCTTCGATGCCTCGAGCTCAAGCCCCCGAAGCCGCTGTTGCAGACGTCGAACGCTTTCGGGGGTCAAGAACGACCGGTAGGCACCGTCCGGCCGGCCTCGGTCCGCAGGCCAGTCCTGGGTAGTTGCCACAACGAGGAGGAACTCGGGC
>JALSID010000107.1 GCA_026981825.1 Planctomycetota bacterium
CCCCGCTCCACAGCAGCCCCAGGGCGGCGAGAATCAGAACCAGCCAGGCAGACAAACGGCGCATCGTCGGCTCCTATTGTATTCGGGGCGTGCGGCGCCCCGCGGGAGTTACAGGAATGCGCCCGAAACCCTACTGCTTCACCGAGAAGCGGTAGACCGTCGTCGTGCGGTAGGTCTCCCCCGGCCGCAGCACGACGCTGGGAAACTGCGGCTTGTTGGGCGAGTCCGGAAAGTGCTGCGTCTCCAGGCAGAACGCGGCGCGCTTCTGATAAACGATGCCGCCCTTGCCCTCGAGCGTCCCGTCGAGGAAGTTGCCGGTGTAGAACTGCACGCCCGGCTCGGTGGTCAGTACATCGAGCACCCGCCCCGTCGCCGGCTCGTAGACCCGCGCCGCGAGCTCCAGGCCCTCGCCCGTGCGGTTCAGCACGAAATTGTGGTCGTAGCCGCGGCCGAAGCGGAGCTGCTCGTCGCCGGCGTCGATGCGCTCGCCGATCCGGTGCGGCTCGCGCAAGTCGAACGGCGTGCCTTCCACCGGCCGCAGCTCGCCGGTCGGAATCAGCGTTTCGTCCACCGGCGTGAACCGGTCGGCGTTGATCGTAATCTCGTGATCGAGGATGGACGTGGCCCCGGCGTCTTTCAGGTTGAAATAGCTGTGGTTGGTCAGGTTGACGACGGTGGGTTTGTCGGTCGTCGCCTCGTAGTCGATCCGCAGCCCGTTGTCGGAGGTCACCGTGTAGGTCACCCGCGTCCGCAGCGTCCCGGGATAGCCCTCTTCGCCGTCCGGACTCACGTAGCTGAGCGTCAGGCTCGACCGCTCCGCCGCCTCCACCTTCCAGTTCTTCTTGTCGAAGCCCTCGATGCCGCCATGCAGGTGGTTCGGGCCATTGTTGGCCGCCAGCTTGTAGGTCACCCCGTCGAGGGTGAACTGCGCCCCGCCGATGCGGTTGCCGTACCGGCCGACGATCGCCCCGAAGTACGGGTGGCCCTTCAGGTAGCCGTCCAGGCTGTCGAAGCCCAAGACGACGTCGGCCATCCGGCCCTGGCGGTCCGGGACCTCGAGCGAGACGACGATCCCGCCGTAGGTCGTGATGCGGGCCTCCATGCCTGCCTCGTTGGTGAGCGTATAGATCTTGACTTCCTCGCCCGATGGGAGCTTGCCGAAAGTTTCCACGATCGCTTCTCCTGCCGCCGGCTCCGGCGCCGGCCCCGGTGACGAGCTACAACCAGCCATCGCCGCCGCCACGGCCGCCACCACCGGCCAGACCCTCACCCCGCGCATCGCCTAGACAGCTTAGCAGAGATGTTGTGTGGAGGAGACGCTCCGTTCATTCTTACTCACAACCAAATCACGAGCTGGACCACCAAGCCGAGCGAAGCTTTGATCGACTTCGTTTTGGTGCCCACGGTCAGCCTCCTCCCGGCGTCGTCGGCTTCGAGTTTCAAGAACACCATCGAAGAGCGCAGCTTGCATGGGTCCTTTCTACACTCGCCGGCCGTGGAGATCCAGCCCGGTGTACGGAGACTTCCCGAGACGGGCAACAGGCGTAGCAAACACGTCTCGCCCCGTCGTCGCGGGCCGTAGATGGGTCATAATGGTGGAGCCAACCCGGTGGGCGCTGGCCACGAGGTGCACTGATCGAGAGCGGGGTTGGATTCTCCGGGACGGTTGGTATAATCTCTGAACAGAAGCGGACAAAAATGTTTTGGCTCCGGGCTTGAGCATGAGCAGACCGGGAGATCTTCCTGATTTCCGAAACCCCCCGCTGGTGGAAACAGTTCTGTCCCTCCAGTTCGAGCCGATCGAGGGCCTGACGGCAGCTCACGTGGGTCTGCTGTGGCAGAGATTCCGGAAAGACCTGCCTCTGATTGAGGAATACGCTCCGCTAGCTCCGGTGGTGGAGACCTTCGGACCACCCTCACCCCCCCAGGCTCAGGTGACGATCGAAGAACGGCCGCCAGCGCCGCGGTTATGGTTTCTCAATGAAGCCAAGTCCGAGTTGATCCAGGTGCAATCCGACCGCTTCATCCAGAACTGGCGTAGAACGGCGAAGGATCAGCCATACCCGCGCTTCGAGCCAATTCGCGAGAAGTTCCGCCAGGAGGTCTCGGTCTTCGAGCAATTCCTAAAGGACGAGGGGTTTCAGCCATTACAGGTCAACCAGTGCGAGGTCACTTATGTGAATCACATTGAACCCGGCGCGGTCTGGGAAAGTCACGGTCAGCTCGAGAAGGTCGTACGGGTTTGGGCAGGTATCCCGGACCCCGCGTTTCTGCCGGAACCCGAGAACGCCGCCGCCACGTTCCGTTTCATAATGCGAGACGAAACGAGGGCGCCGCTCGGCAGATTACACGTTGTCGTGCAACCCGCTTGGAGGAAGACCGACAACGTCCCGATCCTGACTTTGAACCTCACGGCCCGTGGCGCCCCGTTGAGCGAAGGCATCGACGGGGCTTTTGCGTTTTTCGACTTGGGGAGAGAATGGATCGTGAAAGGGTTCGCCGACTTGACGACGCCCGAGATGCATACCGCATGGGGGAGGTCAGATGCTTGAGGCCGTTACAGCAAGAGAGCAGGCTTACAGCTTGTCGGAAACCACCGTTCTTCCAGAGCCAGGGCTCTCCGGGACGACAAGCCCAGATGCGTTGGTTCGGCAAACTATCACTCCGGAGGGCGAAAAGCCACTTGTGTCCGCCATCCGCAGGATAGTGATTCGAACCGGCGGTCTACGGCCAAGCGTGGACGTGCAAGCCAGTGGTCCGGTACCGCAGTCCTTTCGAAAGAGCGTCGAGAAGGTAGTAGACCTTCTGGCTCTTCCCGCGGGTTGGAACTCGTACTCAGCCAGACCGATTGCGTCACAGAATGTGGTCACAGCCATTCGGTTGCTGGCCGAGCTGCTCGACTTCAGGACAGTTTCTCCGGTCGTTGTCCCGACTGTACGCGGAGGAATTCAGCTAGAGTGGCATACGGAAAAAGGTGATATAGAGGTTTACATCAGGTCTCCTGAGAACGTCACGTTCTTTGCTGAAGATCTGGAGTCAGGAGAGAGCATCGAATCACCCGTGACCGGCCACGAACACGAGCTCAAACGCTGGGTCGAACGAATCTCGACACGATAACCATTCTGATGTTGTGAGCACACGGGAAAACTGTGCCGAGAATTTCCCCGACGATCCCGATGTTGGCGATGGCGTGGACCTACTGCGCCGAATTCCTCCCTGGCATTTCTTTTTTGACAAAAGACTCAACCGTCTTCGCCCGTCGTCGGCTGCGTTCGAGGATGATGAGGACGGGGATCCAATGTCGGTATACCGGAGAGACGTTATCGAGTCAGAGGGTGGCGACGTCCGCAGAGTGATGAAGGGCCACAAGGGGTACGCGCTCGTCTCATTGACTGCCGGACAGGTCCGATCACGCGGACAGACCGTCTGCTCCGACCCGCTGCCCGAGGAGTCCTCTCACGCGGTTGTCTGTGGTCCGAAGACAGATTCCACAAGGCGCTGGTTCGCTCGCAACGCGCTTTGGGTGGTTGCCCCTCCTCGTAGGTAGCAGCCTTCTCTGGCACTGGAGATCCTTCGTCCTTAGGCTGGCCTTAGCGGGAGATCTCCGCACACCCAGCCGAATCGGCGAGGCGCAACAGCCGTGACAGGCGGCTTTCGTCGCACGCGCGGGCAGGGTCCCGGCGGATAGACCCGCTGTCATCCCCACTTCTGCGCAGCGCAGTCCCCGAGGCGCGATCAACGGCACGTGCTCTGGGCTCGTGGTGCGCGGAATCCGGCGGCCGGCGCCGGCCGCGGTGGGCTGTGACCGAGGGCGCTAGTTGCCGCACCGGATTCCGGAACGTCGAGTTTCGCTTTGAGGCTGCCTGGTCCAGTGTGACCGCTTTCCACGGCTGACGCGCCTGATGAGTGCACCGCGTTACCCGTGCCTCCCCGGCACGAAGAACACCTGCACACGTCAGGGTCGGCGCTCTCGAGCCAACGCCAGGCCCCCGGGGACACCTCCGTTTCTACCCCGTCACTCTTTGAGGCGGCTCAGTCCCACAACCTCCACAAGCTTCGTTCGGAACAGCGGCTTTCGGGGATTCTCGGTCGTTACCAGTTGCTCACACTTCGCCAGGTGCGCAGCCGCGGCATGGAGCGCGTCCATCGCGGCCATGCCGGAGCGCTCGGCTTCGGACGACGCGATCTCGTAGATCCGGTCGAGATCGCCGAAGCAGGTCGCCTCTCTGAGGTACGTCCGGTAGAACTCTGCCTCGTCGGTGTTGCCATGATAGACTGCCTTCGGCAACACTTCGAGCGCAACGAACGGGCTGTAGTAAAACCACCGATCGGGATTCTCGATCACCCGAAGGGCCCGGCGCCGCAGCCTGTCTCTCCCCACTGCCGCGGCGATCAGCACGCCTGAAT
>JALSID010000108.1 GCA_026981825.1 Planctomycetota bacterium
CCTGTGCACCGTAGCCGGGGACCAGCAACCAGGCGTGGGGCATGGCCTGCCGCAACTGCTGAAGCATCGCCCGAGCGGTCGCGCCTACTACCGCGCCGACCGCTCCGAGGCCGCTTTCGCCGGCCGTCCCCGCCGCCCACCGTTCCACCCAGCTCGCCACCAGCTCCGCCACCGTTCCCCCATCCACGAGTTGTCGCTCTTGCAACTCCGCTGCCCCCGGATTGCTCGTACGGACGAGCACAAACACCCCCTTCCCCTGATCTCGAACGTACTTCAGGAAGGGCTCAAGTGTATCGGGCCCCAGATAGGGGTTCACCGTAACCGCGTCCGCCTGCCACACTCCTGCGTCCCCCTCGGCCAGAGCAGCCTGGGCGTAGGCTTCCGCGGTCGAGGCGATGTCGCCCCGCTTTGCATCCAGAACCACGATCAGCCCCGCTTCACGGGCGAACGTAACAATCCGCCGCTGGCATTCGAAACCAACCGGGCCAAGAACCTCGAAATAAGCACTCTGCAGCTTGACCGCCGGTACGAGATCCTTCACCGCCTCAATGGTGAGCTTACAGAACTCCTCGACAGCATGGGCCAGCTTGACCCGAGGCGGATTGCCCTCTTTGCCGCCCACCTTGCGGAGCAACGATTCTGGCAGGAGATCCTCGCGCGGATCCAGCCCCACGGTGACGCACGTACCGCGTTTTCGGACCATCTCCGCAAGCCGATCACCGAACGAGCCATCCATACACCGGGCCTCCTGGTCACGCAATCCTGGGCCGGCGCCGCCGCCGCGCCTGTGTAACAGTCTACGCAGGACGCCGGCAACACTAAAATGCCGGTGAGTCCTGCCGCATGCGAACGACAGACACGCATCCTGCCGGTTTCCACACAACGGGGGTGGGTTTACGTGTCCGGACAGACTTCCGCCGACCTCAGTGCTCGAGTCCAACAAGCGAAGGCAGAGCTCGATCGTCATGTGCGCGAGATGATCGAGTGGCACTTTAACCCGGAGACGGGCTGCCCATTCTGGCTGGAAAAGGTCAAAGAACTGGGCTTCGACCCACGGGAAGAGATCTACACGTTCGAGGACCTAAACGAGAAGTTTCCCCCGTTCAACGATGAGTGGCTCCGCGGTGGCCCGGTGCGCCGGTGGGTGCCTCGGGCGTACGAAGGCCGCCCGATCTACGTGTTCGAAACGGGTGGAACGACAGGCGTCCCTAAGACACGCGTGAACATTGAGGACTACAAGATCGACTACGAGTGGCTCAGTGATCGCCTGCCCGATGAGCATTTCCCCAAGGGAAGTGACTGGCTGATGCTGGGTCCCACCGGCCCTCGCCGGCTGCGGCTCGCGGTCGAGCACCTCGCCCAGTACCGAGGAGGTATCTGCTTCTTCCTCGACCTCGACCCCCGCTGGGTGGTCAAGCTCATCAAACGCGGCTGGATGGAGCATCTGGAGGCGTACAAACAGCACGTGATCGAGCAGGCGATCACGGCGCTGACCGCCGGCCACAACATCCAGTGCATGTTCGCCACGCCGAAGCTCATCGAGGCCCTCTGCCTGGAACTGGAGCGACGCGGAACGACCCTGCGCCGCCTGGGAGTGCGCGGGATCTTCGGAGGAGGCACAGAGTTTACCCCCCAGTGGACGCGGTTTGCCATCGAAGAACTGCTCGACGGCGTCTATCTGGCTCCCGTTTACGGCAACACCCTGATGGGACTCGCCCCCGCAAAGCCTGTCTCGCCGGACGACGGCTACAAGATCACCTACTACCCCCCTCAACCGCGCGCCGTAGTCCAGGTCGTCGACTTCAATGACCCGAATCGCCTGGTGGACTACGGGGAAACGGGCAGGGTCAAGCTGACCACCCTTACCCGCGAGTTCTTCATGCCAAACTTCCTGGAACGCGACGAAGGTGAGCGGGAACCGCCCTGCGAGCTCTACCCATGGGACGGGATCAGTGGCGTTCGACCGTACCGAGGCCTGGCCGAATCGACCACCGTGGGGGTCTACTAGCCATCCGGTCCGGGAACACCTCCCGGTCCCGGGAGCCGTCCCTTTTGGCTGCGGCCTCCTACCCAGGCCCGTTCGCAGCGATCCGAGGGGGGCGGCCATGACTCGATGCGTTGTTGACCGGTGCACGGTACAGCAGCCCAGGTGCACGACTTCCCAATTGGTGGTGCGCCGGAGCGGTAGCGAACCTGCAACATGTCGCGCAAGTTAGGACAATGGAAGTACCGACGGCATGTTCGCAGGGTGGGTACGGCCCACGGGAAATCGCTGCGTTCGCTACGCAGTCCCGAAGCGGGTACACGGCCCCGGAAGGTCCAGCCAGCAGAGGAGAGACCGTAATGGCTCAGTTGCCACTCCTCCGATGGGGTAGAACGTACGAGAGTTTGGATACCTCGCCTTTAACCGATTTCCAAACCGGCGAAGCCATTGCCGAACTCGGTCTGGCTACGGCGGGGCTGGTGCACCGAGACCTCCGATACGCGAACCGCGCAAGAGACGTGCTGCGGGACTTTAGCGACGAGAAATTGCTCGCGTGCCTGAGGCAAGCGGCCGAACGCTACAGGAACGAAGAGATCGACCTCTTCGGCTGCATGCAACAGACGCCGGAAGACTTCATCCGTCACCAATCGGCAACCACCGGGCTGCCCCATCGTTTGTGCCGGGCCAACATGGAAAAGAACTACTTCGTGCTCACGCACATGGGCGAAATCCTGGATGCGCTGACTCGCGGTGTAGACCGTGGAGTGTTCCGCACCGGCTATGTCCGGCAGGCGAACGGTGTAGTGGTGAGCTTCCAGGCTCAGTCCCCTGTGCTCGGTGCGGTCCTGCCCAACAATTCGCCGGGTGTACACACGCTGTGGCTGCCGGCGGTCGCCATGGCGATCGGTCTGGTGTTGAAACCCGGCTCGCAGGAACCCTGGACGCCCTATCGGCTCATCAAGGCCATGATCGATTCTGGCCTGCCCCCTGAGGCTTTTGCAATTTATCCCGGAGCCCCTGACGTATCGAACGCTGTGCTCACCGGTACCCGCCGGGCGCTCGTCTTTGGCGGGGCGGAAACGGTGGAACGGTACCGCGGAAACCCGTCCGTGCAAGTGCACGGGCCCGGCTTCAGCAAGATCATCGTCTGCGAAGATGTGGTGGACCGGTGGGAGGAGTATCTGGATCTGTTTGTGGAGAGTGTCGCCAGCAATGGGGGCCGAAGCTGCATCAATTGTTCCAGCATCTGGGTACCGCGTCATGGGGCGGAGATCGCCGACGCTCTCGCCCAGCGACTGGCAGCGATTGACGTCCTGCCTCCAGACCATCCCGACGCCCTGCTGGCGGCCTTCACGAACCCAGAAATCGCGCGGAACATCAACAAGTTCATCGACAGCGCGTTGACCAGTCCGGACAACGAGGACTTCTCCGCCCGCTATCGCTCTGGCCCCCGCCTCGAAGACAGGCAGTCTCACACGTACCTGCGGCCCACGGTCATCTTTTGCAAGAACCCGGATGCCCCCCTTGCCAATCAGGAATTCCTCTTCCCGTTCGTCAGCGTGGTCCAGTGCCCTCAGGAGGAAATCCTCGACGCCATCGGCCCCACGCTTGTCTGCACGGTAATCACGGAATCGGCCGAGTGGCGTCGCCGGTTTCTGGACTGTACGCAGATCGATCGCCTCAACCTCGGTCCAATTCCCACGTCTCGAGTGGATTGGAGACAGCCGCACGAAGGAAATCTTTTCGAGTTCCTGTACCGGCACCGGGCACTGCAGGTGGGGGACTGACGAGTCAAGGACCGGTTGCTTCCGTCCTTCGCCCAGGACTCTGCGGGGTGTCCTTCGCTCCCGCTGCGTGATTTCCCAGGCGGACAGAAAGCACCACAGCATCCGCGGAGCTCGGGCGGGTGCCGGCGTGCCCGGCGGATTTTGCAGCATCGGTGATCCGTGGTGCCCGAGCTCCGGGCTGGCTCCGTAGAATTGGCGTGCCCTTCCCGGCGCAGCCTCCAGAGTAACTCCGCGGTGCCGAGAGGTGAAGAGGTGGGTAAGAAGGTCGTTCTTGCGTACTCCGGCGGTTTGGACACCACGGTCATCCTGCACTGGTTGGCACAGAGGGGATACGAGGTTATCGCCTATCTTCTCGACATCGGGCAGCAGGTGGACGACCTGGAGGAGATCGGTCGGCGGGCGCACGAAGCGGGGGCGATCGACTACATCGCTATCGACGCTCGGGAGGAATTCCTCCGCGACTTCTTCCTGCCCTGTCTGTGGGGGAACTGCCAGTACGAAGGCCGTTACTTGCTGGGCACCTCGATCGCGCGTCCGCTCATCGCAAAGCACCAGGTCGACGTAGCCCACCGCTACGGGGCGCACGCGGTGGCTCACGGTGCCACCGGTAAGGGCAATGACCAGGTGCGGTTCGAGCTGAGTTACCAGGCACTTGACGACACGCTCGAAATCATCTCTCCCTGGAAGGACCCCGAATTCATCGCTGCTTTCCCCCACGGCCGGCGGAGCATGCTGGAGTACGCTGCGCGCCACGAGCTGAAGGTGAAAGCATCCGCCGAGAAACCCTGGTCCTGCGATGACAACCTGCTGCATATTTCCTACGAGGCCGGGGTCCTGGAAGACCCGTGGTTATCCGCCCCCCGGGAGATTTTCGAGCGCATGGTGCATCCGACCGATGCCCCGGACGCCGTCACCCGCTTCATCATCCACTGGGACAAGGGCATGCCGGTGCGTGTTACCGAGGCAGTCGCCCGGGAAGAAGTCCGCAACGGTCTCCGCGTTCAGGTCTACGACGCAGGGCGCACGCTCGCCGAAGGCCTGCTGGATACCTTTCTCTACATCGAACGCGAGGCAGCTCGGAACGGGGTTGGGGCGCTGGGTATGGTTGAGACCCGCTACGTCGGTATGAAGTCTCGCGGCGAGTACCACGCGCCCGCTCATACTGTGCTGCTGGCTGCCCACCGGGACCTCGAAGGGTTGACGCTTCCGGGCAGCGTCATCCTCGAAAAAGATCGTCGCATGCCGGATTTCGCCGCCCTGGTCTACAACGGCTACTGGTACGACCCGGTGTGCAAGGCGCACCGAGACTTCGTCCGCTCCACCCAATCGGTTGTTACCGGCGAAACCCGGGTCGCCCTCTACAAAGGCAATGTCATTGTCGAAGGCCGCCGATCGCCGAACGCACTGTACCTGGCCGACCTGGCCACGATGGACGGCGAAGGCGAACTGTACCGCCAGGAAGACGCCAGGGGGTTCATCCGGATCCACGGTGTACCATTGCGAGTTTGGCGGCGCGTCCACGGCAGAGCCGTCGACGCCTAACCTGTGTCTCAGCTCACGGGCGACGCCCCCAGAACATTGCGCCCCCTTGAGCCCAAGGGTCGGGTAACGCCGCAGCGCTAGACCACCAGCGGGTCGGCAGGCGTAACCGACCGATGAGAGGCGACCACCGTTGGCTAGCCGAACTGTACTGCGTACGAGCAGCCGGTGCAGGCCTGCGCCGTGGAGCCGGTATTCGAGCACCCGGATGCAAGCGGACTTCCGAACAATTCCTTGAGGCAGGGAGTACGCGTTAGATTTTGCCGGGCAAATCGTCACTCTGTGAACTCTCGGGCACCGTAGGGCAATGGACTTACCACCCCAGGACAGGACGGATGTAGAGCGCCTATACGCGGAGAGAGGGCGCGAGCTGTGGGCCCGGATCTACGCTGCCTGCCTGGATCCGGACCTCGCGCTCGAAGCTCTCCATGAAGCGATTGTGCGCTTCGCTCAAAACGGCCATAACGGGTCGGTGAAGGACCCGGCCGCCTGGATCGTGCAGACGGCAAAGAACTGGGTGCGAGACGAACAACGGCGGCGGCGAATCGCCGCCCGGTATTCGCAGTCGGTACCAGAGCCGGCTCCGGATCCCTCGCGGGATGCCGAACGGGCCGAGTTGCACCGGGTAATCCGGGAGGCTCTGGAAGAGCTGCCCCAGGAGGACAGGGAGGTGCTCGTGTTGCGCTACTATCTGGGCTGGCCGAGCCGGCGGATTGCGGAGACCCTGGAGGTCTCGCCGGCGGCTGTGGACATGCGGTTGAGCCGCGCGCGGAAGCGGCTGAGTGAGCGGTTGGGTGAACGAGGCGTAAGCGATGGATTGGCGTGCTGAGAACGACGAACGCCTGGAGCGTTTAGATGGCCTGCTGGAAGAGTTCTTCCGGCAGGAGCTTGGCCGGGAGCTACCCCCTTTGCCACCATCGATGCGACCAGCCTCCGGTTCAGGCGTTCGCTGGTTCGAGCACGCGCTATTTGGAGCATTGTTGGCAGCCTGCATCGCGTGCCTGATGCTTGTCGTCTACCACGACGCAGCATCACGGTCGTCACCGAGACAACCGCACGTAGCGTCCCAGGCGACCACGACGGTAACGCGGGAAGAAGCGCCTCGGCCCACCCTAACGCCTCGTTACGTGGTGTTCGACCAACCTGCAGGCTACGACGTGCGCCGTGTCTCGTCGGAAGTTGGCGAGCTGGTCATTCGCCAGCGATCGGCCTGGCGGCACCTGGTTTGGCAGGAGCCGGAGGTGGACACCACAGTATGGATGGCGTTCCCGGTGGTCGATATCGAGTGGTCGATCGCTCAAGCCGATGCGAACGCCGTGGGCGCGGACAACCAGGGAGACCGTCGCTGAGTCTTCCGTAGCCTCAGCCCCGTCTCCGCACGCATCGGATGGAGGAGCGGTGGAGCTTACCCGCCAGGCGGCCGGCGGCTGGGTTTGCGGCTGTCCGCGGCGTGGACAAACCACTGACGGTCGAGAAGGCAGACTGGTTCGGTAAGCGCAGTAAGTCACCGAGCGGAGGAACCGTGGGTTCGTGGTCGACGGCCGACGTTTACGTCGGCGAGGAAATCGTGAACGTCGTTGAGCTGCGGAGGAGGTAGTGCCATGAAACGTGTGCACCGATGGATTGCTGTGAGTATCTTAGCGACCGGCGTACTGGCTGCATCGCTTGCTGTGAAGAGCTCGCCTCGAGCGTGCGCGGCCACCGGCCAGGTGGACGTTCAAGTTCAGAGCAATAAGCAGGGCGAGAAACGGGTGCAGGTGGCGGCACCTGGAACAGGTGTGTACGTGGACGAGGAAGGTGGTGAAGCCACGGTCGACGTCCTTGCCCCCGGAGTGCGGGTCCAGCGGACGAAAGACGGTGTCCGGGTGATCGCCCCGTTCGTCAACCTCTTCGTGCCCAGCCAGGACAAGGCGCAGGATAAGCAGAAGGACAAGGCACAGGGAGAACAAGAGGAAGGGAAAGAACGGAAGGGCCACCAGCCGGAGCGTCTGCGGCGGGTTGTGGCCGAGAGGCGAGCCTATCTCGGCGTGGTGCTGGAACCGGTTCCGGAGATCCTCGTGGCGCAGTTCCCGGATCTGTTGAGCGAAGGGGGTGCATTGATTCAGACGGTGGTTTCTGATTCACCGGCGGCGAAAGCGGGGCTGGTGCAGTACGACATCATCCTGAAGTTTGGCGACAAGCGGGTCAAATCGCCGGAAGACGTGGTCCAGGAAGTCCTGCAAGCCAAGCCGGGCACCAAAGTGAAGCTCACCGTGCTCCGCAAGGGCAAGACCATCGAGGTCGAGGTCACGCTGGGCGAAAGGCTGGAGCCGATCCGACCGTATGGCCCCTGGGCGGTTCCGCGCGGACGGCTGCGTGTCCTGCCTGGCCGGCCCCTGCCCCCTCAGCCCAGGTTCGTAGTTCCGCCCGCCCGGCCGCAGCCCCTTGAGCCGTCCATCCGGCGGCGGTTCTTCCAGCTCTCCATCTCGCGCCACGACGACGCGCGCGTTAGCGTCAAAGCTGCCTGGTCGGAGGACGGCCAGCGGAAGGAGCTGACTCTGGAAGGCACCGTCGACGAAGTGCGTAAACAACTCCGAGAGCGGAAAGATGTACCGAAGGACGTGAAGCGACTGATCCTGCAGAATCTGACCGGCGGCCGCCGTCGGGGCTTCCGGATCGTACCCTTCTTCGGTTTCGACACCGATGAGGGCTTTTTCGGCGGCCCCATGATCTTGTTCGACGAAGGCGACGGTGACTTCCGCCTCTGGATCGACTCGATGTTCCCCGATCCGGAGGAGATTCTCCGTCAGCTTCCGCCCGACACTCCGCCCGAGATCCGGCAGGAGATCGAGCGGGCCCTGCGGCGTTTCGCTCCGCCTAAGCGCGAAGAGAAGAAAGACCGGCAACCCACCGACGAGAAGGAAAAGCCCGCACCCCAGCCGCTACAGAAACCCACCGACCGTATCTTGTAAATCCCCGCATCTCCCCCTCCCTTGCAGAAAAAGGGGCTGCGGTTCGCAGCCCCTTTTTGCGTTCGGTGCGTGGGCTATCTCGCAGTAGGAGTGCCCGGCGCAGCGGAAATCCCCTCGGCTGCAGGGGGAAAACCACAGAAACCCAGAGAACACAGGATTCCTGCATCTCCGTGCTCCCCGTGTCTCTGTGGTGAGCCTCCAAGCGTTAGCGATGAGCAGGGCGGAGCAATAGTCGCGATCAACACGGCCCCCTGTGCAGTCAATGCGCAAGGGCCCCTGCCCCTCTTCTCAGGGGGGTTGTCGGCCGTGGCGTGGGCTCGCGCCGCCGGTGGGTGTCGCCCCTGTCGGCCAGCGTTGTTTCCCGCCCCGTGCGCTTAGATTAGGTCCAGGATCCGCAGCCCGATGAGGACAAGTACTGCCAGGACCCCCATCAGGAAGTAGGTGTAGAGCAAGCTACTTGAGTTGTCGATGGCGTTCAGAACGGCCTTGCCGATCGTCACCAGGATCATGAGGAACAGAAAAACGATGAACGGATGCTCTGGCTCGCGCACGGCTCACCCCCTCAATTCACGGATTTCCGTACCGTTCGCGCTGGTACTCAGCTATCGAGCGCCCCCTCTTCCCGTTGCGGACGGCATTTCCCGGGCTAGCAAGCCCCTTGTTCGAACCGGCGATGGATAGCGCGATGCTTCGCAGCTTCATGGGCCGGCCAGGTGGCCCGGCATCGCGCCGCTCTTCTCCTCACGCGGCCGGCCTGGTGCAGAGCCACATCCGTATCCTGCTCGCTTTGGCTCCTATACCAGGCTTCCATAGGAGTACGCGCCGGCGAGAAGAATCTGACAGGCACGCTCACGTGGCGCGGCCTGGGGGCTAGACGTCTTTTCACCGATCCGGCGCGGCAGCCCACGCCCTGACCGGTTTCCAACTCCATGGTTGGTTCCGTCTCGTCCCTACCTTGGCAATCGATTGCTTGCGGAGGTAATGGCCCCCCGCAGCATACAAGCTGTCCAAGTCCTTCTCCTCCTGTAACACCGTCACCGCCTGGTGCAGTGCCTGCCACCCAACCTCTACAGGGTTCGCCTCCGGACAATAGGGAGGCAGGAACCACACTTCGATCTCCCCCCCCCTTTCGACGCGAGAAACTCCTGCACCGGCGCTGCCTTAGGAATGGACGTATTGTCTGCAATCACATATAAATCAGGTTTTGGAGTGCGGCAGTCCCCTGCTGCTTTCACAGGCCGTCCAGCTAGGCCGGGTGCGGCTACCACTGCTCCGCCGTCGCCGCGGCGGAGGTCCGGTCCCGCCAGGCGGCGGGCTCGGGGCCGCTTCGGCCCGGGCGGGCCGAAGCGGCGAGAGAGCGCGCCCACCATTCCCGAGCCTGCGACCGGCGGGCTCCTTTGCGCTCGGTGGGGGGGTCATTTCCGCGAGCGCTTCCTTGGCCCCAGCGCGTTGGGGCGGACCCGGGCCGGGTCGCGCTACCAATGCGCCGTCGCCGGCGCGACGGCGGTCCGCCGCTCCTTTCGTCCCGCCAGGCGGCGGGCTCGGGCCGCTTCGGGCCGGGCGGGCCGAAGCGGGGAGCGAGAACGCGCGCCATTGCCCATTCCGCGACGGGCGGGCTGCTTTTCGCTCGGCGGGGGTCATTTCTGCCGGCGCTTCCTTGGCGCCAGCGCCCTTGGGCGGACCCGAGGACGGGTCGCGCTACCGATGCGCCGTCGCCGGCGCGACGGCGGTCCGCCGCTCCTTTCGTCCCGCCAGGCGGCGGGCTCGGGGCCGCTTCTACCCGGGCGGGCCGAAGCGGGGGGCAATTAGCCGTACCCCCTTCCGGCCGGCCGATGGTGGGCTTTTCCGTTCTTCGACGGGCTCGATTCTGGCCCGCGCTCCTCCAGCTCCTTCAGGTTTGAAAGAAAGCGGCTGAGGACTGCCGCACTCCAAAACCGCCGTCGCAGCGGCGGAGCTCCGGTCCCGCCGGGCGGCGGGCTCCGGGCCGGGTCGCGCGACCAATGCTCCGTCGCCGGCGCGACGGCGGTCCGCCGCCCCCGGTCCCGCCCGGCGGCGGGCGACGGCCACCGCAGAGCCCGTCTATACCGTGGTCAAGAAAACGATCTACCGCGCGCCGTACGGTTCCGTCACTGCAGCCCACTTGCCTCACCACGGCACGGTAGATCGAGCCGGGCAAACACAGGAAAGTGATTCGCGATCGAAGCCATCGGGGCCGATCCGTGCAAAAACGCGCCCATTACCGGACGGTCTACCGTTCCGTTGATGTCAAGCGGTTCCATTGCTCCTGCGGGCGATGAAGCCGGTTCTCTGGCTTCATCGAGGTTCCTCCCAGTTCCTATCTCTGCTCCTTCCCTCTTAGCGACCCCGGGAGGAACCCATTTTTCGCTTCGGTTGCGGGTGCGCACAGTCGGTGAAAAGACGTTTAGCTCAGGGCGCAGCGACTCCGGGAGGGAAACGAGCGGGAGCGACTGTGCAGCAGGCGCCCAGGGCAAACTGGCTCTGGGCGCGCGATGGTGCCGGACGGTGCGTGCGGCAGAAGGGGGTGGCCAGAGCATTGCCGAGCCGCCCTGGGTCCGTCCAAGCTCAACAAAGAGGCTCAGCAAGCATCTGCTGCTGGCGCCTTTCCACCCCCAGGGTGAGCTTCGGCGCAGTTTCGGGTTGGCCCACCGGTCGAAGCAGCCAGAGAGAAGGTCACTTTCCCGCCGGCGCCACCAGTGGCGGCGGAAACGGAGCAGCCTGGAATGAGCCAGGGCTCCGCAGGTTCTGCTGGCGGCCTCGGTCGCGGTAGAGCGGAATGTACATGCCGCCGGTCTGTTCGAGCATGTCGAACAGGCGTTTGTTCAACTGCCGAACGACGTCCCTGTAGTTCTCGTCATAGGCCAGGTTCCTTGTCTCGTGGGGATCTGCCTGGATGTCGTACAGCTCGTCGATGTCCCAGATACCGTAGTAGTGGATGTACTTGAACCGCTTCGTGCGAATGGCGTGCATGGTTGGCGTCTGGGGGAAGTTCCGCTCCCAGAAGTACTCATACAGCAGCGCGTCCCGCCAACGAACTCGTTCCCCCTTTAGCAGAGGCAGGAAGTTCATGCCGTCCATTGTGTCCGGGGCCTTCAACCCGGCGGCCGCAAGTATGGTGGGGGCAATGTCGATGTTTGCCACCATCTCCTCGATCGTCGTCCCGGGGCGGAACAGCTCGGGGCAGCGCACGATCAACGGGACCCGCATGGACCACTCATAGGCGGTGCGCTTGTCGATCAACCCGTGATCGCCCCAGCCGAATCCATTGTCCCCCATGTAGATGATGATCGTCGAATCCAGTATTCCCTCCTTGGCCAGATAGTCCATCAGCTTCCCAACGCTCTCGTCGACCGCCAGTAGCGTCTCGCAGTAGGCACGATAGATCTCCTCGATTCTCCCGAGCCGCCCGTGGTAGAGGAACTCCACGCCGTGCCAGCTATCCCTCTGGTCGCGGACCCAGCGGGGCTTGAGCAGGACGTCTGCAGGGGCATCCTGGAAAGTGGGCGGTTTCGGAAACGGCTTGCCGGCGTATCGTCCCTTGTGCCGCGGGGCGGGCTGGAACGGGCCGTGAGCCGCCTTGTGGGAGAGATAGAGAAAGAAGGGCCGGGAACGGTCCCGCTGGCGGAGCCAGTGAATGGCGTAGTCGGTTAGTTCGTCCGTTATGTACCCCCTTTGCGGTACCCGCCTCCCGTTGAGATTCAGCGTATACCGCGGTCCGGGGGGGAAATAATGCCCCTGTCCACGGAAGCTCAGCCAGTAGTCGAACCCCGGCTTCGGGCTGTCGTCCACATGGCCCATGTGCCACTTGCCCAGGAAGGCGGTCTGGTAGCCCGCCTTTTGCAGATACTGGGGGAAGAAAACCAAGCCCTCGGGGGTGGGCTCGTAGTTATTGATCACGCGGTGCCGATGAGCCAGCATGCCGGTGAGGATCGATGCACGGCTCGGTGAGCAAAGCGAAGTCGTGACAAACGCGTTCTTGCAGTGGACGCCCTCCCGGGCGAGGCGGTCCAGGTTCGGCGTCTCGAGGAACGGGTGGCCCATGAAGCTGAACGCGTCCCAGCGGTGATCGTCCGTCAGGATGAAAATCACGTTGTACTGCTTTGCACCGTCAATCCGCTCGAGCTCCAGATCGTCCGCCGCGGCAGTTTGCCATGCTAACGCCACGAGCAACAGTGCTGGCCAACGCATCGTTGCCTCCTCGCTGTGTTGCTTAGCCACTCCAGCAGCGCAATCACCTTCAGGTCCCGTCCCCCTATCGTAACAGCAGGCATCCGGTGGTTGCTGGCCGCCCGTGCCCGGGGGTGCCTGGGCAAGCCCGACTGCCGCAGCGGCTTGGGCGGTCGCCCCGTGGTAAACGCTGGCGCACCTGCCACAAGGCCCCCAGTGCGATCCGCGCCTTGCTCGGGAACATCTCTCACGTGTAGCTGCTGACGTGTTGCGCCCCTCGCCGAGGATCCAGCCAAACCTGCGGATTCCCTCTTCCTGTCGGATTGCGCGGCTCCTGCGCCCACGACGGGCCCTGGCTTGGTCAAACAAGCAACCGGATGCCTATCTGGCAGGGGGTCCTTCCACGCTGCCAGCTTCAGGGGTTCGCAGCTATCCCATCTTGTCCGAAGTCGGCTATAATCAAGCACGTCCGTCGTTCCGCCACCTCTCCGGAGTACAGTCATGGCGGCAAACGAAACGCCGGGAAGCCGCAGTGGGAGCGCCCCCTGCCGCCGGCACTTCTTCGCTCAGCACGCGTCTGCGGAGCGAACCATAGACTCCCCCTGTAGCCCCCTCGATGCCGCTTCGGCCCGGGAAGAGCGCCGGGCTAGCGGTCCGCCGAAGTCCGCCTCTGGCGGCACCATGGACGTTCGTGGCACGGACGGCGGTCAGGGGAGCGGAGCAGGCGGCCAAGCACTGACATCAGGCTCTGTATGCAGCATCCCCGACTACGATTTGATTCGCTGCATCGGACGCGGCGCTTTCGGAGAGGTCTGGCTTTCTCGCAATCGACACGACGGGCAGTTCTGCGCGATCAAAGTGTTCTCGAAGGCGAAGCCGGCAGAACTGGGGGGGATCCGCGAGTACCGTAAACGGGCAGCGGGCAATCCGTTCCTGGCACCAATCCACCATGTGGGCGAATCGGGCGAGTTCTACTACTACGTGATGCCGCTGGCCGACGATGCCAAGCAGTCCAGTACGCAGTGGCTGCCCGAGGACTATGAACCGCTCACGTTGTGGCGCTATCTGCTCTGGCACGGTCGGCTGCCGATCGAAGAAGTGCTGTCGATTGTTTCCTGCCTGCTGAACGGTCTGGAACGGCTGCATGGGGCAGGAGGAGTGCATTGTGACGTGAAGCCGGAAAACGTGATGCGGTTCGAGGGGGTGTGGAAGCTGGGGGACCCTGGTTTACTCAGCTCCACGGAGAAGCTATCCACGACACGGGGGACGTTTCGCTTCTGGCCACCGGAAGGCACCGTGGACCAGACGGCCGATCTCTATGCATTGGGCAAGACGATGTACCTGCTCCTCGCCGGAGCTCACGTGGAGCTTCCAGAACGCATCGAAGACGCCCCCCTGCCCCCGGGCGTGGACCAGAAGGCGCCGATCTGGCGGATCGTGGAGCGGGCGTGCGCACCGGATCCCGCCCGCCGTTATCGCTGCGCCGCCGAGATGAAACGTGACGTCGAAAAGTTGCGGCACGACTCCGGCACCGGCTGGCGGGGGCGGTTCCGTGCCTGGCTTCCGGCAATGCCCGTCGCCGTCCTCCTGACCCTGGTCGCTCTGGGATGGGCGTGGTTGCATCGTGTCGCTCCGACCGAGCGCGCCGATCGCTCGCCGGTGAACGCCGTTGGAGTCGCCGCGGAAGCCGATCCCGGTGGGACCGACCAGGCAGCGGTAACGGCAGAATCCAGCAGGGCTGTTCGTTCGGTCCCGCTCGAAGGAAGCGTCACGGTTCGCACCTGGAACCGGGACGATCCCCAGCGTCGCGGCCTGGCCATCGATGTGCCTGGGGTATTGCCGCTACGCGACGGCGATCAGATCCGCGTGGAAGTAACCCTCAACCGGCCGGCTTACGTCTACCTCGTCTGGATTAGCACGGACGGCACGGCGCTGCCGATCCACCCGTGGGCGCCGGGTGACTGGTCGCGGCTGCCCGATCAAGAGCGTCCGCTCCGCCGGCTGGCGTTGCCCGCGGGCCAGGATCAGGGCTGGCCGGTAACCGGTCCACCTGGTATGGAGACGCTTGTGTTGCTGGCAAGGGCGAAACCGGCGCCGTATCTCAGCGGTTTGCGTGACCTGTTTCAAGGGTTGCCCTCGCAAACGCTCGGCGACGAAAGGCCGATGCTGGTGCGGCTGGAGCGCGACGTCTTTGCCGGATCGACTGAGCGCGGGCTGGATTTCGCAGCAGGGCAGCTCGATGACCCCGTCTTGCGGGCGCAGCGACTTCTGGCGGAACGGTTCGCGAAAGAGTTTGAGTTAGTTCGCGTTGTGAGCTTTGCCAACAGAGCTGGGTCAGCTCAGCAGGAGCCCTAAGACGTCGCTTTCCGGAGAAAGCCCATGTCGCCTCGGCCGCTTCTCCCCGGAATCGCGTTGCTGATCGGATTTTGTGCTGGTCCTGGGTTTTCCGATGATCTCATCGCTTCTTCGCCCCCCTCTCAGGACGCTCAATCGACACCCGCTGCACAGGACAACAGGCTGGCAGAACGGAATCGTTGGGCACGAGAAGCAATGCGTCTGCGTGCGGCGGGGAAGCTCACCGAAGCGATTGCGGCGGCGGAAAAGATGCTGGCCATCGAACGCGAGCTCTTGGCGGAACTCCGCTCGGCCGGCCGGACCAACGCAGCTCGCCGCATGGAACTTGACCTCGTTGGCTCGCTCCGGTTGCTCGGCGAACTGTACGAGCAAAGGGAATTACCCAAGGAACAGCCGGACTTCCGGCCTGCCGAAGCAGCGCGTAAAGAGGCCCTGGAGCGGCTCTCGCGGCTCCTCCCCCCGGGACACCACCAGCACTACCGCGTGGCAGACGCCGAGATCGCCCTGGGATACGTGGAGAGATTGGCGAGGTTGTCGCTCGACGAACGGCACCAGCTGCGTGTGGCAGATCGACTGAACGCGCGGGTCTACCAGCTTTGGCGCGCGGGCAGGTCTCGCGAGGCCATCCCTCTAGCGAAACGCGCGGTTGAGATCCGCCGCACCCTTCTGGGCCAAGAGCACCCGCTCTATGCGCTGAGTCTGTTCAACCTGGCGGCCCAGTACGACGCGGTCGGGGACGACGCAAAAGCGGAAGGGCTCTACAAGCAGGCGGCCGATATCCAGCACCGCGTCCTCGGCGGCGAGCACCCTGCATACGCGACGACGCTTAACAACCTGGCAGGCTTGTACGCAGGCTTGGGCGACCTCTCTCGCGCCGAAGCCCTCTACCAGCAGGTCCTCGCGATCCGCAAAAAGACGCTTGGCCGGCGACATGCCAGCTATGCCAGCGCACTTAACAACCTCGCATGGGTTTACGCAGCAAGGGCTGACTACACTCGGGCAGAGACACTGCTCCGCGAGGCGCTGGAGGTCAAAAGGAAAACTTTCGGCGAACGACATCCTGCCTATGCCAGCAGCCTGGCAAATCTGGCGCGCGTCTACACGGACATGGGGCGATTTGCCCGCGCCGAATCGCTCTATCGACAGACCCTCCAAATCCGGAAGTACGCCCAGGGGGAAGGCCACCCCGACTACGCGAGCGACCTCTGCAGCCTCGCCAGACTCTACGACAAAATGGGCGACTATCCGCGTGCAGAGCGACTCTACCGACAAGCATTGGAGATACGCAAAAACGTCCTGGGCGAGAAGCATCCCGGCGTTGCAGATAGCCTCAATAGCCTGGCAGTCCTTTACCTGCACACAGGCGCATACATGGAGGCAGAGTCGCTTCTTCGCCAGAGTGACGAGATCCTGCGGAGCACGCTCGGACCAGAGCATCCCAACCGTGCAGCCGTGCTCAGTAATATGGCCCAACTGTACACAATTGTTGGCGACTACGCTCGCGCTATTCCTCTGTACCAGCGTGCTATTCAGATCTTTCGAAAGGCCCTGGGTGAAGAGCATTCCTCCCTTGCCACCAGTCTCAACAGCCTCGGGGCCGTTTACCGCAAACTGGGCGAGTACGGCCGAGCCCAATCGCTGTTGCGGGAAGCTCTGCGGCTCCGCAAGCGAGTCCTGGGCGAACAGGATCCGGATTACGCCACGGTACTGAACAACCTGGCGATGCTGTACCACGATATGGGCGACTACTCGAGCGCCGAATCGCTATACCTCCAGGTCGCTGAGATCCGCAAGAAAGCTCTGGGTAGGGAGCACCCGGAGTACGGGGTGAGCCTCAACAACCTCGCGAACGTCTGTCAAGACGTGGGCGACTACGATCGCGCCGAAGTGTACTACCGCCAGGCAGCGAGCATCCTTGAGAAAGCTCTGGGGAAAGAGCACCCCAACTACGCAACAGCCCTCAACAACCTTGGCAACCTCCACCACGAGATGGGGCACTACCAAGAGGCTGAAGCCCTCTACCGGCAGGCCCTCGAGCTGGGGAAAACCGCGCTAGGCGAGGAGCATCCCGACTATGTAATCTGGCTCCAAAACCTTGCCAGCTTGTACTACGAATTGGGTGACTACGCGCGCTCAGAGCCGTTGTACCGCCAAGCGCTCGAGGTTCGCGACAAGGTTCTCGGCAAACAGCATCCCCAGTACGCGAGCAGCCTTCGCGGACTTGGGATACTTTTCGCCGCGACAGGCAGGACCGCCGACGGGGAGAAACTTCTACGCCAGGGACTTTCGATAAGCGAAAAGCTGCGCGACCGTATATTCGCCATCCAGGCGGAACGGCAGCGTCTGCGGTGGACGGCGAGCACTCGGTTTCACCTGGACCGCTGGCTCTCGGTGGCCCCTGAAGCGGGCGTGCCTGCGGCCGCGATGCACTCGGCGGTACTCCGTTGGAAGGGGGCTGTGCTGCAGCGGCAGCGTGAGGATCACCTGGCCGGTCGGCGTCCCGAGCTAAAACCGCTGGTTGAGGAACTCAACAGCATGCGCAGCCGCTGGGCCACTCTGGCGCTGGCGGTTCCGGAACCGGCCAAACGGGAACTCTGGCAACGCCAGCTCCACCAACTGATGGAACGAAAGGAGGCGCTCGAAAGCGAACTTGCTCGCAAGAGTGCCGCCTTCCGGCAGGGCCGGCGACTGGCACAGCTCAGCTCCGAAGAGCTCGCCGCACATCTGCCCCCGCACGTCGTGTTCGTGGACTTCCTTGTCTATTCGCACATTGAGCCGACGAAGGGGAAGGCACAGGCGGAGCTGCGTTTGGTGGCGTTCGTCTTGCGGCGGGGGCACGAGACGGTTCGGCTGGAGCTGGGACCGGTCGAGCCCGTGGAGGAAGCGATCGAAACCTGGCGGCACCGGTTCGGAACCGATGCGGATGGCCAGAAAGCGGCTGCTGAGCTGGGCCGCCGACTGCTGGAGCCCCTGCGTCCCTACGTGGCGGGAGCGGAGCTTCTCCTGGTGGCTCCCGACGGCCCTCTGTGTCGGTTTCCGTTGGCTGCGTTGCCCGGTCAGGAACCGGACACCTACCTGATCGAAGAGCTGGCCGTGGGCTACGTCGCTTCGGGTCGCCATCTGGCCGAGCTGCTTGGTGTGGGGGCCGAGCGGGAAGAGAATCAGCCGCGTGCGACCGGCCTGCTTCTGGCGGGCGGGATCGAATACGACGCATCCTTGGAGCGGAAGCCGGAAGCGGAGGATGGGCTAATGGTAGCTGCCGGAGGCAGGACACGGAGCCCGGTAGGGTTGGGTGAACGTCTCCGGGGCGGGTTCGGCTTTCTGCCCGGGACGCGGCTGGAAGCGGAGCGGGTGGCGGCCGAGTTCCGTTCGATCGCTCCCGATCAACCCGAGCTGCTGCTCAGCGGTGCGGAGGCGGATGAAGGGCGGATGAAGGAAGAACTCTCGCGTGGCTGGCGTTACGTGCACCTGGCCACCCATGGGTTCTTTGCTCCGCCGGAGAAGCTGTCGGCGTGGCGGGCGGGGCTGGACGATGATCTTTCTTCGGCATCGAGGCAGATGCGGCGTCTGTATAGCCCGCTTTTGCTGTCGGGGCTGGTCTTTGCGGGGGTCGGGGGAGGCGAAGAAGGTGAGGACGGTGTGCTGACGGCCGAAGAGGTGGCGGCGTTGGATCTGGAAGGTACGGATCTGGTGGTGCTGTCGGCGTGCGATACGGGGCTGGGCGAGGTAGCGGGGGGCGAGGGTGTCCTTGGCCTTCAGCGCGCGTTTCACGTAGCGGGGGCTCGGACGGTGGTGAGCAGCCTGTGGCGGGTGGACGACGCGGCCACGTCGCTGTTGATGGAGAAGTTTTACCGGAATCTTTGGCAGGGCGGGATGGGTCCGCTGGAGGCGTTGCGTCAGGCGCAGCTTTTCGTACTCCGCCATCCAGACCGGGTGCAGCAGCGCGCAGAAGAGCTGGCAGCTCGACTGAGAGAACGTGGGCTGAAGTTCGAACCGACCAGGCTGCCCCCTGCAAGCAAGCGCAGCCATCCCGGACTGTGGGCCGGCTTCTTCTTGAGCGGTAAGTGGTGGAGCGGAAACGAACCGCCGGGCTCCGCAGGATCGCACCGTGCGAACACACCTCCCCAATGACGTAGGCGCAGTCCTGGCTCCTGGGTCGGCCCCAGGCAAGAACGGTACCGCCGAACTTGGAGCCTGTCTTCAAACCAAGCGCACAAAAAAGTGCGTCAGGTGTCATGGTGGCACCGCCTCTAGGGCGAGACACCCGACGCACGGAGGTACGCTATGCGGAGGAGAAGCAGATTGTTCGTCCGGAATCCATTATAGCGATGTGGCGAGCGATCGTCCAAGCGGTCGGGATTCGCATCGAGCGCAAGACTGGTGAGCCAGGACGGCCCCTCTTCGAAAAGGTAAGGAATGCCACACGGTTCCGTCTTCGGATCGGCTACCGGTGGAAAGCTATCGCCGCCCTGCGGTGAGGAGGGACTACCCGGCAGCCCGCGCTCGTGCCCGACTGCTGAGACGAAGGCAAGCCGAAACGCCTCGCGTCGCCGACGGAGCAGCGGAGCTCCGCTGCCCGCCGGACACCACGCTGCACCCGTTCGCCTTGCCGGTGAGGCGAACAGGGAAGACGCCGGAGAGATGTGCCCTCGCCGAAACGAGGGGGACACGACCCATTGCCCGGACCTATCCTGCAGTTCCCCAGGGCTAGGGGCTCCGAGGAACGACCGGGTGAGAAGCCCCCCGCTGCGCTTTCGACACTCGCTGCGTTCAGATCATCCAGGGGCCAGGCTCGCTCACAGCAGCAGCCCGCATCCCCCCGCTCGTAGTTTGCACGGCAACCCGCGCGGACTGCAGACACACCGCGATCGCGAAGAGCCTGCACTCAGCCACCGTCTGGACAGGGCGCAGTACCCGCGGGGACGGCCTCGGGTACCGCCCCAGGAGGCGGTGGCTCCTGATCGTGCGCGTACCAGCCAGAGCCCATCGGAAGAAGGTACGTGTGTCGCAGCTATGCGACCGCGGCCACCACGCCCCCTGCCCCCCGGCCGAACAAGCTTAGCTACGAAGCCAGCCTGCAGGTGCCATGTCCTGGGTGCAACGCCACGTACGCGGGTCCTGGGCCGTTGTCTGACGCAATCGATGGCGCGCCCCCGATGCCACGGAAGGCCGACCCTGGGTTATAATCAAGTCGCATGAGCGAATCCATTTCCTGGGAGAGTGGTGGGCTCGTCTTGCGACTACGAGGATGGCCATGTACGGGGGCGTACTGGTAGCAGCACTGACACTTGCGGTCGGACAGATCGATCTGGCCGACGAGAAAGTCTTCCCTCAACGGCAGGAATTCATCCAGGCTGTTGGCCCTGTGAAGGTGAAGTACCTTCACGGGGAGTATTACTTCCGGGTGCGATTCCCGGAACTGGCCGAGGAGCAATTGGTGCGCATTCGCGTGCTTGGGGAACGGGTGCGCGTCGAGCAATTCGACTCGTCGGGATCCGAGGTCAGCAAGGTGTACCTCATCCTGCCCAACGTCGTCTACGAGCTCAAGAGAGACCCGATTTACGACAAGTTCGCCATCGACTCCAAGATGGCACTCGATCCGGCGATGCATTCCTTCTACCTGTACCGGGAAGCGTGGAGGAACGGATGGCTGCCGTTCCTACCTTTCAGTATGTATGGTGGTGCGCTACCGTGGTACCTGTTTGAGCGGCCAGAAGCGTGGATGCGGCATCAGGTTCGGAACCGTGTCGTGGGCGGGCGTCCCTGTGTGGAAATCGTCACCCTGGAGAACACCCCCAAGCGGCGCGTCCGCGATGTGGTCGCGCTGTGGCCAGGCGGCCGTTGGGTCGTGGTGCAGTGGCGTCGTGGCGACCCTACGACGGACATTGTGGACCTGCAGTACGAAGGAGACGTCGACGGGATTCCTCTCATTCAGAGCGCCGAGTGGCGAGAAGTGGTCGGACGCCGCAAATACAAGACGCGCTGGCGTGCCGAGATGATCGACGCCAAGTTCCAGCGTCCTGATCCTAAGATCTTCTCGTTAGCCGAATTCGGAATTGAAGAGGAGGAAAAGGAGCCTTCGCCCTGGCCTTCGTACCTGCTATCCGCGGCAGCCGGCGCGGTGCTCGGCATTATCCTCTTCTTCGCGCTAAATTGGCTGTTCGGCGAGCGTCCGGTGACAAGCCCGAGCCATCCCCCCGCTGCGGGCAAGCCCGGCGAACCCGGCAATCGCCCTGGGTCCGGACAGGGGTGAGCGGACGCTTCGGAGGCACTTGTAGCTCGCGTCGGAAAGCGGAGTAACGTGAGGACGGCGTGGAAAGCGATCGGCCGTCCGGTGCTATCGGCGCGGATGCTTTTCGCTACGGAGTTGCTCCGCCTGGGGGCTGCTCAGCACGTCCTCCTGCGATTCCCGGTTGGCCAACGCTCCTGCTCGTCCGTGCCGGTTCGTCGGAGCGCGTGGGACGGAGTCCCGACCAGGTGGCGGCCGCTACGAGTGGTCCTGGCCCCTCAACCTGGACGGGACGCGGAAGTAGCCATCTCCCACCGGTGTCGGAGCGGCACGAACGTAGAATACAGCAGACGGTTGGGGGGTGGGAGCTACGGCGGGATATCGGCCTTGGCACTGGGTCCAATAAGGAGCAGGATGGCACCGCCTCGCTACATCGTCAGGACAATCGGTCGCGATATCACCATCTATGTGGGGGATTGTCTGGACGTGCTCCAGGACATGCCCCCAGAGAGTGTCCAATGTTGCATAACTTCTCCCCCGTACTGGGGCCTGCGCGACTATGAATGCGCCCAGCAGATCGGGGCGGAACCTTCACCAGATCTGTACGTCGAGAACCTCCGGCGGGTGTTCGCGGCAGTACGCAGAGTACTGCGGGCCGACGGAACACTGTGGCTAAACGTGGGGGATGCGTACGCGCGCAATGGGGGTACGGGCCGATGTGGGCCGAATGCGAAGGTAGCCAATACGCGTAAGCTCATCCAGCGACGCAACTGCCGAGTGCCCGACTGCTGGGGCCTGAAAGACCGCGACCTGATGGGGCTGCCCTGGCGGGTAGCCTTTGCTCTCCAGGAAGACGGCTGGCTGCTTCGTTCCTGCGTCGTATGGATCAAGACGGCCCCTATGCCCGAGAGTGTGCGAAATCGCCCCTCGAACGCAACGGAATTTGTTTTCCTTTTCGCCAAGACCCAGCGGTACTACTACGACAATGAAGCGGTCCGTGAGCCAACCGGTGCGAACTTGCGCAACTACTGGATGCTCGGCCCCGACAGCGAGCGAGTCAACCACCCGGCGCCGTTCCCGAGAGAACTGGTTCGCCGGTGTATCCTTTTGAGCACGCGGTGTGGAGACGTGGTCCTTGACCCCTTCGCGGGCTCGGGCACCACAGGAATTGTGGCGCGGGAGCTCAAGCGATCCGCCGTGCTCGTTGAACTCAACGAAGACTACGTGCGCGAGGCAGAGCGGCGACTGTCTAGACAAACCCAGATATCCCTGCTGCGGTAGTATGGCCAAGAGCGTCCTCTGGAAGGCTAGGCGCCAGCTACATCAGGAGATCGGTATCCGAATCGCGCGATTGGATTCCGGGGGCATACCGAACTTCGCCGATAGGCACTCGAAATCGAGCGTCTGCATCGCGCAAAGCCTGTGGTCGAAGCTATGGCCTCACCACCAGGCGCGGCGTGCACAAAAACCATCCGGTTCTGCCGTCAGCGCGCAAACCGCCGGAAGTGAATTCCAACTCGTGATCAAAGAGTTTCTGAGGCATGCGTTCGGAGCTCTCGCATCCGTTAGGCCAGGCCCATGGGAATACTTCGTTGGCGCTCGGGTTAGCGAATTTTACCAGTACCGCCATCTCTCTGCTTACGCCGAGATGGTACGTTCGCAGCCACAGATAGGGGTTGTTCACGGGCGCAATTATGTGGTCACGCCTGATGTGGTTGTCGCCCGGGCTGCCCTTTCCGATGAGGAAATCAATGAATCGGGTGGACGCGGTACGGAGCAGATCGTTGACGACACCTGTGGTTATCGAAGCCCCCTGCGTGCGGCTTCCCGGACCCGCTCACCTTGGCCACACGCCGATAGCGTAGACCGCGGGTCTGCACCCGTCTTGCACGCCTCGGTTTCGTGCAAATGGACCATCCGCAGCGACCGCGCTCAAAACACGAGGACAGAGGCTCTTAACCTGGTCAGACTACGTAACGGTCCCCTTCCGCATATCGTAGTGGCCACCATGGAACCGTTACCCACACGCCTGGCGTGCGTGGCCCTCGGCCTAGGTGATATCGATTGCGTGTATCATGTGGCTCTCGACGAGCTTATCGAGGCGTGCGAGGAGTGCGAGAACAGGGATCAACTTGAAATGCTCGAGGTCCTCGTGACACAAGAGCGCTTACGGGACGTCTCTGACCTTCCGTTAGACTTGGCAATCTGACCAGTTTCGGCCGAGCAACCACGCATGCCTAAACGTCCTTGTGCTGCGTGTCATCTCTGCGGGCTCACCGTTTGACGGCATGCCACGTTTTTCCGACCCAAAGTTGGGACGGAGCATCTAGACGGACGGCGGACTATTGGGCCCGGATCCTTCGAAACGGTGCGCCGAAGCCACCGAAGCGAGAAGCCGTAGCCTGGGGACCAGCTTCATCACACGGATTGGCGCGGTCGGTCCCTCTTGCAGCAGGTCCTCCGATTGTGCGAACGCCTGTGAACCAAACTTACGCCGCAGATAACAAAACGCGTGCTTGGAAGTTGATTCGGCGGCTCGTGCGTAAGCCGGACGCGCCGGGAGAGACACCGTTAACGCAGGCCCCAGCGGTAGTGACGGGAAAGGCAGAAGTACTGTCCCGGCTGCCAAAGAGTACCAAACGCCAAAGCGCGCGGAACCCGAAAGGAACTCCGACCGTGGGCTCGTGTGTGATCGACGAGCGGCATGCCTGTGACGCAGAGGAGCTTGCAGCAGCCCACGATTTAGGGTAGCATGACAGGTAGTCTGCCGTCATCTCCTTCCGGCAGGTGGGTCCAATGAGACGGATAGACGGGAGATGCCCCGATCGGGGAACCGGGTTCACGTTGATCGAGCTGCTGGTGGTCCTGGCGATCATCGGCATCCTTGTCGGGTTGCTCCTGCCGGCGGTGCAGTACGCGCGCGAAGCGGCGCGGCGGGCACGGTGCCAGAACCGGCTCCATCAGCTTGGCGTTGCTCTGACCAGCTACCACGACGCCGTGGGCTGTTTGCCCTTCGGCTACGCCTGCCAGCGTCGATGGCCCGGCTGCGGCGGCCTGGTGGGCACGGATCGGATGTGGAGCGGGCTGGCCATGGTGTTGCCCCAGTTGGGCGCCGAAGCAGTCTTCAGCAGCTTGAACTTCAGCTTGCCCCCCATCCACGTGGCGAACCACACGGGCATCTCGGCCGTCCTCGATGTGCTGCTCTGTCCCTCTCACACCCGACGCAACCGCCTGCGGGTGAAGCTCTTCCCTGCTGGAGAAACCTATCTCGGTCTCTCGGACTATCGCGGTAGCGAAGGTGGATTTGGTCAGCCGCAGACCGGGCTGATGTACGTGAACAGTTGCGAGCGGGTGGACACGATCACCGACGGCGCGGACAACACCCTGCTCATGGGCGAAGTGGCCGCTCCGGGTGACGGGGGGTCGTGGGCGTTCGGCTCGCACTGCTGCGTCCACAGCAACCGCGAGCTGAGCAACACACCGGGCTACTGGGGGAGCGAACATCCCGGTGGCGTGCATTTCCTCATGGCCAGTGGCTCGGTCCGGTACATCAAGTTCGGGACCTCCGTGCAGGTGTTGGGTGCGTTGGCCACGCGAGAAGGTCAGGAACCCATTCCGTCCTACTGAGCCCAGGAACGTGAAAGGGGGTGAGAGCATGTCGTGGTCCGGAAGAGCGATTCGTGAGCGGGGCATGACCCTGGTGGAGATGCTTGTGGTCGTGGCCATCATTGGCTTGCTCCTTGCTCTGGCCGTTCCGGCGCTGATTCGAGCTCGGGCGGCGGCCCGCGCAGCAGCGTGTGCCAATAACCTCCGCCAGCTTGGCATCGGTCTGCATGCCTATCACCAGACGCACCGGACGCTGCCTTATGGGGCGGGCCCGGGGGACATGATCCTGAAAGACCGTCGGCGTCGGTTCTCCGCGTTGTCGCTGCTGCTTCCCTACATCGGCTACGAGAACGTGTACAACCTGATCAATTTTCAGCTTCCCCCGTTCTGGCCGGACCCGAATTACAACGCGAGCACCACAGCCCTGGCCGGACCGAACGCCACGGCTGCTCTGTCGCGTATCGGGCTGTTTCTCTGCCCCTCCGACGGGGGCCACGAACGGCTCCGCCGCGCCGGCCATCCTTGGGGACAGACCAACTACCGCACCTGCATGGGCAGCACCTGGGACATCTATGCCGAGGATGGCCTCTTCCCTGCTTTTCGCGGCTACAGTCTGGACGAGGTGGCGGATGGGCTGAGCCAGACGGCGGCGATCGCCGAGAAGCTGGTGGGCGACGGCAGCGAGGCGGTGGTCACCTGGAACCGAGACTTCTTCCCCCTGATGTTCGATGCCGGCTCCAGCGAGGGGCTCCGCGAACACTGCCGCCAACTGGA
>JALSID010000109.1 GCA_026981825.1 Planctomycetota bacterium
CTCGGAGTCCGCGTGCCCGCCGGTGGTTCCGTCCGGATCAGGCTCCATTACCGTCCCCGCCTGCTACCGGCAGCGTTCGCCGTTTCACTGGTCGCAACCATCGTAATTGTCGTGCTCGCGGTGGCTGGAGAGCCATGGGATCTGGGGTCACAGCGAGTTGCCAGTCGGCAAGATGCCCCCTGCACGGGTAACTGTTGAGGTCGCGTCGACCACCGGTGCCATCCCGCTGGCTGATTCCCTGGGGCCACTTCCTTCTCGGTTTCCGGCGACTTGGCTGCGCTGCGTCCGGCTCGTTCCTAGACAGTGCACCGTGGGTTAAGGGCTTTGGAGCCGTGCCCGTCGGGGTATCGAAGCTGTGGGTGCCATAGGTACGGCGATTGGCAGATGGGGCGGCCGGCTGGGGCGGTCTCGTTTCTTGGCGATAGGGAGTCCCGGTTGGGGCGTTGCTGGTTCCGAATGCCTCGATCAGGGCTCGTTGGTTGGGCGAGCGCCGACTCCTTGACGTGTCCGATAGGGTTTTGCTATCCTGCGGTGTTCGGCTGGTGTTGGAGGACGGATGCGTATGACGGGGTACAGGGTGCCGCTACCACACTTCATGCATGGCGGGGCGCAGGCCTTATCTCGTGATCGGTTGCCCGGCTGGGGCCACCATGCAGACCCGCTGCTTTTGCCGCATGTTCTCCTCATTCGGTTCTCTGCCAAGCGGCGTCGGGGCGGCCTGGCCTGCACGAGGTCTGTTCCACTACGCCCTGGCGTTTCGTGGACGGCGTGGCCCAGGACGGTGTCAGTTTCTGTCGAGCCGGTCGTACCTTCTTATGGGAAGGGGGATCCCCTGACCGCATCGCTAACCGTGCGTGGTAGGACGCGGACGGTGTGTGGGCGGTGCCTGTGGCACGGGCGGGGCCGGGCCACGATCCGCCAAGGAGAGAAGCGGACGTTTGGCGCAGGAGAGGCTTGCAACTGGAACTGGCCGTTGCAGGGCGAATGAGTGGGCAAGATGTGAAATGTAGGGGGAAGCAGCATGGCTACATCGGCTTCGTCAACACTTGAGTTGCTCCGCAAAGCGATCGATGGTACAGCGGCGGCATTGAGGTGTGTCACGGAGTACGAACCGGCAGGTGGCCCGGATGCTCCGATTTTCCCACCCACCTACGAAGGGGGAAACTACGCGCTGGTGGGGAGGCGGCGCATCAAGCCCGAGAACGCACTGGAGGCGGACATCACCGTAGCGGACCGGGTGCTGATCGACTCGGTGCAATCGCAGGCGAACCGGATGGAACTGTGCCTGCTGCGTGCCTGGGAGGAGGGACGGATCAAGTTGCCGGTTATTACGGTCGAGTTTCCGGCGGACAAGTTGCTCCGCCCCCTGAGGATTACCAGTCTCGAAGCGCCTCATCGGATTGCGGACGCTCTGCTCCGGGACAGCCTCTACGACGGGGTCAAATTCCGTGAATCGGCGATCGGGAAGCGGTTGGATGTAGCCGACGTCCGGAACGCGACGCCAATTTTTGAGGTCTGTCCCACAGCGCTGTTGTTCGGCATGTGGGACTCAACCGGCCCGCGCGGAGGGCTGGGCGTCAAGTTCCAGCGTGCAATCGTTTCCGAGATCGTCGGCCTAGGCGTCCAATTGGGTAAGAAGACGAGCAGCCGGATTGACCCGGCGCAGATCATGCTAGAGGCCGGTCCGTTGTACCGGACTCCGGACGGCGGATGGACGCTCGATGAGAAAAAGGCTGCTCGGGAGAAGGGCAAACCTGTCAAGCTTGGCAAGACCGGGCGGCCTTCGGAGGCCAATCATGGCAATGTGACTCCCACGATTGCCGAGGGGGGCGTTTACGTGCAACGGATTGTGCAGACCACCGTGATCTCGCTGGCTGCTTTGCGGCGCCTCCGCTTCCCCCTTGAGAACCGGTATGATCCTCGGGTGGACACGGCCGCCCGGGTCGTGCTCGCAGCGATGGGACTCTGTGCTGCAGCCCTGGCGCAGCTTGACGGCGATCTCCGGTCGCGCTGCCTGATCGTTCCCAAGGCCCGACCCGTGTGGGAGATTCTGGACGTTCCCGGCGAGGAACCAACCCGGTTCCATCTGACGCCCGACGATGCCGTAACCCTGTTCAACGAAGCGTTGGATACCGCACGCGCGCTTGGTTTGCCCTGGATGGACGAGGAGGTGGTGCTCAGGCCGTCAGATGAGCTGGTCGCTCTGGTGCGCAAGAGCCAGGAACTCGCGGCAGAGGCAAAGGGGGAGGTGGAAGCGTGAGCTTGACCTTGACCGTGCGCTATCTGTGTGGCCGCGCTGTGGCTGCTCACGTGATGAATCGGACGTTGGCCGAGTGGCCCCCTCATCCGGATCGCATCTTCATGGCCCTGGCCGCCGCTTACTTCGAAGGGGACCGAACTCACCAGGAACGCGCCGCTCTCGAATGGCTTGAACGGCTTCCAGCACCGGTACTGTATGCGACGTCGTGCAAGCCACAGGACGTGCACCAGGTCTACGTGCCTGTGAACGACGTCAAAGCGCCAAGGTTACGGTCGAACCGGAAGATCACACAGTCTCAGGTGGCCCAGGGGTTGCAATTGCTGCCTGCACAGCGACCGAGGCAACCCAGGACATTCCCCGCAGCCGTTCCGCTCGAGGACACGGTCCACTTCGTGTGGGAAGACGCTGTGCCGGGCACACATATTCAGGCGCTCCGGCAGTTGTGCACCCGGGTCACGTACGTGGGCCACTCGTCCTCACCGGTGCAGATGTGGGTGAGCGAGGAGGCCCCCTCGCTGCCGGCGGATGCTGAGCGCTGGCTCCGACTGCGGCCTGATACCCGTGGCGTCGGCCGCTGGCGTCTACGGGTGCCCTGCCCCGGTCGGTTGGCCCAGCTTGCCGCTGCATATGAACGGGGGCAACGGCCTCCCATCGTTCCTGCGACCCCGTACGCTACGTGGACCAACCCGATCCAGGAGCCACCCCGGCCCTCTTCCCACTTCTCGCCTGACTTGATCGTTCTTCGTCAAACCGATGGCCCGGTTTTCGGTCTCCACTCGACCCTTCAGCTTACCCATCACCTGCGCAACATGATCATGCGTTCCTGTCCGCAGCCTGTTCCCGAGTGGGTCAGTGGCCACAAGCCGGAAGGGGGACCGAGCGAACGGGCGACAGGGCACCTGGCGCTCGTTCCCCTGCCCCATGTGGGGCGGGAGCATGCGGACGGGCATCTGCTGGGCATGGCGATCGTCCTGCCCCGCGATATCACCCTCCAGGAAGCGGGCAAATGCCTGAACCCTCTTCTGTTCGACGAAGCGGGATGGCCGCGGCCCATCCGCTTGGTGATGGGGCGTCTGGGGGAGTGTACGCTGGAGCTCGCTGACCAGAGCGACTATCGTCACGCACTGGACCCCCACACCTGGGTGGGGCCATCGCAACGATGGGCCACCGTTACCCCGTATTGCCTGGACCGTCACCCGAAGGGGAAAAGAGAAGCCTACTGGCGCGCGGTGGAGGACTTGATCAAAGCTGCGTGCGTCCGGATCGGGCTGCCAGAACCCGTGCACGTTGTGGCTACCCCGGCACCGATCCTCGCCGGAGTACCCCACGTTCGGGAAATGCCCCGCGTCCAGCGCAAGAGTGACGGAGGCCAAATCGAGCACGTGCATGCCGTACTCGTGTTCGACAGAGCTGTGCATGGACCGATTATCATCGGAGCCGGGCGGTATCGCGGTTACGGCTTCTGCCGCCCGCTCGGTTAGCTTGCGATTCAACCGCCCCAGCGCGTCCGCTGACCCGATTTGGGGGTGGACCTGGATTCGACCGGGAGATCCGGACGCGGCAGACCGAAAGCTCTGGATGTGCGGCACGTTACAACGCTGCCCGAGAAGCCTTGGCCTGATTTGGCAGCCGGAAAGGGTGAAGCGGTATGGAACTGACGCCGGAACATTTTCGAGAGTTCTTCCGTGAGGTTTACCGCGACACGCAGACGGGCTACGCTCCGGAGCCGTTCCCGTGGCAGGTTAGGCTGGCAGAGCAGGTCTCCTCCGTGGAAGGGGGCCGGGGATCGTGGCCCGATGTGTTGGCCCTACCGACCGGCTCCGGCAAGACTACATGCATCGACATTGCTGTGTTTGCTCTCGCGGCTCAGGCACACTTGCCCACCGACCAACGTACTGCTCCCCGCCGCATCTTTCTGGTCATCGACCGGCGGGTGGTGGTGGATGAAGCGTACGAGCACGCCCGCGTCCTGGCACAGAGGCTGTTCGAAGCAGAATCCGGCATCCTGAAAGCCGTGGCCGATAGGTTGCGTCAGGTGGGCGGAACGGAAGTGCCGCTCACCTGCCACCAGCTCCGTGGGGGGATGTACCGCGACGACGCCTGGGCTCGGACGCCAACCCAGCCTTGCGTGATCGCCAGCACGGTGGACCAAATCGGGTCCCGATTGCTTTTCCGCTCTTATGGACGATCCTTCCGATCCTGGCCGGTGCATGCGGGCCTTGCCGGCAACGACGCGCTCATCCTCCTTGACGAGGCGCACTGTGCCAACGCATTCCGACAGACCCTGCAGGCGGTGGCGCGGTACCGCCAGGGCGATTGGTGCGAACAACCGTTGAAGAACCCGTTCCACGTGGTGATTCTCTCCGCGACTCCGCCCGAAACATGCGGTGGAAAGCTGACGACGGTGAGCGGAGACGACCTAAAGGACCCGGTCCTGGGCAAACGCATCGGGGCTTCGAAGCCCGTCAGGCTGGTCGTGGCTCGGGATGCCCGGGGGGAGAACTCCCTTGCCAAGCTTGCCCTCAGCCTCGTGGAACAGGCGATCGATTGCGTGAGCGACCAGCACCGGGCGATCGCGGTGCTTGCTAACCGCGTGGCCACAGCTCGACACGCATATCGCATCTTCGAACTGCTTTTGTCGAACGCCGAACCTGACGGAGTTCTTCCCCAGACGGCACTCAACAGACTGCGCACGAGGCTCCGGGAACAGAAGATCGACGAGTTCGACGTCGTGCTGGTCATTGGAAGAATGCGACCGATCGATCGGGATCGGGTGACCCAAACATGGCTGCGTCGTCTGAGCGTGCAGGACAGTGCCCAGCGGCGGCTGGATCGCCCGGTATTCGTGGTGGCAACCCAATGTATCGAAGTGGGGGCCAACCTGGATTTCGACGCGATGGTCACCGAGTGTGCCAGCCTGGACGCGTTGCGACAGCGTTTCGGACGCCTGAACCGATCGGGCCGACCGATCCAGGCGAAGGGGGTCGTCGTGATCCGCGCCGACCAGCAATCATCAAACTCGCCTGACCCGATCTACGGGGAGGCGTTGAAGAACACCTGGCAGCAACTGGAACGGTGGGGTCAGAACGGGCAGGTTGACTTCGGCGTGGTGGCGATGGACCGGCTCTGGCGGTCGCTTTCCCCGGAGGAGCGCGAACGGTTGCTGTACCAGGCGCCTGAGGCCCCGGTCTTATTGCCCGCCCACCTGGACCTCCTTGTGCAAACCTCTCCGCCCCCCCACTCGAGCCCCGACGTCGCTATTTTCTTGCACGGGCCGCAGCGAAGCGTCCCCGAGGTGCACGTGTGCTGGCGCGCCGATCTGCCTGACCCTGAACAGTGGGCGGTTCCGGGCGAACGAGGAGAAGAAGCGGCCACCTTCGAAGCAAACGTCGTCGAAGCTGTATCCCTTTGTCCGCCTACCCAAATGGAATGCCTCCCTGTACCGCTTCCGATCTTTGCTCGATGGTGGAGCGAGCGCCGTCGGCAGCGAGAGGCCGAACTGGATCCGCTCCTTGCCGACGTGGAGAACATGGCCGTGCCCCCAACGCGCGAGAGACGCGAGGCGCCTCCATGCGGACTCATCTGGAGGGGGCCGCGCGAGAGCGTTCTGCTCCGGCAGACCGGCCAGCTACGTCCCGGTGATACCATCGTGCTTCCCGTCGGCGTCGAGGGCTGGGATGTGCTCGGCTACATTCCGGACGCGTCGCCGGAACGGATTGACGTCTCGCAGCTCTGCCAGTGGCAAGTGCGGCGTCGAGCTGTCCTACGGCTCCATCTCCGTCCCACAGCACCGGGCGTCGCTCCGGTCCTGGAGCCGTTCGGCGAGCCCCCCGAACAAGAGCCTGCGGCTCTTACCGAGCTCAAGGAGCTGCTGGTCGCATACGGCGGCGATCCGGACGCGTTGCCCAACCGCGACGAGCTGGTCGAGAAGCTGAAGGAGCTGATTGAGCAACCGGATGCGGACTGGATCCCCGCCTGGCTGCGTGAAGCAATCAACCAGGGACTGCAGCGCACCCTCCGACCCGAACTCATTCCCCATCCATTCGGCGGCATCGTTCTTCGGAGCCGCCGCCCCCTTCCGCGACCTCTCGATCGCATTACCTACCCCGAGGTCATCTCACTGGACGACGACACCGCTTCGGCTACGGGGCGCGTGACCCTTTATGATCACTCCAGGAGTGTTGCTTCCTACGCGCGCGAGTTCGGGAAGCTTACCCACCTTCCTGACCGTCTCGTGCGTACGCTCGAACTGGCAGCCTGGCTGCACGATCTTGGAAAAGCGGATATCCGATACCAGGCGTTTTTGTGCGGAGGAAGCCGACTGGTCGCCCAGCTCGCTGCAGACGTCTACGCTAAATCCATCGGCTTACGCGATGATGCACGCGGATTCCGCGAGGCCTGGAAGCTGGCCGACCTGCCCGACGAGTTCCGCCACGAACTCGTTTCCCTCCAGATCCTCGAACACTGCCGGCCTAGGATCTCCCCCCTTCTAGCCGATCAGGAGGCTGACCTGGACGACCATCAGCCTGTTGATTGGGACCTCGTGCGCCATTTGATCGGGATGCACCACGGCTACGCCCGCCCGTTCGCGCCGGTCGTGGACGATGCAGCGGCCGATCCGGAGGATCTGCCCCTGAAGATCCGGTGGTGTGAGGTGGATGTCCAGGCAGACGAACGACGGCGCTGGCCGCCCCCAGGCCGAATCGATAGCGGCATGCTGGAGCGGTTCTGGCGGCTCGTGCGCCGCTACGGCTGGTGGGGGCTGGCGTGGCTTGAAGCGATTTTCGTGCTTGCCGACCACCGGGTGAGCGAAAAGGAAGCCACCGAAGCGTCACGGGCAGGGACCGCCCAAGGGCTCCAAGTGAGCGCAGGTGGGAGGAGTTCATGATGGGTAGCTACGGAACCACCATTCGCCTTGAGGGGATAAACGGTGCCAATCCTCTGGGCTTCCTGTGCGCTTTGGGTACACTCGCCGTCGTTGCTCGGAACTACAAGCACGCGCGACTGGGTTGGCAGTTCGAGGTGGGGCAATGGATGCCTGTGTTGGTGGACGGTCCTGAAGAATGCAACGCGTTGCTTGATTACCTGGACCGCGAACTGGCCCAGCTGCCGATGGATGTTTTTGAGCACGAGAGCAGGATGCCCTTCGCTGCTGGGCGGTTCCGGGAGATTCTCTTGCAAGCCGTTCGAACAACTACGGAGCGGCGGGAGCTTGATCTCTTGGCAGCCCTGGGTTCCGAGGCTGTCACCAACGACGACGGTACCTTTCTGGATACAGCCTTCCGCATGGTGCGTTCCGCTGACAACAGCGGCAACGGCTTTCCCGCGTATGCGGTGAAGATTCGCAGGGCAACAACACGGCAGCACCTGGAGCGTGCCCTCTTTCTGCCCTGGGACTACAGTGACGACCAAAGCACCTTTCGCTGGGATCCGGCGGAAGACGCCCCCTACGCGCTCCGCTGGGATAATCCGTCCACCGCGCCTAACCGAACAATGCTCGGTGCCAACAGCCTGGCGATCGAGGCGCTGATCTTCTTTCCATCGGTACCCGTCGGCTCTTCGCTGGTCACGACCGGTTTTTCGCAAACGGAGCGAGAGATGCACTTTACCTGGCCGATTTGGGAGCACCCGCTGGGGCCAGATCCTATTCGGAGTCTTGTGTCCCATCCGGAGCTCCATCGTCCGACGCCCGATCGAACCACGCTGCGTGCGATGGGCATCGCAGAGATCTTCCGTTCACGTCGATTCGCGCCGAACCAGTACTACAAGAATTTCTCCCCCGCCCAGCCCGCATGAGGCTCACTTCGCGGTGGCGAACCATCGAGCAGGGCGATGCCTGAAAACAGATGTCCGGTGGGCTGGGTGCCCCGGTATGGGACAGGATGTGGCCGATAAGAAACTGAATAGCACGGTTGGCCGACGCCGTTTGCGTCCCACCCGCGACCGCCTGGCGGTGGATGAGGTGGGCAAGTTGACGGAGACCGCCGCATGGAGCACCGTCCGTAGCGGGTGCCAACTTTCTCCTCTTGGGTTGTGTCTGAAAAGCCTCTTGGCGAGCTACACGGCGGCGGCGTGACCGCTGGGGGGCTATGGATGCGAGGTGGATCCGAGAGGGCCGTGCGAATTTGGACGGATGCGCCTTATCGAATCCTCAGGAAGGGGCTTCGACCGCCGGACCCCACCGGGCTACCTAGGAAGGGGGAGCGTCGCCTACTGGAAAGTGTCCTTGGCGTTTAGGGGTACGTTCCCGGTGGGGGAGCTCCCGAGTGAAAAATCACGGAGTCGCACAGGATACAGGGTCTCGTTCTTCTCTTGCTACTGTCTGTTGTCCATGTCTCCGTGCCGTTTCCGTTGAGCCGGTTGGAGCAGGATGACCGGAACCCGCAGGGGGGTACTCGGCTTCGGCTTATCGCTTTCTCCACCGGCGCGGCGCGGAAACAGAGCTGCCGAGCGAGTTGGGCCAAAAAGACACGTCGCTGCAGATCCATGCTCGACTGTTTCGAGAGCAGGTCGCAGGCGTCTGCGTAGAACCGCGGCCGATCGCATACACGGTACAACGGCAGCGAGTGATCGTCCACGATGCGGGGATCGGACGCTGGAAGGAGCCACGGGATCCAGACATCTTATCTTGTGTGCTTTACCCAAATTAACTATACTGTGCATGTCGCCAACAAGGGCGAGGAGGGCGTTGGAAGGAGCGCGGCACCCCGCACCGGCCGCGCGCGACCCGGCTCGGAGGGATCGAGCACACGTCTCGGAGGACACCTGGTCCGGATGGTGGTCGGAGGTTGCTGTATGCGCACGATGTGGCTCGTCGCGTACGACATCTGTGACCCGAAAAGGTTGCGTAGAGTGGCTACCATTCTGGAGGGCTTCGGAACCCGCGTCCAGTACAGTGTCTTCGAATGCCACCTCACCGAGTCGGAGCGGATGCGGCTCCGTTCCCTCCTGAAAGACGTGATCGACCATTCTGAAGACCAGGTGCTGTTCATCAACTTAGGTCCGAGCGCTTCCAGAGCAAACCGGGACATCCACACGATAGGCCGTCCATACGCTGCAATCGACGCTCCGGCGTTTATCGTGTGAACACCGGTGGGTGCGAGGCTGGTGCCAACTGCTTTGCAGTCTGGGTAAGCCTATTGCAGCTTCACGAACGTGCTGGTCGCACAGCATCGAGGGTGGTGACGCCTGTGATGGCGGATCTGTTCGAGCCTTTGGGGCTTCTGGTGGTTCGTCGTACTGGCATGCGTGTGGACAGAGAAGTACGTCCGCCGTTGTGATCCGGACACGGTCGGCAGGATGAGAAACCGGGCTTCCTGTTGGTGCGGGCTCGGGTAAAGCAACGTCTTCTGCGGCACGTGTTGGGAGGAACATCCATGAGCGACGTGCGTCACCAGGCGGCGGAAGGTTTCGAGCTCCACTCGGGCGACGAGTCGGTAAACCCATCGCCCGCATCCGCGTCCGAGGAGACAGAGTACCTGCCGGCACGGATGATCAACGCATACGTCTTTTGCCCTCGATCTTTCTACCTCGAGCACGTTGAAGGGGTCTTTCTGGACAACGAATTCACGCTCGATGGCAAGCAGGTTCACCGTCGAGTGGACGAAGAAGCGGGGACACTGCCCGAGGCGGAGGAGATCGAGCCCGGGGCCAGCTTCAAAGCACGTGCGAAACTGCTGGCGAGCGACAGGTACGGCATCATTGCCCGTATCGACCTCCTCGAGGTGCAGGACGGTAAGGTTGTCCCGGTCGATTACAAGCGTGGCAGTCCACGTTGCGATGCTGACGGTGTGCCTGAGGCGTGGCCCCCAGACCGAGCTCAAATCCTTGCCCAGGTGCTTATCCTGCGGGACAACGGCTACCAATGCGACGAGGGGATCGTGTACTACGCCTCTACAAAGCAGCGGGTGCGCGTGGCTGCCACCGACGAGGCGATCGCGTGGCTGATCGAGCAGATCGAGGGCGCCCGTACCCTTGCCGAGCGCCGCCGGATCCCGCCCCCCTTGTTCGGCAGCTCGAAGTGCGACGGCTGTTCCCTGGCCCCCGTTTGTCTGCCGGATGAGGTGTGGCTGACCTGGAGTGACACGGACGGTGCGCCCACCGTGCAGTTGGCTCTTTTCCCCGAGCTGCAGGCCGATTTGCCCGAGAACTATCGGGAACGGCCCGAGACGATCCGCCCTCTGGGTGTGGACCGCACGGACAAAAAGATCCTGCATGTTAACACTCAGGGGGCAAAGATCACCAAGCGCGGCATGAACATCGTCGTGGTCACTCGGGACGGCCAACAGTCGTTCTGCTTGAAGGATATCCACCACGTCTGTACGTACGGGAACGTGCAGATCACCACCCAGGCCGAGAAGCTGCTCGTCAGCGAAGGTATCCCGATCCTCAAGTACACCTACGGCGGATACCCATATGCCATCACCGAGCCGCTTGAAGACCGCAACGCCTTGCTTCGCCACGAGCAGCATCTTCAGGCGGGTAATCAACGGTTCGCGCTCGAGCTTGCCCGTGAGCTCGTCGCCGCAAAGATCCACAACCAGCGTGCCCTCCTGCAGCGCAACCACGTCGATCCGCCACGGGAGGCGCTGGTCGCGTTACGATACTTCGTTCGCGAAGCAGAGCGAGCTACGAGTCTGGAGACATTGCTTGGTATCGAAGGGGCCGCGGCAAGCTGCTACTTCAAAAACTTCGCCGGCATGCTCAAGTCCACAGACCCGGCCGACGAGCCGGACAACTCGGACGGTCAGTGGATTTTTCACTTCGAACAGCGTAACCGGCGTCCCCCTCGCGATCCGGTGAACGCTATGCTTTCGTTCGCCTATTCGCTTCTGTGTCGCGAGTTGCAACTGTACTGCCGTCTGTTCGGTTTGGATCCCTATGTCGGTTTCTACCACCAGATGCGCTGCCGCCGCCCTGCCCTGGCCTTGGATCTCATGGAACCATTCCGTCCCATTCTCGCCGACTCCGCGGTGTTCACCGCCGTAAACCGCCGGATGATCGGGCCGGAGCATTTCGTGCGCACGGGCAGCGCCGTCAACCTCAACAGCCGCGGTCGTTCTGCGTTTCTGCGCGTCTACGAGTTGCGGCTGGGACAAACGATGACGCACCCGGTCTTCGGCTACAACGTCACCTACCGTCAATGCCTCAAGTTGCAGGTCGCCCTGCTCGCCCGGCTCATACGCGGCGACATCCGCAAGTACCCGGCCGTGCGCGTCCGTTGAGTCCGCGCGCGGGGGACGATACGCGCGCCGGCGGTGCTGGGTCCGGTGAACGGCCGCGGGGTTTGTAGGTGGCTGGCATTGTGCGCCGCATCGATCTGTCATCCGTGGGGGGCCGGTCGCGCGGTTGCCGCAGACACACGAGGGTGCTCCGCGCTGTACAGGCGTATACTGCTGCATCGTCCGCAGCCCGGCGGATGCGGCCAGAGGTTTAAGGGAACCCCACGTCCCGCTTCGGGGATTGTGTGCCGGATGGACGCACGTTTTTCTGAGCGTCTATTTGGGGGTGGCGGTCGTCAAGCCGATCTGCGCCCCTCGCGGGGAATCCACGGCCACCCGCCCCGTTCGTTCGGCGTTGACGAACGGTGCCCGGCCCGGTCTGATAGAGGTCCCCTGCTCTCTGTGATGCATGGGGCCCGGTGACCGGACGGCAGCACAGAGGATCCGGCCGACAGCCCGGTTGCGGTCCGAAGCGGTGGAAAACAATCCGCGACCGGGAGTGGTTCAGTGACCCAGCGGCTGGTAGCTAGCAGCCGAGCACGTGAACATCGGTGGCCGGGCCACACCCCAGGCGCGGCTCAGATGTTTGGGGGCCAGGGGAGACAGAGGAGAGGTTAGCCCCGGCCACCTAGTCCAAGCGGCTCGTGGCGGCGACAGGCGCAAGGAACCAGGACGTGGCACTAGCAACGGTCCAGCACAAATCAACCGGCAAGCCGAAGCCGGCGGTCCGTTCGTCGTTCTTACGCGACTGTTGGACCGTGCTCACGAGTTCGCACTGCGCCACGGCACTAGGTGTCGTCACAAGCTACCTGGTCCGGCACACACTGAGCCCTCGGGTGGTCGGGATCTGGTCTGCAATTCGCCTGATTGTGGACTACGCGGGGTTCGCCAACCTCGGCGCTACCCGTGCTGCCGCGGTGGAAGTCGCGGTGGCGACGGGGGCTAATGACCGACGAGGCATGCGGCGGGCGGTACGCGCAGCCCTGTGGATCGAGATCGCTTCAAGCGTTCTAGTTGCGATTCTCTTGTTGGTCTGTGCGGCAGCCGCTCTTCTTCGGTCGGATAGGGAGTGGGCCGTCGCGTTTGTGGGGGCTGCTGCTCTGCTCGGCGCGCGACGGATCCTGACGCTGTCGCTCACGGTCCTGCGCTCCCGCCTGGATTTCCAACGACCGTCGGTTTCCCGCATCCTTGGGGCATTTCTGGAGCTGGTGTTTCTCGGAAGCGGCGCCTATTTCTTCGGGCTGACCGGATTGGTTGCGGGCGCGGTGCTTACCGAGCTGATCAATCTGGCCTATGTGACATCAACGGGGCGCGTGCTCAGCCTGGGGCGAGTTTCGACGGGCGACGTACGAAGGTTAATCGCGCACGGCGCGCCGCTGGCGGCGGGCGCCCTTGCGCTTACCGCCGCTCGTTCGGCCGAACGCGTGGTGGTCATCTTCTACGCGTCGCATGGGGCGACGCTGCTGGGGTTGTACACGACCGCTCTGCTCATCTCGTCTCGGGTATTCGACCAGGCGAACCTTGTCGCGAACGTGCTTTTCCCCCGTATGGGGGTGCGTCTGGCGCAGACTCAGCGGCCCGAGGAGGTGTTGCGACTCAGCCTGCAGGCTGCGGCGTTGCTCGTTGCAGCACTTGTGCCGGTGTGCGTGGCTGCCGTGCTCATCGGTTTGCCCCTCACAGCGTGGCTCTTGCCGCGTTACCGAAGCGGACTGGACGCCGTGTGGGGCACCTTAGTATCCGCGGCCATCCTGGGGGGCACGCTTCCTTTGCGACACGCGCTCGTCACCCTGAAACTGTCCTGGCGGATGTGTGCCGCCTACGCCGTGGCTGCATGTGCGGGAGCGGCGGCCACGGTGGCGGTCCTTGACCTGATGGCCGAATCGCTAGCCGTGATCGCCTGGGTCGCGGCCGGCACGGCCGCGATCGCCGGCATGGGGCTGTCGGTGGCGTGCATCACGGCGAGCCGCCAAGTTCAGGGGCGCTGTGCCCTCCCGCTGGCCGTCTCCGCAATTTATCTCGCGTCCGCGGTGGTTTCGCTGCAAATGACGGCACCTTATCCGGTTCTCCAGTGGATCGTGGGCGGGATCGTGTCCGCCCCGGCAATCATGGTGGGGTGGCGCGTGTGGCGCCGGCGGCGATCCTGGAACTCCACGGGTGGTGGACCAACCGACCCCGACGCTGCGGGCGCTCCGTGACCACACAATCCGCTTCCGACAACGTGCGGCTGCTGTGCTGGTAGACGCTGCGTCTGGCTACCACGCCCGGCGCGCTGCTTCGGGTGAGCCGTGCAGGAACCGTGTCCGGAACGGAGGCCGGCAAAACCATGGCTACCGTGGTTAAGTTCGTCGATCGGTGGCGCTGCCTTCGAGAGCGCGCCTACAAGAGGCAGGACCCGTCGATCGGCTACCCCCTCGCCCGTTGGTGGGCGCGTCCCTGGGCACTGCCGATCTCGGCCATCCTCGCGAAGGGAGCTGTTTCCCCCCATGCCATAACGCTCCTCAGCCTCCTCCTCGGGCTGGCAGCGGTGGTCGCATTCGCGCTGGCTCCTTTTCCGCGCAGCCTCTTGCTCGGCACCGCGTTCCTCTTCCTCTGGTACCTGACGGATCATGTGGACGGCCAGGTGGCCAGACTTACCGGTCGGACCAGCGTCGCCGGGGCCTATTTCGACTTCTACATGCACGGGCTGGTGCACCTGGCCGGCGCCTGGGCGATCGCTCGATGCGCGCAGGGGGCGGCTGCCAAGCTCGCAGACGCTGCGGTGGGAGCTCCCCTCCTCTTCTTTCTCGGCCAGGTCGCGCTCGAGGCCCACGGACTGGCGGAGGCGCGAACAACGGTCAAGAGCGGGCTGGCCGTCCGGTGCGGGGCCGAGCACCCGCGGCCCCGTCCGTGGCGGTGGCTCTTTCGCTTATGTGAGTTCCCAAACATCCTCCCCCAGCTCGCCGTGCTGGCTGCCTTCAGTGCGGTGACTGTGACAGCCGGAGCCCTGACGCTCCGTCTGTGGGCCACGGGTTCTGGACTGCTTGCTCTGACGCTGGCCGCCGCCCGCCTGGTGCGGCGTGTGCGCTCGCCAGGCCCTGAACGGGAAAACTACGCGAACAGCCCGGGCAGGCCAATGACCAGGTGCGTCTGAAGGGGGAGCAACGGTGATGCCGCCGGAAACACGTCGGTCACGCCAGACGGAGCCGGCCGGTTCGTACCCGAGCAACCGACGCCGCAGGATCACTGCGCTCGCGCTCCTCTGGATCGGTTTTCTGGCCGCCGGCGTCCCCGCGTTCTTCTCCCTGCTGCAGCCCGGCGTGCAGGCCAGCCTCCCACCGATGGATGTTCCCTTCCCGGTAGAGCCGCCGCGAAGGACACTTGTCGTCATCCTCGACGCGCTGCGCGCCGATGTGGCTGCCGATCCAGAGGCGATGCCCGGACTTGCCCGGCTCCGCGCCTCAGCCACTGCCGGCCACCACCAGCCCGGTCCCTTTCCGGTGAGCGCTTCGTTCTACAAGGCCTTCCTTGCCGGTAAGCCGGCGACCCTGTGGGACGTGTACAACGACCTGAGTCCCCGTCCGCGACGCTTGCGGTCCTGGGTGACAGACAGTGGGATGCCCTGTTACTACTCGGGACCGGCGTCCGGGTACGCCTGGGTGGCAGAGTACGCCCGCGCGGATTACGTATGGCGCCTGGACCAGATGGAGAACATCCCCGAACACGACCGGCGTGCCTGCGAAGCGACCGTGGAGCGGCTGGAGCGGACGGACCGCGGAATCTTGTTCTGTCACCTCGCCGCTCTGGATGCGGCTGCTCACCGCCACGGGGCTCGCAGCACCGAATACCGGCAGGTGGTGCAGTGGCTCGATCAGGCGCTCCTGCAGTTCGCAAGACGGCTCAACCTGCAGCAGGATCTGCTGCTGGTTCTGTCGGACCACGGCGTAAGAGACGACGGGGGGCATTCGAGCGCTGTTGACCCGGCCGTGCGCAACGCTCCGTTCGTAGCGTGCGGTCCGATGTTCCGTCCGCAGGCCGGTGTGGAGCTTGATCAAACCTCATGGCCTTTGCTCATGGCCGCCGTTATCGGGAGCCCTGTGCCTGCAGGATACGCAGGCGTGCCCCCTCCGGAGCTCCTCCGGGGTGCAGCCGCACACAGGCTGCAGCGCTTGAACGAGAAATACACCGACCTTCTGGTGAGAAGTCTGCCGGCAAAGTCGATCACGGCGGCGATTCGGCCGCTATCTGATCATGCCGTCGGGGAGACCCCCAAGTCGGCACGTGCAATTCTGGTAGCGGCGAAGAAGGAGGCCGAACGGGCAGCGCGATTGACCTGGTGGTTGTGCTCGTTGACGGCTGTCGTGCTCGTCGTTGTTACGCTCAAGCTATGCCCCCTTTATCGGTCGGAGAACACCGGCACACTGGCAGCTCTTATCGTCGCGGCGGCCTTCGGTTGGCTCTTCGTCGAAAAAGTCCGCTCCGGTGCCGGTCAACTAGACGGCACGTTTCTGGACGACCTGCCGCAGTTGCGGGCCAGCGAGTTCTTCCGCGCGCCCTGGGCCGTGCTGGCTACCTGCGCCCTTGCGGGGGCCACGGTCGCGGTGCTGAACCAGACGCGGGTCCGCGTTGTTGCTTTGATGGGCGTGAGCTTGTGTGCGAGCGTCTCGGCCCTTCAACGGAACCGCGCCGACCTCCTGCTCTACGGGGGCCTGGCGTGGGCTCTGGTGCACGCATTTGCTCCCCGCAGCCCTGCCGCATCCCGCCGAGCCGGTGCGCTGATCTGCGCGCTTTTCCCCCTTGCTGCCATCGGGCAGAAGCTCTCCTACGACCCGAACCATTGCACCGGCGTACCCTGGTCTGCGGCGATTTCCTCAGCCGGCCTTGCTGCTTTCGCCTGGGGGGCAATGCGCAGGAAAGACCGCTTCGCTCTTGCCGCTGCCGCGGCCTCAACGGTTGGCTCGATTGCTCGGGCCACTCAAGAACCGTGGCTTGGCATCACGGCGTGGTGCGGCGCGCTGCTGCTGTTGGTCGCGTCGTTTGTGAACCGGGTGCACCTTGCTCAGAAACTTGCGGCGCTGGCCGTCGCTGTAGCCCCCCTACTGCTGCCCTGGCCGCAGATGTGGACCATCTTCTTCCTTGGCTTGCTTTTCTACCTGCAACCGGGGTCCGAGCGCCCAGCTTGCGCCAGAGCCGTCGGAGAGCGCACTTCAGTCCAATGGACGCTAGCTTGTGCTACGGCGGTTTTCGTGTGCCTGCTGCTGTTCTTCTACGGCGGCGGGCGTGACGCGTACCTGCCGATTAATGAGTTTTACCGCACTGCGATCGGTGCTGAGGCGGATGGGCTGCAGTTCTCCATGCTGCGCGCTGCGCTGGCAGTCGCGAGCCGGTTCGCCCTGTATGTGGTTGCCGGAATCGCCCTGACCGGATGGCTTTTCCCGACCCTCAGCACGCTTGCCCTGATCCCGGGGCTTCTGGGCTTCTTTGGTGTCCGTTTGGCTGCGAATACCCTTGCCTTCGCCCTGTTTGCCGAACGGGCCTGGAACTACCATCTGGCCTTGCTGTTTAACGACGCCGTGTTTCTGGCGGCCGTAGCGGTGATTGCGTTCTGGGTCGCACCGCTTGAGCGACGGGACACGGCCAACAACGGACAGCGGAGATGATGAGGCAAACCCAGGACCGCCGGTATTTTGGACGAGAAACAACTCCAGCGTATGGCTGGTGTCGGCCCCCGCAGAGCTGCAGGGGGCAGCTTCACGTCTTTGTGCTCAACCACAACGGCCGCAACCTGCTTATCCGCTGCTTACCGGCGATCTGCCTGGCGGCGGAGCGCACCCGTGGGGGGGCCGCAGTGACGGTGATTGATAATGACTCCACCGACGACTCACGCCAGCTTGTTCTCCGCCGCTTCCCTTCCGTCGGGCTTTACCGGGCGCAGAACCAAGGGCTGGCTTCGTTCAACGAAGTCGCTCGAGCCGTGGATCAACCACTGGTTGCGTTGTGTAACAATGACGTCGTTCCTTCGCCGTCAATGTTTGACGCGGCCGTTCAGGTGTTGAAGGGTGCTCCGGAGGCGTTCGCAGCGGCACCGCTGGTCCGGTCTGCGAAGGACGGTAGTTGTGAGGGACCGCGAGCGAGGCTGCGGTTTCGCAGGGGGATTCTGCACACGGAGTTGAATGCAGCCCCCCTGCCCGCCATGGGCGGTCCGGCCTATGCGCCTTCCGCCGGGGTGGTGCTGGTGGTGTGGCGTCGCAAGTTTCTTAAGCTGGGCGGGTTCAGTGCCGTCTACTTTCCCGGCCGCTTCGAGGACCTGGAGCTGTGCTGGCGGGCCTGGCGAGCGGGCTGGCCCGTGCTGGCGGTCGAGGATGTCTGGGTGGAGCATTTGGGCAGCGCTACCTTCCGACGCGAACTGCCTGCCCAGCGGCTCCGCTACCTCGACGCTCGTAACGCCGTCCTCTGTACGTTGCGTAACGTCCGCTCACCGATGCGGGTCGCTTCTTGCCTTCTGTGGGCCTTTCTTCGCATGGGGGCGGCCATACTCCGAGGGGATCCGGTTCAGGTAAATGCAGTGTCGCACGGTCTCCTATCCGGCCTGTTTGTGCGGAATTCCTGGCCCGCCGGGCTGCGGCGCCGGCCTGAAGGGAGCCTGCTTCGGTTCCTGGGTGACCTGCAGCAAAGTGGCCAGGTCCAGACCATGCCGCCCGGAGATCCGCTCGGTGCTGAAAAGATCCGTCTGTCGAAAGGAGAGTTAGAGGACCGTCGGCATGGAACCGCACGCCTTGGGCAAGGGGCGGGATCCTGGCCAGACGGAGGGGTTCCATGGGCAGCGTAGGGGTGAACATCATCGCACTCAACGAAGCGGCACGCCTGCCGCGATGTTTGGAAAGCGTCGCCTGGGCGGATGAGATCGTCGTGGTCGACGGGGGCAGTACGGACGCTACCGTAGAAGTGGCGCGATCGTTTGGTGCGAGGGTGTTCATCCGGCCGTTCGACAATTTCGCGGCGCAACGCAACTACGCGTTGCAGCAGACCAGAGCGGAGTGGGTTCTATCCCTGGACGCGGATGAGGTGGTCACTCCTGGTCTGAAGGCGGAGATCTGCCGGGTTGTTCGCTCCCCAGCTCCTTTCCCTGGCTATCGTGTGCCGATTCACAGTTGGATATTCGGCCGCCGGTTTCGGTTCTCGGGAACCATGGGCGAGACGAAGCTTCGCTTTTTTCGAGCCGACTCGGCTCGCTGGGTGGGCGCGGTGCACGAGCGTGTACGGTTGCGGGGACGTCCCGGATCGCTTCGCCACCCGATTCTGCACTTCAGCACGCCCGATGTTGACGTTTTTGTGCGCAAGATGCGACGCTACTCGGCGCTGGCGGCGACGCCTGGGGCAAAAGCGACACGAGTTGTAGCCGGCGCCGGGATGTTCGTGCGCCGCTGGGTCCGACACCTGGGCTTGCTCGACGGCCCTGAAGGGCTGGCGTTCGCGCTGCTTTCCGCCTGGGAGGAGTGGCACCGAACATGCACCCAAGCTGCTCTGGATCGTGACCATGCCGACAGTCTACTACTACGCGTCTCCCGCTGGCTTACTGGTTCCCGGTGGCGGAGAAGTCCAGCTCTTCGAGTCTGCTCGCGCAGTCCGTTCTCTTGGCTGGAACGTGAAGCTGTTCGATCCGTGGGCTGACGCGCCGTCCCACCGGGATATCCTGCACGTGTTTGGGCTGAGTCGGGGGGCACTGGAGCTGGTCGAAGCCGTGCGCCGCCGGGGAGCCGCGGTTGTGATCTCGCCGATCCTTTGGTACCACTTTGTCAGCCTTGCGATGGCGGAGGTTTCCTGGCTGCGGCGCGTACGGCTGTGCTGCGGGTTCTCGGCGCGACGGATCGGGTTGAGGATCGGGGATTGGAAGTACCGTTTGCTGCACCAGGCGGACCTCGTGCTGCCGAACTCTCGCGCCGAAGCGGCCCAGCTTCAGCGGTACTTCGCGCTGCCTGCGGATCGCATCCGTGTGGTGCCGAACGGTGTAGACGCGAGCTGGCTGGAAGGGGTTGCTCTGCCGTGGTCCGAGCGCCGCGGTGTGCTCTGCGTGGGCAGAATCGAACCTCGCAAGAACCAGCTCGCTGTCGTGCGAGCGGTCCGTGACACGGAGCTCCAGCTCAGACTGGTGGGAAGACCCGTTCCGGGCCATGAGCGCTACCTGGAACGGTGTCTAGCAGAGGCGAAGGGTAACGTGGAGTACCTGGGAGCGTACCGGCACAGAAGTGTGGAACTCGCCCGCGAGTTCGGCAGGGCCCGAGCGGTCGTGCTGGCGAGCTGGTTCGAGACTCCCGGCCTTGCGGCTCTCGAGGGGGCGGTCTCTGGCGCCAACGTCGTGGTGACCACCTATGGAAGCGCATGGGAGTATTTCGGCTCCTATGCGCACTACGTGCACCCCCAGGACGTTGTGGGCCTCCGCAGAGCGCTGGAAGCTGCCCACAACACGCCGCCAGACCCGTTCCTGGCGGAAAAGGTCCGGTGCGCGTTCTCGTGGACCAGGGTCGCTGAGGAGCTGCTCCAGATTTACGCGAGCCTCCGCTCGCATGAACACGGCTCCGTCAACCGTGCGGCTCGTGCAGCTTGAGCGGGGCAGAGAGCGACCATGAGGATCTTTCCGGCCACAAACGAAACGAGCTGCGATAGCGATTCCGGAAACACTCGGCGGTCATCACACCGAACTCAGCCCAGCAGACTGCCCACGCGCGTGGGATCCTATCGCTACGTTAAACGGCGCTGGAAGCTGCTGTTCCGATGCTTTGATCAAGTGACAAGCCTGTTTCCTTCCTCCTTTTGGAGGATCACCACACGGAGAAAGGAACGATGGCCACCCCGGCGCATCCTGCTCATTCAACTTGATCACATTGGCGACAGCGTGCTCAGCACCGGCCTACCCCGTGTTCTCCAGCAGCAGTTTCCAGAAGCTACGGTGGACGTGCTGTGCAGCCGCTGGAACCGGCCGCTATTTCAACTTCTGCCGGAAGTCAACCAGGTGCTTGTGTCGGCCCGAAATTGGCATGCAAGAACTGCAGACGCCCACTCGATCGTCGGCGAGGTGCTGCGCTTGAGCCAGACCCTTGCTGCCCAGCAATATGACGTGGCCGTCGATATCCGTGGTGATTTCCCGACCGTGGTTACCATGTGGCTGGCGGGGATCCCCACGCGGATCGGTTGGGACTGCGCGGGGGGCAAACAGCTTCTGACCCATGTGGTTCCGTGGGATCCGGCAGTTCATGAGTTGGAACATCGCTTGAGGATCATCCAGGTGGTTGCGCCCAACGTGGCGTTGCAGGACATCATCCCCCGAATTCCTTTGCGGTCTACCGACCGAACGACGATTCGAGCGCGCCTTCGGAAGGAGGACAACCAAGGGCCGATTGCTGTGGTCCACATCAGCGCGGGCACCAAATCAAAACGTTGGCCCACGCATTACTACCACGAGTTGATCACGGAGCTTCACGACTGGTTGGGGGCGGTGTGCATCCTGGTCGGCGCGAAGGAAGACCGCCCGATTGCCGAGCGTCTCGCTCGCCTCGGCACTCCCGCGCTCGATTGGGCTGGCACGCTCACCTTGCCGCAGCTCGCCGCTCTCGCTGCGGAGGCCGACGTGTTCGTCGGGCCGGACTCCGGGCCTGCGCACCTGGCCGCAGCGGTCGGGACGCCTACGGTCGTGCTCTTCAGCGGAACGAATCGCAATAGTCAGTGGTTGCCCTTTGGTCCGCAGGTCATCCCCCTGGCGTACCCGACACCGTGTAGCCCCTGTGCTTCAAAGACTTGCCCCGTACCCGGTCATCCGTGCATGGCCGGGATTACCCCCGATCTGGTCGCACGCATCGTAGCCCGGATGGTGACCGATCGCCAGGTCCAGGCAGCTCGCGACCTGCCGGCGATGGAGCGGAGGACAGCCACCGCGGCGACAGCCTGACCGGGGATAGAGCGATGAACGGCCCAGGACGTACAGAGCGCCCAGCCAACACCCACACCGCTAACCGCTCGTTCTGGATCGCCATGGCAGCCTGGTGGCTCGCCTGTGCGGTGGCATATGCAGTGAGACTGCTGGAATGGTCGGGTTTAGTGGGGGGTAGCTCAGCGAAGTAGCCATGAACCGTGTCGGTTCACTCGGGCGCACAACAGGCCCGAGCCTGACACCTAGGAGGAGCGGGAACCTGGGAAATGAGCCGAAAGCGATGTCGGGTTGCAGCGCCGGTGTCGGGCCGGTGCCGGCCCGCGGACTTACTGACTCGCCGAGCGGGCGCCCTGGTCTTTACGACACCGTTCGGCAACTGACCGGTTGTCCCCCGCACCCCCTCATGCGTGGCGGAGATCCGCAAAGCCAGCCATGGACGGCATCGTTGCAGCGGTAATCGGAGTGATCGCAGCAAGCGTTCTCGGGCGGACCATCCTCGCCGGCGCCAGGGTCAGACTGTTGACCAGGGAGGGCGAGTGGGGGGCTGCGTTTAGCGCCGGCTACGTCGTCCTCGGCTCCGCCTACGCTCTTGCGGGGTTCGCCGGTGCGTTCGACGCCGTGTCGTTGAACCTGTTGACCTGGGTCGCCCTGCTGATCGGGATCACCGGTCGGCTTTTTACTCCTATCCGCCCCCATCGTCCCCGGTCATTGGTACGAGAACTGTTGCGACATTCCCCGCCGCTCGCGGCGGGAACCGGAATGGTGCTGGCGGTTGTCGGCGTTGGGGTCCTTGTCCGGGCTCTCGCCCCCTCGACCGAGGGGGACGCACTCTGCTACCACCTGGAATTGCCCAGACAGTTCCTGAAGCTTGGAAGGATCGCATTCCTCCCCTGGACGGACCACTCGTTGCTGCCGTTTCTGGCCGATCTCTGGTACGCACTGCCGCTGTCAACCGGGAGTGTTTTGGGGCCCAGGCTGATTTCGGTGGCCGTGGGTGCAGCGTTCGCATGCGCAGTGCTGGAACTGGCCATGGTCGTAGGGGGCCTGCGGTGCGCCGCCTGGGCCGTTCTGCTCGTCGTGACCGCGCCGGTCTTCGCGAATCATGCATCGGTTTGCTTCAGCGACCTGCCGGTGGCGCTCCTCGCTGCGTGGGGGATGGTGATGATCACCCGACTGTGCGTTCCGAGAACAGGCAAGTGGGGCGATGCCGCAATCTTCGGTCTATACGCGGCCGGCGCCGCCGCGTGCAAACTGACAGGGCTCATTTGGTGCTTTTGCGCAGTGGGGGTAGTCATCGCTGTCGTGTCCGGCCAGCGGATCAGGGTGAGCCGGTTCTGGCCAGCAGCGGTCGGTCTCGCCCTGGTTGCGCTCCCCTGGTATGTCCGCGCCTGGTACCACACCGGCAATCCGGTGTTCCCGTTTATGGCGCAGCGGTGGCCGGGTAGCGCGGTGGTGTACGACTGGCGCCCCCCGAAACAGGCGCCCGTTTCGCGGTCGGTAGTTCCACTTCTGTCGCTCCCGTGGAAGGCAACGGTTAGCCCCGAACAGTTCGGGGGGCGAGGACACCAGTGGGGCATTGCCTTCCTCGCACTCCTGCCCGGGCTATGGATCGTGAGACATAAATCGCTTGCACCGATCCTTTTCATTGCCGGACTCTACGCCGTCGTCTGGGCGTTGACGAGGCAGAACCTGCGGTTTCTTCTCCCCGTCATGTCGCCACTGGCTGTCGGTGGTGGCGTTTTGATCGAGGCCGCGCGCGGGAACGCTCCCGGGCTGGCGCGGCTTGCCCTGTGGTTCGTCCTCCTGCTCCACGTGACCGCCGGGCTCGCCGCCGCCGGCCGAAAGGCAGTCCGAGTTGCACAACGGGCCGCCTTCGCCGACCCAGACGGCTACCTGGCCACTTGCGAGCCGACGTATGCGTTGGGAAAGCGGCTCCAAGGTTCCCTGCCTCCGGGCAGTATCGTGCTCACGCCGGAGCACCGTCTGTTCTACTTGCCGGGAATCGTTTTACGTGAGGATGCCCTGCGCCGCTGGCTGGGTACCGGATCGAAGGCAGGAGGTTTCTGCAGCTCTGCCGGTACCTCGGCATCACGCACATTCTGCTGGTGCATTCCTTCAACGCCGACATCGCAGTCTACGACTCGGCCCTGGCAAACCGAGTTGCTTCCGCGCGCAGCGAGTTGAAGCTGCTCTTCCGTCATCGTTTCCGTGGACCGGACGGTGATGACCGGCTCTACGAACTGCTCGAGATTCTGCCGGGTCCGGATGAGCTGCCGGCCTGCGAGGGCTACGACGTCCAGCGTGCCCGAGCGCTGGCCGGCGAGCTGCGCTCGTTCTGCGAGGCGATCCTTGCCAGTGAGACGAGGAACCGCACTACACTCAGGTGAGAAGCGATGTACCGGGACATTCGTGTGCACACGGTCGCGCCGACTCCGCTCAACCACCCCCGTGTCGTGCAGCGCAGCGTCCCTTCGGCGGCGGCCAGGCGGAACCTGTACTGGCAGGCCGCTCAAACGGCCCTCCGGCGAATCTGGACCCTCGCAGACCGAGCGCCGTGGAGATCCACCTACGGAAGCTTCGACCGCGAGTACTGGCACTACCGAACGGCGGACTTTCCCTGCGGCATGCAGCAAGAAGCGATGCTTGCCCTGGCGATCGCTCACACCACCCCCTTCCCCGGCAACGCGTGGTACCGCTGTCGGCGAGTCGGAGCGCTCGTGCACGCCGCTCTCACTTACACAGTATCAGCCGCGGGGCGCAATGGAGCGCTGGACGACTACTTCCCTTGGGAGCAGGCGGTGGGGGCCACGGCGTTTGCCCTGCGAGCGGCTGTCGCCGCGCGCGAACTCATGGGCATCCGCGATCCGGCAGTCGATCGATGGATGTGGAAAGCTGCCCACTGGTTGCTAACCCACCGCGAGACGGGCGATTTGGCCAACCACCACGCCCTCGTGTGCCTCGCTACAGCTTCGGTGGGCTACAGTCTCGACCTTCCCCAGCTCCGGCAGCGCGCTCGGGCTCGGCTCCGCGAACTCCTCGATCAGCAGACACCGGAAGGATGGTTCCCGGAGTACGGAGGTTGCGATCCCGGCTACCATACGGTCCTGATCGCCTTCCTGGCCGATCTGTGGAAACGGACGGGGTGGCAAGAGCTCCGTACACCTCTTCGGCGGGCACTGGATTTTGCCGAGAAGATCCAGCATCCCGACGGTAGCTTCGGGGGGGAATACGGAAGCCGCAACACGTTCCATTGCTACGCGCACGGGTTCGAGCGGCTCGCTGAGGAACCGCCCGCCCGCCGGGTGCTCAGCAGGCTGGCGCGAGGACTTGAGCGTGGACAAGTCACGCCTCCGAACGACGATCGGATGGTCGCGCATTACGCTGTGGACCGCCTGCTCGCCGCCCGCGACGCACGAACGTCGCTCTCTGAGTCCGAAAGCGAAGGAAGCGGCTCGGTCACGGAGTACTTCCCCAGGGCCGGGTTCCTGGTCTTCCGCGACCGCTCCTTTTGGGGGATAATTGGCTGTTCCAAAGGGGGCGTGTTGAAGCTCTACAGGGGATCGGTGTTGACCGCTACGGACACGGGGATCGTGGTGCGCCTGCGAGACGGTCGGGTTGCAGGGATGTGCGTGGGGCCGCCTGCCTCGGTACACCTTAACGGCAACCGGTGCGTGATCGTGGGCCAACTGCACGAGATGCGGCACCCTTTGCTGAGCCCATTCAAACAGATTCTGTTCCGCGTGGCAAATCTCACCGTGGGTCGCCTGTCCCCGAATCTTCTCCGCTGGCTCGTCCAAAAAACTGCGATTACCGGCAGGTCAGCGACGGGCATCCGGTACAAACGGACCATCGAGTGGGGGCAACAAGTTCGCATCGAAGATAAACTTGAACTGCCCGACGGAGAGCAGATCGCCCAGATCTGGCTCTCGACAGACGCAACCGCGATGTACGTGGCAGCATCAGAAGGCTATCAGGCGGGCAGCCGATTCG
>JALSID010000110.1 GCA_026981825.1 Planctomycetota bacterium
GTCCGTAAGGGGCTCGTACTTCTTGGTGCTCTGTCCCGCAGGCTCGCTCGCATCCGCACCTGAACTCACGATGCCCTGGGCCACCGCCGCTCCAACGACGCCATACCCCAAGGACCACAGGAACTCACGACGAGTCGTCCCATCAACCATCGCTTTCTCCCATGCTGTTCTGACCTGTTAGGGCCTCCACCGCTACGATACTCGAATTCACGGTCGTTCGCTTACCCTTGCCGAGCTCAAACGCGCTCGGGGTGTTTTCCAGTCCTGCCAGGTCGGTCCGCAATTGCGGCTGCTGCATGGTCAGGGGGCACTTCAAAGCAGGCGTCGTCGAATTTGGAACGCCTCGCGCGGATTGGCCACCACCAGGCGCGAAACCTCGTCTTCGTTCCAGCCAGCCTTCCGCAACCGAGGCAGAAAGTCGGTGAACAGCGTCGTGTAGGGGCGGAATCGCCCCCCGCGCGATTCTCCCACATGGTACCAGCCCGCGTCGTGGCTGACCAACACCCGCCCCAACAAGCCCTTGGCACGCATCTGGCCGACAAGCTCGAGGTGGCGGTCCAGCGAGCGTGGTCCGAGACCGTCGAACTCCACCCACGCCCCCTGGCGAGCGGCGGCCTCGAGGATGCCCGTGTCCCGCTCGTTCTGAGCATGCACCCAGATGAACGCAGCCGGGCTTACCCCTTCGGAGCGCAGAACCCCCAGCTCCTCCAGCGCTGCCTCCCCATTGCCTGTGTGGGCAGCAATCGTTAACCCGGTGGCCCGATGGACGAGCGCCGCCGCGACCACCAACTTTCGATCGATCGGACTGAGCTTTCCAGCATCCACGCCGATCTTGATGAACCCGGGACGAACACCGGTGCCTGCAATGCCGCGCCGAAACTCTTCTTCCCATCGCCGAGCGAGCTGTTCGGCCGTTTCGCGGTAGGCGTACTCGGGCACATACTTGTCCTTAGCAGCCCCATACAAGCCGGTGTTCGTTAAGATGTTCAGCCCGGTGGCGCGAGCTAACCGGACAAGGAGGCGAGGATCCCGACCGAGGAAGTTAGGCGTGCATTCGCAGAACGTCCGGCAACCCAACTCACGAACCGCCTTCAGATGGGGAAGAATCACCTGGAATGCTTCCTCCCGGTCGTACCGCCCTGGGTGGATGCGATCAGCCCCGATGAAATCGACAAGAACATGCTCATGGGGAAGCGTAACCCCCATCTGCTCCGGGGGAACAGGCCCTGTCACGGTTACGACCTTGCCCTCGGAGCTTTCCGGTCTGTCTTGCTCGAGGGCCACAAGCCAGCGAGGCACCAAGCTGGCAGCGGCCAAGCCCAGAAACTGGCGTCGCTTCACGGTCTCATCCCCACAGTCCACCCGCCTATCCTAGCCGATACGATGGGAAAACGTGTGTGATGGAGACGCATCGGATGAAGCGTGAGCTCAGGAACGCCCGAGTTTTGCTTACCGGAGCTAGTGGTGGTCTCGGTGCAGCCCTTGCCCGAGAACTCGCAGCCAAGGGCGCGCGGCTGATGCTGACCGGCCGATCGGCGGAGCGGCTTCGCGAAGTGGCGCGCTCGGTGGAGACAAGCACCGAAACCCACATCCTGGTGGCCGACCTGACGCACGCCGCCGACCGCAAGTCGCTGGTCCATTCTTGCTTCGACAAGTTCGGCGGCCTTGATGTCCTGATCAATAACGCCGGCATCGGCGCCCGAGGCCTGTTCGAAAACTCGTCCCCGGACGTGTTGCGTAAGACGATGGAGGTGAACTTCTTCGCAGCCGCGGAGCTGATTCGGGACTGCCTGGACCTGCTGGTCAACGGGGAGAACCCCATAATCGTCAATATCTGCTCCGCCAGCGGCCGACGCGGCTTCCCCGTTCGTAGCGAGTACTGCGCCAGTAAGTTTGCCCTGGCCGGCCTGTCGGAAGTCCTTCGAGCGGAACTAGCCATCCACGGGATAGACGTGCTCATCGTCTCGCCCGGACACATCCGAACCGAGTTCCATAAGCACTTTATCGCAAACACGACCCAGGCAGGCCGCACCGGCCGGATGCACGCGCGGGGGGTGCCGCCTGAACAGGCAGCGGCCAAGATCATCCGCGCTATAGAAAAAGGAAAACACGAAGTCGTTTTCCCGTTCAAGATCTGGCTGACCCTGCTGGTCAACCGCCTGTTTCCCCGGATCGTCGATTACTTCACCGCACGCCACTGTAAGCGGCATTACGCGGCCGAGTCCAACCTGCACAAACAGGGGACGGCAGGGTAATGCCCGACACCCTGGATGTGCCAACGTAGCATCGGCCGTCCGTACGATGGCGCCGGCTGGATAAGGGGACCGAGCCATGGCCAAAATCGTCTCCGTGCACGCGCGCGAAGTGCTGGACAGTCGGGGTAACCCGACCGTCGAAGCGGAGGTCACCTGCCAAACAGATCGTCGGGTTGCAACGGGACGGGCAATTGCTCCGTCGGGCGCAAGTACCGGCAGCCACGAAGCGATCGAGTTGCGCGATGGCGAGGAAGACTGGTTCGATGGTAAGGGGGTAACGCAAGCGGTACGGAACGTTCACGACATCATTGCCCCCCGTCTTATCGGTCAGGACGCACGGGACCAGTCCTCCATCGATCGTTTGCTGTGCGAACTGGATGGGACACCGAACAAAGCGAGACTGGGCGCGAATGCGACACTGGCGGTCTCTCTTGCCTGTGCGCATGCGGCTGCGTCAGCCCAGGCGCTGTCCCTTCATGAACACCTTGGCCGGCTCTGGAACGAAACCCTGCACGCCCCTCTTCCCGAGATCAAAGGCAGCGCGCAGATCATGGCAGAATGGGGCGAGCCGAGCATGCCGCTCCCGATGATCAACATGATCTCCGGCGGTCTGCATGCAGGCAAGAAACTGGAGATCCAGGACGTGCTCATCCTGCCCTGGGGGGCAACTTCTATTCGTCAGTGCCTCTCCTGGGCGGTTCGCGTCCGGAACCGAATCGCCGCGATCTTGCGGGAAAAACATCTGGAGGACGCTCTCGTAGCCGACGAGGGGGGATTCGGTCCGGAGCTGGAGTCCACGGACGAAGCGTTCGGCGTCGTTGCCGACGCCATCGAGCGTGCTGGACTGGAACCCGGGCGTGACGTCGCGATCGCCGTCGATATCGCGGCGACGCATTTCTTCGAAAACGGAGGCTACGTCATCCGGGACCTGGGCGAGGAACCGGTCTCTGCGGATGAGTTCCTCTCGGTCCTGCGCGCCTGGACCTCCCACTTCCCGATCGTCTCCCTGGAGGACGTGTGCGCCGAAGATGACTGGGACGGCTGGCAGAAGGCCACCGTCTGCTTTGGGGGAACCCATCAACTCGTAGGTGACGACCTCTTCGTAACCAACCCGGAACGCTTGCAACGGGCACTGGAGCTGCGGGTGGCGAACGCGGTTCTCGTCAAGCCGAACCAGATCGGGACGCTTACCGAGACACTCCAGGTGATGGCTCTCGCACGCCGCGCCGGGTACCGGTGCATCGTTTCGGCCAGGAGTGGCGAAACCGAAGACGTGACCATCGCCCACCTCGCCGTCGCAACGGGCTGTGGCCAGATCAAGATCGGTTCCGTAACCCGATCCGAACGCCTGGCCAAGTACAACGAGCTCCTCCGCATAGCGGAAGCAACCGGTTACCCCTTCTTCGGCCCCAAGCTTCGCGACGAGCTCGCCTTCTACTAGCGCCCCCGAACACACCCGCGGGAGAAGCGCCACGGTAGCAAATGCAGCAGTCTCCTCGCATCCGTTGCGATTGCAGCACCTATCCCATTGGCGTATGCTTATCTGTGTCACGGCTGCCAGAAGGGAGCCCACATACCAGTGACGGAGCGGTTTGCGACCACACTGAAGACTCGAGGTTAATCGATGATCCTCGGTTACGCTCTAACGCTCCTCCTCTGTTGGATCCCGCCGACCCCGCTCGCACAAGACGGCCAGCAACAAACGCCCAACGTCCGTTCGCTGGCACAGCGTCTGAGCAACCTTCAGTACGAGGCTCTAGCCACGCTGCGGAAGCGGGACTTTGATCGCGCCATCGAGCTCCTCCGCCAGCTCGACGAGATCGCCGACCAGATCCTTCACGCTCCCCGCGTACCGGCGGTCTACCAGCGGCGCGCACGTGGGGCGAAGGTTTTCCTTGAACGGATGAAGGAACGCTATCCGGAGGTTGCCAAAGCGTTCGGCCAACCCGAGGAGAAACCGACCAAAAAACCGGCCACGGAACAGAAAAAGGCGATGCGGCCGGGCTCGGCCGGAACGGTGAGCTTCGTGGAAGACATTGCGCCCATCATCGTGAGGAACTGCCTGCGCTGCCACGGTGCTCGCAACCCACGGAGCGGGTTCAGCATGGCGACGTACAACTCGATGCTCAAGGGCGGTGAGCGTGGCGACGACGTCGTGCCCGGTAAGCCGGACGAAAGCTTGCTCGTTCTGCTACTCCAGGGGAAGGAAGAACCTCGAATGCCCCCCAATCGGGCGCTTCGCAGAGACTTGATCGAACTGTTTGTGAAGTGGGTCGAGCAAGGCGCCAAGTTTGACGGCGGAGACAAGTACGGGCCGGACACCCCGCTGGAAGAGCTTGTACCCTCGCAGGACGAACTGCTCCGCGAAAAGCTCGCGGCCATGAGTGACAGCGAGTTGCTCGACTACTACCGGCAGGTCGCCGACCGGTACTGGAAGGCGGCGCTGCCGTCGGAAGAGTACAAGGTCGTCGAAAGCCGCAGCTTTCTGGCGTTCACGAACGCGGACGAGAGCAAGGTGCGTCAGTTGCTCGAGATGGCGGAACGCACGGTGCGAGCCACGGCGCGGTTCCGCCCTCGCGGTAAGCGTGAGCTGTGGCGCGGCAAGCTCGTCATCTTCATCTACAAAGGACGGTACTACTACAGCGAACACACCCGTATGGTCGAACGGCGGGAATTGCCTTATGGGATCTATGCCCACTTCCGGGACGCTGTGGAGTTGCCCTATGTGGCGTGCTATCTGCCCGGCTCTTCGGAGCGGATCACGCCCGAGATCGTCGTCGGCCTCGGTGTAGCCGAAGCCTGCTTCGCCCGTGCACTTCCTACAGCTCCGGACTGGCTGCGCGCTGCCCTCGCAATGCGTGTCACAGAAGGGTTGACCCGTCGCGCCGAATACTGGACGGAACTGGAGGCCAGTCTGGCGGAACTCGTTCCCGTCACCCCCGAAACTCTCGGTAACCTCCTGGAAGGCAAGCTCCCCTACGACGAAGCCCGACTACTCGGTTACGCCCTGCTGTCCGCTGTGGAACAGGCAAGGCTGCGCGGGCTGAACATCCAAACCTTCGTTCGACTCGTTGCCGATGCAAATCAACGCAAGTCCCTGATGACCGACGAACAGGGCAAAGCTGTGCTCGCCCACCTCGCGGAAGTCATCACGAAACGGCTCGGCAGCGGCTAGGAAACGGCCGCGGCTCTGCCGGCTCCGACCGAAGCGGAAACGATCGGTCCCGGGATAACTCCGCCGGTCGGGTCTGGTCTTCGGTGGGAAGCGGTCGAACGGCCGCAACCAGCCTCATGTGAGCCAGACTCTTCCGTTCGTCGTCTTCTGCTGGGCAGATTGGGCCGCCGTCGGTGCTGCGGCCGTTCCTAACGAGAGCTTCCCCGAAGCGTTTGCATCGCCCGCTCCTCAAACTTAGAATTGGCCGTCAGAGGAACCACCTTCACCAGGGGACGGTCGCTATGTCCGAGCCGCAAGGGCGTCCGAAGATCCTGATCGCAGACGACAACATACAGAACGTCGAGCTCCTTGAGGTCTACCTCGAAGAGCTCGATTGCGACATCATTACCGCCTACGACGGCGAAGAGACACTGCGTGCGATCCAGGAGCAAAAACCCGACCTCGTGCTCCTGGACATCATGATGCCCCGCATCTCAGGGTTCGAAATCTGTCGGCAGATCAAGGAAAACCCGCAGACCCGCGCCCTGCCCATTCTCATGGTCACGGCCCTGAACGAAGCGGGGGACGTGGAACGAGCGGTTCAGGCCGGTGCGGACGATTTCATCTCGAAGCCGATCCAAAAGGAAGACCTGCTGCAACGTGTCCGCGCCCTATTAAAGGTAAAGGATAAGGCGGACGATTTGGAACGCACTCTGGAGTACATCACGCAACTGGAAGAGCGTCCCGAGGAGGAGACGGCCAGCTAGCTGGAAGTCAGGTTGGTTCGGCTGGATCGGGCGCGGCATTGGAACCGGTGGTAGGTCCGTGCGAGTCGGTGAAGAGAACCCCTCCAGGCCGCTGGATCCCGCGACACGGTCCGGACTTCTATGGCGAATCGTTGTGGCCGGTGCGCGGACCGTGGACCGTCTAGGGGTGTACACGGTCGTCGGCCTTGTTTACGTGTATCGCTTCACTTTGGGGTGGATACTCGGTGGCCGGTGCCGGTTCATCCCCTCGTGCAGTGAGTACTGTATCCAGGCGGTGCGCAAGTACGGCACCCTGGTCGGCCTCTGGAAAACGCTCCTCAGGATCAGCCGCTGCCATCCATTTCATCCGGGCGGGTACGACCCACCGTAGTGCCGCTAATCTCGCCGTCTGCTGCGGACCGCCGAACCTATCTCGAGGCGCATCCACCGCAGACGCTACCCCCCTAACTTTGCGCAAGTCGGCTTTGGTCGGTCGCGCCGGCCATGGATGCAATTTGAGGGGGTATCTTCCACTGGCTCATCGCTACCACTTCGGTTCTGTGCGCGGCGTCATCTCCCGTCTCCGGTGTGACAACGTGAAACACTAAGGCCCCCATTGTTTGAGCCGGGGGGTAGGGCGCATTGATCGCCGCGCAGAGCCACAGCGGGCATATTGGTGGAGCAAAAGACACGCTGCCGACGCTTGCCGAGTAACACCGCCGGTCACGTGGTCGGCTTCAGTGGGACGTCGCTATTACGGTCGAACCAACTGGGCGGCGGCCAGCGGAACGGCCCCCTTGGGTCCTCATCGCTGAAAACGAGCATAGCCCGGAGCTGTTTCATGGTCTGGTCGTTGCGTGCGCGGATCTGGCTGGTCCGTCTTCGGACCTCGTTCCTGAGCGCTTCGCCCTCGTACTCCTCCCACCGCTCTTTCGCCGTCCCCCGGTAGCGCGCCGCGAGGTCGGTACAGAGACGCATGCGTACCGGTTCGATCGCCACGCTACCGGCACCGAACGGCTTGGCTCCTCCAATCTTGTGGCGCATCGGCCCGGAGATCGTGCGCGGCTGACCACCGGCAGCCTCTTTGCTCAACTGGACCGTCACCTCTTCCTCCAGGAACAAGCAGTAAAGCAACAGCGCGAGTTCACGCTCGGCAAGGTTCCAGAAGTTGACCTCGAAGCGGAACGTGCATCCCGGCGGCAGCGGAGTCGCGGGGAACAACATCTTGGCGCTGACACCCCCCATCGAATAATCTGGAAGTTCGGCTACGTGTTGATGATGGTAGAGCTTCCGTCGCCTGCGATCGGGATAGAAAGCTGAGTGCTTCGGCTTGGGAGAGGCCCCGACCAGTTTGACCTGCTTCATCGGTCGGATTGGCTCGCTGGTCTCGTCCGGTACTGCGTCTGAAATGCGCACGTGACCGCGGAACACCTCCGATTTGCCCCCTGTGTACCTCAGTAGCCCGAACGTGCGAGCGACCAGGTCGAGTCGCCAGTCCTTTCTGAGATCGCCTTCCGCCGCGTTGTCAACGCAGTGTTCGCGGTCCATCTTGCACCGGTTGGAGGCGAACGGCCCGCATCCGTTGCCGACGATCTCCGCCAGACTGCGGATCACCCCCTTCAGGCTGGTGCCGGGGATAATGTACCGCGCCGGCACGTCCCCGCGCTGACAAGGTTTCCCCTGGCCATCGTTGACAAACAAAGGCGTCAGCGTTGTGAGCCTGCAGACGATGTTCCCGGCGATCCCGGCGAATTTATGGTGGTAGCGCGGTGTGTCATAGTCCGTCGGCGGCCCCGACAACTCGACCCAACGGTACGGGTTCCAAAACGATTCGCCTCTCGGCATGAGCAGTTCTCCAGCGCAGTTCACACGTTCCGTTTCACGGTCAGTTCGCGCCACCGTACGTACTGCACGCGGCCACAGTCGTCCACGATCAGTGCCACGCTCAGCCACACAAACCGATTCACCGGCAGAGGATAGCGCAAGCGATGCGGGATGCGGAGCTCAACCCAGTCGTTCCCGGTAAACTCCGAGTGCTCGCCCCACAGCCGGAAGAACCTCTCGACATCGGGCGTCTCCAAGGACAGCTCCCGACCGAGCAACTCCCCGGCACGGCCGGGCAACATCCCCGTCTGGCCCGCCACCCGCACCCGGCAGGTGCCGGCCCGATACGGTTCCATGCGCCGCCAGCGAACCTCGTACTCAGGCATGAACACGCAGCCCGAATCGCTGAGACCGATAAGCTCTTTCACCGCACGCTTGCTTGCGGTAGTACCGGCGCGGTAGGCAAGCACCTTGCCGTCGGTTCCAGGCCAGTTATCGAGAACCCACTCTTCCACAGTCGTGATCCAGACCCAGGGCGGCTTCCCCTCAGCCACCGCGGGACTGATCTCGTCCAACAAAACCAGAAGCTGCTCGATGTTTATGTCACCCGCTCTTACGTGTTCCACGGCTACCGTCCTCGCGGCTCCCCAATCAGCCCGGGATGTTCCTCCAGAAAAGCAGCAAACGCCGGTGCGTAGGGGGACAACAGGTCTTCCCAACGCTCCGTGATGTCGTACTCCCAACGCAGACCGCGCTGGGTCCCATTCGCCAGCTTCGGCACCTCCGGCGGAGCCCAGACCTGCAACCCGTACGCCTCGCGGTCCTCGGAGGCCGCCAGATCACCGAGACAGCGAAGCTCCTCAACGTGTCGCGCGTAATTCAGCTTAAACCAGTCCACTTCCGCCTCAACCCGGCCGAACCCTCGACTGGCCCCCATGCCAATCGTGAGCATCTGGTCTCGTAGGTCGCAGATTAAGAAGTAGAGCGCTGCTAGCTGATAGGGCTCGAAATTGACGAGGCGGACGTCACACGTGAACTCTCCCCCGCACACAGCCTCCAGGTTGAAGAGCACCGCATGGACCGTTCCGCCGGTAAAGCGGTCAATTCCCACACCATCACGCTTTACGTAGGCCGGCATCTTGTCGGGCTCGGGGTAGGCGTCAGAAACACTGAACCGGCCGGTGAATTTCAACGAGCCGAACATCCGGCAGGCTGCGCACGACTGATCGTACGCTACGGCGCTGCTGACCTGTCCGCTAATGCGGTACGAGCAACCGTAGCTTTTGCGCTCCCCTGGCTCGGGAACTAGTATTTTGTCAGCCTTCTCCGGATCATAGTAGGGCAGACACACGCTGCCTGGTTTCAAAGTTCGCGCGATCCGTTCGATGTGGCTGCGAAAGACTCCTTTCAACGACGTTCCTGGGAAGTAGGCCACCGGCTGGCCCCCCGTTCCTCTCGATATCCGAACGGGCTCCATGTCCACCGAGCCAAGACTGGCGTAGCCGCTCTTGATCAACACCGGGTCCACCGGCCTCAACCGCAGCCGACACCTGGCTTCGCACAAGTACTTGCGCAACATGTCGGTCACACCCCCTTCCGGACCGCTCGAATCTTGTCGGCAAAGAACTGCTCCCAATCAGTCACCTGGGTCATCCGTTGCTGCACGGTCTTCCCCGTCAGGAACCGGACCAACGCTTCCGGGTTTTGCAAATCGGCCTCCCAAACAGTCAGGCTCGTCAGCCGGAACCTGCCCAGCCCGCGGCTAACGAACCCGCCGAGAGCTTCGCCATCCGCCATCTGGAACAGCACCGCCCCGATCAGGGCCAGTTCGCGATCCGTCGGGTTGTCCAGGCGAACGCGAAACGCGTACGCCACCTCCGGCGCCACAACCTCATAGTCGTACTTCAATCCAGGCACGGCCGTCCTGCTGTCACGGTCAAGTACCACCCCATCTCGCCCATGTAACGTGGGGCTGCCCTCTTGCAAGACGGCATCGCTCACCTTGATCCGGGCGGCGCGAACGGGCGAGCCGAATAGTTTGCACACATCGCACGTGTTCCGGTCGATCCATTCAAGCTGTTTGCGGATTCCTCCTCTCATTGCCCGCTCGTACTCCGACCGAACACGCTTGTAATACTGCGTGTCGCTCACACACTTGACCCCACTCACGCTGCTCTGAAGCTGGCAGGCGGTCATACCCAGGTGCCCCGCCAGAGTCTCGGCAAGGCTGCGTATCTTGCCTTTTAAGGTGGAACCCGGCAAAAGCGGCTGTCCGGTGGGGTCCAGAAGGACACCGAGATCGATGCCCGTTTCGCCCTCCCTGCCGGAGCCGATCCGCCAGGCGGTGTCAAATACCAGCGTGGCCTCGATCTCGTAACGCTGTCTTAGTCCAGCATGCTCTGTGTAGAGACTCGTACCACTCATGGGAGCACCCCGCGTCTTCCCCAGGTCCGATCACCGCGCTGCCCGGTACAGGTACTCGATGCTCAAAAGCACCGCCCAAATAGGAACGTACGTGCTGTGAATCTGAGCGCGAAGCTTTTGCCTCTGCTGTTTGGACAATTCCCCTTTCGATTGCATATACACGTCACTTACGCCCTTTAGCATGTCCTCTAGTCCCCGCTTCAAGGTACTCCAAAAGCGAACGTACGGATCCGATGCCCCGCTCGAGCCGTTGCCCGCCGCTCGCTCCGCTCTCGTTCGCTGGCGAGTGATAAAGTTCTCCAGTAGATCGGGCTGATTCCTGGCGATCTCTGCCAGGCCATGCAACTGCGTGTGCCCAATCCGACGGTTCGGGTCCAGATCGCGCATCAAATTCCACAGCTCCTCCGCAGTTTTCGCAACCAACGGACGGATCACGTCCTCTACAACGACTGGAACCCTTGCCAGATCCACATCCACGGTAGCGCTCATGAACTGCCCCCATGTCGACGATTTACACAGCGCGGAGCGCGCGCCGATACATGTATTCACCCACGACCACTTTGATCCACCCCCGCAGCAAACGTAGCCGCAGCTCGTGCTCCAGGAGCTGCTGGTCCTCCTCGCTTGGGGCGGCTCCCTTCGCCAGTTCCTTCGCCACCTTGCGGAGCTCTTCCAGGTCCTTGAGCACCTTTTCGCCAGGGTCACGCCACCGCTTTGCGTCGCCTTTCCCACGCCCGATCTGGTTCTTTACGAAATACTCGACGTCATACAGAGCTTGCGCGGCAGCGGCAGCCTGCTGCAAGTTGCGCAGTTGGCTGCTCACCGTGTCGCTGCGTTTCGGCTCGAAGGCCTCCTGCAGGCGCCGACCTGTCTCTCGAAATTCTGCAGCCTTTTCGTCGATCCTAGCTGCTACTTTCTTGAGCGTCTCCGGATCCAACGAAATCATGATCGCCCTCCGTCAGCCGAACTACGCACCCTGTGAAACCCGTCGCAGACCACCACACGACCGAACCCCTCAGAGAGACGCAAACCTAAGCCGTCTTCAACAAGGCTCGCCAAGCGAGCATGCAGGGCCTGACGACCCGCCTGGCCGCCGGTGTACTGGTAGGCGTACACCGCCCCCCGGTCGATCGCGTACTCGTCCGCACGCGGAAGGCCATGCGCGGCGTTCCACCCGCGGACCAACTCGTGCCGCGTTCGGGCCGCCACGCAGCGGAGCTTCCCGTCCTCAAACGGTTTCTCCGGGCGTGCCGAATAGTCCGGCTGCGCCGGATCGGGCAGAGGGGGCAGCCAGTCCACGACGTCGGCAGGGTCCAAGCTATACCGCAGGAAAGGATCAACCACCACCGCACCGTAGGGTAGGTTGATCGTGAAGAAAAAGTCACGGTCGGGATCAAGCTCTAAAGCAGAATCCACCTGCCGCGCATAGGCGATGAACTCCTTACTCCACTGCTCCCACTCCTGCGGGTTCTGCTCCTCCGCCTGCGCTCCCTCCGCGTTGTCCACAACTAGCCGGCAGCGTCCATAGCCACGGGTCTTGTGATGGCCCACGTAGATCTCTTCCTCAGTAAGCTCGGCGAGCGCACGAATCCATTCCGGAGCCGTGGCACGGACGCACCCATACAAAACCGGTTCATTGTCAAGCTGCACAGGCGCGAGCGCCTCAACGCTGTACAGGATGCCCTCCGCCGCCGACCCACGTAGCCGGTCGATGCCGACGTGCATGAACCCTACTTCGATTACGCGCTTATCTGCCTCGCCACCCTGCTCCACGCTGTCATAGAAGTACCCGTCCAGAGGCTTCATGTCCGACTCGCACTCTGGGCACTTCCAGGGGTTCCGACCCGACTCATCGATAGGAAAGCTACGCAACGCCGCCGTCATGCGCTCCCAAAGCGAGTCCCATAAGGCATGGGCTACTCCCCCTCGCTTACAAGCCATAGCCGTCAGCGGAGCCAGGTTTCTGGCCGGATCCAGCGGGCCAAAGCGGCACTCGCCCCTCGTAAACAAGGCCTGAAACTGGTCGTCGACGCCACCGCCACGTCGGAGATAAGCAGCCGCCAGGGCGCCTCGCAGAACGGTGCCCGGGATGTAGCGCACCGTCTCCGACCGATCCGACTGCCGATGCCGCTTGATTGCCACCGGCTCCAGCAAAACAGCCTTCAGTTCAGCACAATACATCCCTACCCCCGCCGACCGTTAGCCATCCCCGAATGTCTCCAGATACTCGACGTACTCCCTCCCCGTCTCACGAAGGAAGCGAACGACCTCCTCGACTTCAACGGGCTCGCCCTGGTAAGTCATCCGGTCTACGCTCACGGTGCACCAGCCAAAACCGGCCGACCTGTCAGCACCGATCGAATCCAGAGTTAACAGCCCCGCAATCAAGAGCGCGTACTCAACGGGGTACCGGTAGCCTTCTAGCACCGTGAGCTCGTCGCTCCGGTGGCGGCCACGTAAGGTGAAGCGGTACGGTACCGTTGAGCTAACGACCTCCGTCGTAAACAACTTTCCCTCTGCAACAATGCCGAGTAAGCGATCCATCGAGGTTCGCGTCACGGCATCCGTTTGCCAACCGGCTCCACTCCCCCCTGCCGGCTGCTCCGGGAACGCGTTGCTTACGAACAACCGTTCACCGTCATAACGCGTGCCGAAGAGGCGGTCCACCACCACACGCTTGGGCAAATCCCGCAGCGGCTTGAACGTCTCGAGCGCCCAGGGAGTGCCGTCTGCAGGCAAAACGCCATGGGGGTCGGAGTACTCGCCGCCGAGGGCAACCAGCAGCCGTTCGCACTGGTTTCGCAATACCCCTCTGATTTGAGACCCTGGGATAAACGGCACCCCGGTTCTGCCCGGGAACCGTCGGACCATGCGATCCACACCGGCGGTGCGGAATCCGCTCCCCACATGCCAGCGCCCCCCGGATATGGGTCCCATATCAAACCGAATGCTTGCTTCCAGGTCCAACCTGTGCACTGCCATTCGCCTAACTCCGATCCGGCTGCTCGCCGCTCTTCTTTCCCGCGTTCGGCGGCAGGTACTCCACCACCTCCAGCAGGTCCGCCGCCGCCGTCATAAGCCGCACCCCACTCTTGCCGTCCTTCTCTTCGCTCCGCCGATACCACGGGTAGTCGAACTCCCATCCGGGCGGCACCAGACACCCCAGCGCATTCCACCAGGCCACCTGTTCGGATACGCCGCCGCCCGTTCTGCTGGACAGGCGCCCGAGCAGTTGCTGAAGCTTCAGCTCGGCCTCAAGCACGCGAGGTTCGAGGGCCGCCTCCCAGAGGGCATGCCGTTTACTGGAGGGAATGCGCGCCAGCGTCGCCGCTTGCTTCAGCAGCTCCCTGGCACGGGTCAGCGAATAGGGCCGACACGTCCGCCTCGCTTCCCAAACCATCCGATCCCCAACCTGCACCCCGCATTCGCACACCTGGTAATCGATGGTGCGAAGATCCTCCAGCCGAAAGCTGGCACCGCCCTCAATCCACTGGAAATCAAGGTAAGAGGGGGTCGCGTACTTTTCGCCCGAACCGATGCGCTCCTGCGTCGCCCCCGCCTTCGCACTCTTCAGCAGGTCCTCCGCCAGCTCCAGGATGAGGTAGAAGGGATACGAAGCGCGAGCGACTGCAACACCGGCACAGAGGCTCAACGGTTTGTCCTTCAGTTTCCCCTCGAAAAAGCTGCGCACCTCGCCGGTCGCCTCGGTAATCCTCTTGCGTGACTCGGTCTCGAAGTACTCAAGAACCTTCAGCGCGAAGGGCAATGCTGCGCGGGCAGGAATCGCGACGACAACGTCATCGCCCCCCAGCAAAAGAATGTCGAATGGCACCGTGGTTATTTCGGCAACCTCGTCGGAGCTCACCGTCCCCTCCGACTCAGCCCCGCTTCCTCTTTCGCTCGCCCCGCCCTGTTCGCTCTTCGCCCGTCCCTGAACGTGGGGCAAATAGACCACCTCGTACAGCGCCTTCAAACACGCCTCTCGCACCGAGGAGTCCACGATCTCGCTGAACGCTTTGGCCACCTCCGGCGACTGGAGCTCCTGGACCAGGCGCCCCATGTTGTTGCCGTCGCAATAGACCACCGCGATGTGCCCGCCAGACTCCAGAGCATTCCCAATGCCCCGAAAGTCATCCGGCGCCTGTACTGCTACGTCCCGACCAAGCTTTCGACCCAGCCACTGGTACCAGGAGACGAAGGGGCCGACACCTCCCGCGGCTGCCCGTAGCGTGCGCACGCGTGTTGCCTCCTCCCGCTTAAGACGCGTCGCACGCGATACCCACTCTTCCTCCTCCTCATGAAATGACGCCGGGACATGGCTCAAGCTGTCGCACTCACGCAGTATCGGAGCGGTCAGCACCGAGTGTCGGGGGGCCGCCCAGTCGCGCACGCGCTGAAGCATTCCGAACGCCCGCCGGACTGCCGTCTGGTAGAGGGAGCCGTCTTCCCAGGGAGCATAACCGGCCACAAGGCGAAGTTCCCACTCGCTCTTCTCCGCAAACAACCGGGCCGCTTTGTTCAGAACCGTCACGACCTGGTCTTCGTTCAGTCCTTCGATGATGAACTGGCCCGCTCCCCCTGCAGAGAAGACCACGCTCGCGCTCCCACCGAGGTCCGCCGCGGCCTTCTGGATCATCTCCGGCAGCTCGACGCGGTTGAGACGATCAAGCAGCGCACTTGCGCCACGGATCTCCTGAAGTACATCCGTCGCAAAGACGAACTGCTTGATCGATGGCGTATCCACGACAGCCACATAGCGCACAGCAACCATCCCCCGGCTTAGTTCATGTGCGACTCAGCCGACACCAATCGCAACAGCCGATCGAGCCACAACCCCCTCCGTGGCACGGGCCTACTCGCATCCCTCCGATCCCGAGGCGGCTCGATTCCGAAACAGACGCAGCGGTTCGACCGGCCCACCGGTTCAACGCCACAAAAGTTCTGGCAGCATCGCAGCCTCAACCACGCGCACCCGGCGCGCGCATTGCCGCCGGTGCGCCGTTCGAGCCTACGTGGTGACCTGTCGAAACCGCGCCATTACCCAGCGTCCACTTCGATATTCAGCCGCTACTCGGCAGCAATCCCTGCTTCGACCTGGTTGCGTATCCCCAGCAACCGTGAGACCACCTCGGGGTGACGATTAGCCACGTTCCGTTCCTCGCCGGGGTCCGTCCGCAAGTTGACGAGAAATAGCTTATCGTCCGGGCTCAACGGTGCGCGGTTGGACGTGTCGCGCGGGTTACCCAACAGCTTCCAGCCCCCCGCGCGAACAGCCCACTGCGCATTCGGACCACGTCCCAACCTCCAGTACCAGAACCGGTGCGGGGATGGCGCCTGCTTGGACAGCAAGACACCCCAGATGTCCTTGCCGTCTACCCCCTTGGGCACCGGTACGCCACACAGTTTAGCAAAAGTCGGCAGCCAATCGCAACCCGTCACCATCTGGTCGCGCACCTCGCCCTCTGGCAGCACGCCCGGCCATGATACCACAGAAGGCACACGAATTCCGCCCTCGAACAAGCACCCTTTCGCCCCCCGGTACGGCCCCGCATAACCGCCTCCGCCGAACGCCCGCACTTCCGTCGAATGCCCATGGTCGGACTGGACCAGCACCAGCGTACGCCGACGAAGCCCCCATTCGTCCAACCGATTCAGCACGACACCGATCGCTTCATCAACCGTTGCCAGGAAGGCCGCGTAGTCGCGCCGCGGCATCCGCAGGTTCGAGAACCTGCGCCGCCATGCCAGCCTGGGCTGCAGCGGATAGTGCGGCATGTTGATCGCCCAATAGACGAAGAACGGACCGTCCTTGTGGTTCTCGATGAACTCCAGGCATTCGCGGACCATCAAATCCAGGAAATACTCACCGTCATACCAGACCTCCGTGCCGTTCCGCCAGAGATCGTGCCGGTTGGGGCCGTTCCAGTAGAAGAAGTGCGAGTAGTTATCGATGCAGCCCCCCATGTGGCCGAACGAGTAATCGAACCCCTGAGCGTTGGGCATCGTGTCCGGCGAATAACCGAGATGCCACTTGCCGATGTGAGCGGTCGCGTAACCGGCTTGCTTGAGCAGCTCGGCGATCGTCACCTCCTTGCCTGGCATGCCCGGCACGCCTGGCTGGCTCGAACAGTTGGCCGGCACACCGGCCCGTGGCGGCACCTTGCCCGTGAGCAGCCCGGCGCGCGACGCCGAACATATCGCAGAGGGAGCGTACATTTGGGTGAAGCGAATCCCCTCCCGAGCCAACCGATCCATGTTCGGTGTCACCAGGTCCGACGTACCATAGCACCCCATATCCAGCGTCCCCTGGTCGTCCGTGTAGATGAGGAGAATGTTCGGCCGCTGCGGGTCTGCGGCCGCCCACGTTGCCCCCACAACGAGCGACACGAAAGCTAGCCACAGCAACGCGGTTCGCAGCCCCCAACGGGTCGCGACTCTCTTGCCGAACATGGCTCAGCCCAACTCTTCGCCTGCGTGCACCAAAAGGAACAAACCGCGACAGTAGACGTCCCGATCGCTGGCGACGCCGGAGCTTGCCCTACTCGCGCGCTGCCCACCGGCAAAGGCCGTCCACGATGATAGCAAACCGACGCGCGTCCCGCTCGGTGGCGGTAATGGCAAACACTCCGCCAGGTGGAGGCGGCGCGAAACGGGATTCGCTTCTTCTAGGCCCCCTCGCGGCCGTCGGCTTGCATTGGCCCCCATGTGGGTAAGACGCCGACTTCGCGTAAGAACTCCGCGATCTCGAGCCAGTAGCGAGCAGAGTACTCCGGAAAGTCGTTGTGTCCGTAGCCTTCGTACTCGATGTACCGCGCCCGCGGAACGAGCTTCGCCAGCCTGCGGCCATGCTCCACCGGGATGACCCGATCGCGATTGCCGTGCAGGATGAGCACCGGTCCACCGTAGGCACGAAGGGCTGTGACGTTGTCGAACGGGTCCAATACCAGAAACGGCGGTATGAGCATCGATGCTGCCATGCGTCGCACGCTCAAGAAGGGGGACCTCAGAATGACCGCGGCGGGCTTACACTCTGCGGCAACCGCACTCACGACCCCGGTCCCGATCGATCGGCCATGAAGCACGATACGACCGGCGTCGACGCGGTCCATCTGCGTGAGCAGCTCATAGCAACGGCGAAAATCGGCCACCAGGTGCTTCTGCGACGGAGTGCCGCTGGATCGGCCGTAGCCGCGATACTCGCACAGCATCACACTGACGCCAATCCGCAGATAGCCCTCGACGATCGTCTGCTGGTGGTCGATCAGCTCGGCGTTCCCATGGGCGAACAGAACCGCCGGCACCCGCTCGAAGGTGCTGCTGGCTTCCGCCGGTATGAACCAGACCTCGGTCCTTCCCTCGTCTGTATCGAGCCAGATCTGCTGCCCCCCCGGCCAACCGATCTCTGTCCGCTGCGGGGTTGGGATCAAATGCCGGGGAAAGACCAGCCGCCGCTGGATCAGGAGGGCGAGCACGAGATACAACGCGTAGAAAATCCCGATTGCCAGCAGCGTCTTGCTCAGCATACGCCGGTACCGGCTCTTCCCGGAGCCCTCCGTCCTGCCTTGGGATTCTGCCGTATCGCTCATCGCAAGCCCTGGTCCCGAAACGCAGCATCGCCCTACTTCTTTCCTCTGCCGGACGAGACTCGCGTTCTCGCGCATCGGGAGCAAGCTGCCCCCGGCTCTGTTCTACGCTCGTGCACGTTCGTGCCCGGCGTTCAGCCTATCGCACCGGCGACTGCCACTGTCGGCCGCCCGGACCGCCGTCCTCGACCCACCTCACGCCGGCCTTCCAAGCCTGCCTCCACCGGGCTTGAGCCCGACCATCTCGCCGGCAGAGCCTGTCGCAATCAGCGGTCCCCCGGCGCGTCGCGGTGCTGCCTTGCCGCGCATGGACACCACGCAGAACCGGCCCCCTTGTAGAAACGAGGGCTCGATGATGAGCCCCCGGGAAAGGGGGCCCCACTTCTCCCGTCCGCGGAGGTCGTCTTCGGCGCGAGCGCAAGGGCTGCACGCTGAAGTTCGTGGGACAATCTGCCCCTGGTCCTGGCCCGGTATGCGGAACGGGTCGTCCGTCGCTCAGTACGGGCGCAACCAAGCTGAGTTCTTCACAGCCTTCCCAAGGGTTCGCCCCCTGGGCCAGATCTCATTGGGAACTCGCTCCCACATCCGAACTGCTGCTGGCTCGGGACGGTCTGGGCCGTCTTTTTCTGCCCCGCCGCCGGAACGGCCGGTTATGGTTGCGGACAGGACGATCCACCAGCTCCACCATGCCGAACCCCTGGGAGTTGCGCTCCCCGAAACCGGCGTCATAGCCAAGCCGCAGCAGCACTGGGTTGCCCCGCGCTACGAAGCGACCTTCGTAACACTTCACCTTGCACCCCTGGACCTCGATGAGCCGCGACCTCCAGTGGCCGCGCGGTTCGAGCTCCAGCCAGTTATCCTTGACGTCGATTTGCAGCGCCTTCGCCTTGTTGCGGACGTTCTCCGCCAGATTGGTCCAAAACTTGGGTTCATCGGGACTCAGGAACGCCTTCCACAACCGGCCGTCGCTTCGTTTTACCCCCTCGGAAGTAACCAGCGGCGAGATCGTCTTGAATTCGAATTCCTCCCCCTCGGGCAATCCGGGGGCCACGTAAGCGTGGCAGGCTTCCAACTGCCCGGTCCCGATGTGCACGACCGTTTCCGACAGGAACGACCGTGCGAAGGCGTCCATCAACCATGGCAAGGGGGATGATACGAACCAGTTGATCGGGGCATCCAGCTCGAGTCCGTCCGGTGCCGCTCGTGCCCCAATGGAGAAGAGCTTGGAGAACGTAAACATGCGGTATTGCTTCTTGCCCAGCGAGATGCCCTCTGCGTGGAGGTAGCGATTCATCGCTGGTGAGAGATTGATGAGTCGGCTGTACACGGCCCCCATGAGATAGTGCTGGTAGTTCCAGGGGACCACGACAGCGCGCGGCGCCGAGAAGACGACCCGAATTCGCATGGAGAACTCCTCCAGGAACCCAACAGCCTGCGGCGGTCACCGCAACGCCGGACATTGTAGCACGTTCTGGCCGCAAGGAGGTGCGTGCACTTCCGATCCGCAACCGGATCGTGTCACCCCAGGGGGGCCTGCCCGGCCAAGCGCACACACGAGGCGACACCGGCCCGAGACTCGTTTGGCGTGACGGTGGCGAGCGGCGCCCGTCTACGGTGACCGGATCGTGCGGTTGGCCGGATCTTGCAGCGGACGGCAGCGCTTGAGGCGGAACCGTCTATACCCTCTTCGCGTGGGCACGCAGTACAGCTCCGGTGTGGCCGCAACTGGGTTCGGTCCGATGCGACCCGGGAGGACGTCGGGGCTTTTGTTCTGCGGCAGTGCGGCGAGCAGACGAAGCTTTGAAGGGGCTGCCACGGGAGTGCCCTGCTGCGAAAACCTTTGCAGTACGGCAGCCCTTCCCCGCTTTCACTTCCCCCCTAATCCCGATACAACCCCTGCGCTCTCGAGTGCACCGCTTGATCTGCGCGAAAAGACTCAAAGCGGCACGGGAGTGCCGCACTCCAAAAGCAGTCTCCCCACGGCGACAGGCCGAATCGAGTTCGTCATCCTCCGGACTACTCGTTCACCTCCGATTGCTTCCCATCTCTCCTCGCGGAGACGCAGTTACCTTCGGTTACGGGGCTTCAGGCCATACCCCGGCAGGGACTTCCACCCTGCTGACTCGATGCGCTCGGGAGCGCACGACCTCCGCCGCTGCGACGGCGGAGCAGCGGTAGTGCGACCCGGCCCGGGTCCGCCCCAAAGCGCCGGGGTCAAGGAGGCGCTGCCGGAAATGAGCCCCGTGGCGCGAAGAGAAGCCCAGCCGTGGCGTGATTTGGCGAGGGCGCGCGCCGTCTCTCGCCGCTTTGGCCCCCCGGCCGAAGCGGCCGCCAGCCCGCCGCTTGCCGGGACGGGGGCGGTCGGACTGCCGCCGCGCCGCCGACGGCGGCAGCGCGCGCGCTGTTCCCGTCCGCAGCCGCTCGCAATAGGCAGCAACGCGGCCCGCCGCCCAGCAGGACGAAGGGAGCGGCGGACCGCCGTCGCGCCGGCGACGGCGCAGTGGTAGCGCGACCCGGCCCCGGGTCCGCCCCAAGGCGCTGGCGCCAAGGAAGCGCTGGCACAAATGACCCCCGCCGGGTGAAAAACGAGCCTGCCCCTCACCCCATCGGCAAGGGCGCGCCCGCTGTTGTCGCTTCGGCCGCCCGGCCGAACCAGCCCGGCGCCCGCCGCCCGGCGGGACCGGACCTCCGCCGCTGCGACGGCGGAGCAGTGGTAGCGCGACCCGGCCCGGGTCCGCCCCCAGACCCGACGGAACTGGAGAAGCGCGGGCGAGACTCAAGCCCGTCGAACAACGGAAAACCCGCCCATGGACCGGCCCGGCAAGGGTCGGGGCTAATTCCCCCGCCGCTTCGGCCGCTGGCCGAAGCGGCCCCCGAGCCCGCCGCCCGGCCGGACCGGACCTCCGCCGCGGCGACGGCGGAGCAGTGGTAGCGCGACCCGGCCCCGGGTCCGCCCCAAAGCCGACGTAGCTGGAGAAGCGCCGGCGAGAATGAAGCCCGTCGAAGAACGGAAAACCCGCCCATCGACCGGCGCGGACGTAGTGCGCGGGCAAACGCGTCGTAGGAAGGTATCCGGCGCTGCAAATCCAAGAAGCCAAAAAAATGCTCCCGGCTTCGGCAAAACAGCTCGATCCCACGGAAACTGTTCGTCCCGGCCGAAACCGCGCAAAACGCCAGCGCCAACACCCTCGGCAGGGGTGACGAGGGTTGCGGCACTGCCTACGTGGATCAGGCACCCGCGACAGAAATTCCACCACCGGCACGCTCCGGCTTGGGGCCATTTGCTACGACCTCCCTGAATTCCTTGCCTCGATCCTTCCTCGGTGCCGACCAGTCTGCCATCTGCCGGCTCCACTGGCAAGCCCTAAACGCCGAAGCCACAATGCGATCCGAAGTGCGTCACCCCTGTCGCCAAGGTGCAGCTCCCGGTTGTCCCCCGGCGTCCGTAGCCACCGTCGGAACCCACGTAGGCACCAATCGAATCCCAGCTTCCGGTTCAAGTGCAGCTCGGTTTCGTCCACGAAGACCACGACCTCGTCCGGACGGCACTCCTGTGCGACCTGCTCGAGCTCGCGTACCCAGCGCAGCACACGAGACTTCGGCCACCGGTTCGGTGCGTTTGGAGCCACGCGCATCCACCGGATGCCCAGCCGCTTCAGCCACCTCCATACGGTGGCTATCGAAACCACCCCCACCCGTCTCCTGCCGAAGGAACTCCCTCAACCGCGCCAGCGTGCAGTAGTTCCAGCGGTACCCCAAGAGCCTTCGGTCCCAACCGTGCAGCACGAAGCAGCAGCCCACGCATCTCAGGGTCCGGTGCGGAACGCTCTGGCGGGCGCCGACCGCTATCGGAAATCCCGCCTATACCGTACTGAACAGAACGGTCCACCGCGCGCCGTACGGTCCCGTCACTGCAGCCCACCTGCCGAGCCACGGGACACCGGCCAAACACGGTAAAACGATTCGTGATCGAATCGATCGGGTTCGATCCGCGGAAAAACGCGCCCATTGCTGGATGGTCGCCTGTTCGTTTGACGTGAAGGGACTCCATCGCTCCTGTAGACGATAAAGGCGGTTCCCAGGCTTCATCGGGGTTCCTCCCTGTTCCTATTTCCGTCTTAGCACCCCGACAGGAACGCATTTTTCACTTCGGTTGCGCGTGCCCACAGTCCGTGAAAAGAGCTTCAGAGTCTTCGGGGCTGCCATACGGCCAGCACGAACATCGACTGCAACTGCACCCCCCTCCGCGTCGCAGAGCGGTCCATACACAATCTGCGGATCCTCCCGTCCACCATCACGGCTACACCCGTATTGCACCGACACCGAAACCCGCCCCGTGTGCGAAACACTCGTCACGTGGTAGAGCGGTAGGTGTGCTCCACTGAGGTGCCCTTCTGCCAGGCAGCGCTGCATTCTGCTCCTGCCGCTCCAGCAGCCAATCCATCGCCTCGTACAGATGGCCCGGCTTCACCCCGTCCAACCGCAGTTCTTCAAGCTGGGTGCTCGGTGCCGTTTCCGCCTGAAGCCGGCGACATATAGCCAACTTCGAGTCGGGCCAAACCATTTGGCCCCCTGCCCGTGCGAGAGCCAATTGTCGTTTCTTGCGCGCTCGCCGCTGCAGAATGTCGGCCAGCCGAGCTTCCGCATGGTTCCCAACGCGGCCGCCACGTGGCCATGGGGTAAAGTCCGTTCGATCTGCATAACCTCTCGCGTGTCTGTTTCCCGCGGTCTCCTTTGCCCCCGACGCTTCCTGCATCGCTTTGATCACCCTATGCGGCAGCTTTCTGAGGCGTGCCAACGTCCGTCGGGGACCCGACTGGAGGAGCCAGGCTAGCCGTCGCCGGCGAGGCCACTCTCGTACCCTTTGCCCTCGAGCGTCCACCTTATTGTGCACACGTATGCGGCTGTTGAGCAGCACCGCCATTAGCCGACGCCATCGGGGAATATCGAACCGTTCTATTGACGATGCATCCGGTGATCCCCCAATACCGGCGGTTTCCCCAGTCCGACCTCGCCAACAACCGCGAACTGCCCTTCCGTGCGGCACACAGTGCTAGCTGGGCAGCCCTCGCTTCACCGAGGGCGCTACCCAAGCCTGTCAGATTTCCGTGCATGCGCGCGTAAAAAGGGTTGGAGGCGCGCCGCTGGGCCGGGGAAGCCGATGGTGGCGCGCTCTGCAGCAGCGGAGCCTTGCCCATGGACCAATGCGCAAAAATGGCGCGTACGCGCGTCCCGGATCGCAGACACTGCGCGTGTGCGGAGGCGCCTAAGCCACGCCCCTTAGTGCCTTGGGATGCTGTCCGCTGTTCTACCCCGTTGGGCGAGCGTTCTTCGGACAAATTCCTAGCACAGCATGAGGGGGGAGCAATGCACGGATTCGAACCAGATCTGATTTTTCCCGCGTGGGTTGAAGTTCACACGGCGAACCCACAAGTAGCACAGCTAACCAGTCGCGCGAGGTGGCTCAGACACCGTCGGGCCCGAGGAAATCAACGACTGCCCGTTGTTCACCCCACCGACAGCGCGATACACGCCTTTCACGAGTACGTGCGTGCCCGCAGTGTGCCGCTGGATACCGCCCTCGCGGGCGCAAGGTTACGTCATCTGTACCACCTACACAGGGATTCGATAGCGGCACTGCTCCCGACTATCTGCCGCTCGCACTGGACACGCTGGATCTACCTCGAAAGAGCTTTGGAGATCGCGTCGCAAACCGGCGACCTTCTGTTCGCAGCGGTCATTCTCCGAACCATGGCCGAGGACGTTTGGGCCCTTTCCGAGCTCCAGCGATTGCAGGACCGCATATACAACAGCCGCACACCTTCGCCTGGTGTAGCTGAGCTTAAGGCCGTTCGAACACTCGGTGACCTTCTTTGGTCTAGATTCTTGCCCCCGGTAGAGCCCTCGCCACCATTCCCGTCCTACAACCCACCGGACCCGTACCAGGACGAGCAGTACCAACAACTTCGGTGTGCCGTTGAAGCACTCCGTGAATACTTGCACCCGCTTGCCGGCAGCCACTTGATGGCATTGTTTCCGGAGGAGTCTCGGGGCCTTGCCGTGCTCCTGAACGCCTACGTTACAATCTACGAGTACTTTTTCCAGCTTCCCTGGGTTGAAGCCGCTCTCGACGAGCCCACGGTTTCGCTCCCGCCAATTACGGTTCGTCCACTCCAGCGGGAACTGCGCTACTTCGAAGAGCACATCTTGCCTGAGCTCGACGCGTTTCTCCACCGGCGCCGAGCGTCACACACCACTGCGGACTCCGCACGAGGGCCCGGACATGCTCTCTTAAAAGGGTTCCGACAGGCCCAGGAATACTCCGATGCAATGTGGGATGCTGCTCTCGACTGGTTCGACGCGCTCCGGGCGTTCGCAACACGGCTTCTGGGCTGCACCGCTCCCGATGAGGAGCTTTGCAGGAAACTAGCCGCCCGATCCGACCTCGGGATCCCTCCGTGGGTGACCTCCCTCTTTCAGCTCGCTCACTGTCGCCGTCTCGCCATGGAAGCAGCCTCTGCCATTCGGGACGAACGAGAGCACTCGGAAACGGACCTACCGGCGCGGCTACGTGTATGCGCGAGGGAATGTGAGCTCTTGTACGCACTTTCCGAGTATAAGATCTCGGCGCTTAATGTCTCACTACTGAGGCAGCTCAACGATCGCAATCCTCTCGCAGCTACCTTAGCGATGGGCTCCCTGATCGAGCACCATGCGATACTGCGAGAGTTCGGCGCATCACTCCGGAGCCTTTTTGACCGGGTGGTCATGGAAGCGGCCGACGCCCCTGGCAATCCTGCTGTGTGGAGACTCCTCCGAGAAGAGACCGCTCGCTTCCTTGGGTCTACCCGCGGAAACCTTTCGGATTTGCGGTGGTGGCTCGACGTTTGGAGTACCCCCCGCGGGGTCGACCCGACTATTGGACGAACAGCAACTAAGCGCGCATTCGGTCAACACCCGCTCACGTCTATCTATGACTTTGCCGAGAGCGCAGCGCACGGTCATAGAGCGCGCCCGATCGAGTTGTGCCCCCCTACAGACAAGACTTACGTGACCGCCAACCTCTTCCGGGCGTCGGTGGTCGCAGTTGCTCTTGACTCTCCCACGTGTATCTTTGATCGGAGCGGAGCCGCTAGCGTTGTTGCCGAAATCGAGGCTCTGCGACACGCAGTCGTAGCAGACCCGGCGGAAACCTCATCCATCCTGCGGACAGTCGCAACTGGCCTAAGCGGCCAGGGCTGACGCACTTCACTCGGTCGGAAGGGGGACCTCAAAGAGCAGGT
>JALSID010000111.1 GCA_026981825.1 Planctomycetota bacterium
GTCGGCCCCGGCGGCCCTGGTGTGTGCGAAGATCATGGTGCCCGAAACGGAGGTCAGTGAAACGTTCGGGACCGTGCCGATGGACTACGAGCGGACGTCTCGCAACCTGATCGATGCCATCTGCCGCGGAGCAACGGACGGCATGCGCCTCTCGCTGAACGTCATGGCCATGTTGATCGCGTTCCTCGCCATTATTCGCCTGACCGACCTGCTCCTCGGGGGGCTTGGTGCCCGTCTTGGCTGGCAGGAGCTATCGTTGACGAACGTGTTCGCTTACGTTGGCGCTCCGCTGGCATTAACGCTCGGGGTACCACCCGACGAATGCCTGGTGGTAGGGCGGCTCATCGCCGAACGGACGATCTTCAACGAATTCGTCGCCTACACGCACCTGGCCCAGTTGCTGCAGGAGGGCGCACTAAGCGAGCGGGCGACGTTGATTTCCACTTACGCTCTGTGCGGCTTCGCCAATTTCGCTTCGATCGCGATCCAGATCGGGGGCATTGGAGCCCTCGTCCCATCGAGGATGGCCGAGCTGGCCGAGCTGGGCCTTCGAGCGATGGTGGCCGGAACTCTGGCCTGCTTCATGACGGCCACGATCGCCGGGGTTCTCACGTGAGCCGTCGGGATAGCCGCCCGTTTAGATGGGTAGCTTGTGGGATTTCGTGTCCTGGCTATAATCGGTCCAGAACCACCGTGGGACGGAGCCCCGATGCTCGCTGTAGAAGTTCAGAACCTTGGCAAGCTGTACAAGCTGTATCGCCGTCCTGAACATCGTCTGCTCGAAGCACTCATTCCCGGTCTGCGGTTGCATCGCAAGCTCTGGGCGATCCGACGGATCAGCTTCCAGTTGCGCTCAGGCGAGTCGCTGGCGATCATTGGTCCGAACGGAGCGGGCAAGAGCACGCTTCTGCGCATCCTCGCCGGTGCATGTCGCCCCACGGAGGGGTTGTTTCGGTTGCGTGGCCGGGTCGGTGCCGTGCTGGAGCTGGGGCTGGGGTTCGCTCCATCGCTGACCGGTCGGCAAAACATCAAGTTGGCCGGGCTGTTGATGGGTCTTCGCCCGGAGGAAATCGAGGAGCGCATCCCCGACATTGCAGCCTTTTCGGAGCTCGGCACCTATCTGGATCGTCCGGTTCGCGAGTACTCGTCCGGCATGCGGAGCCGACTGGGCTTCTCCATTGCAAGTCATCTCGATGTGGACGTTCTGCTGGCGGACGAAGCGTTGAGCGCAGGGGACAACCTGTTCCGTATCCGCGCCTCCGAACGGGTCCGACAACTGCTGGATCGGGGTACTACCCTGCTTTACGCCACCCACTCAGCCCGCCGCGCCCAGGAGCTGTGCGCGAAAGCGATCTGGATCGAATACGGTCGGGTGATGGATTTCGGGGAGGTGGGAGAGGTGGTGCGCGCGTACATGGCACGCGGTAAGAGCGTCCTTGTCCGGGACCAGCGTTTGGAGGAAGGCAACGGCTACCGAGTACCGGTAACGATCGTCCATGCCCAACCTGTTGACGCGGACGGACAGCCCCTGGAGAAGGTTCCACCCGCGACCCCGCTGGTTGTGGCGCTGGTCCTTTACGCCAGCGAACCGGTCGGCAACCTGGACGTGATCTGCGAGCTCCTCGGCCCGGCCACCCGCTGCTTAACGCGTTTGACTCGCTACAACAGCGCAGGGCTCGAGCTGGGGCTGGGCTTCCACAGGATTGAGGTGCGGATGAATTCGCCGCGTGCTGGGGGAAGCTACGACCTCATCGTCCGCCTTGCTCGTTCCAACCAGGTGTTCGGAGACCGCGTCTTCGAGACGCGAGTGCTCCCGGGAGCGGTCGTGGTCCTTGCTCCCGAGCAAGGCGACGATGCAGAAGACGCCGACCTTCATCCGTTTTCGTGTGAGCCCGCAACCGAGCGGGAACTCGCGGCGCTGGTTCCCTCTCACCTCAACCTCGCGGACGACTCCACCCGTTCCTGGCTGCGCTCGGGCTGGCAATACGCCCGTGACGAAGTCCGCTTGGTGGGAGCAGCCGAGTTTTTCCTGTTCGTGCCGCAGGAGGCCGACACGCTGCATGTCCGCTGTCGAGGGCTGTCGAGCAGGAGGCGCCTGGAAGCGCACGACGCCGAAGGGGAACGGGTGCCGCTGCGGGCCAGTGGTAGAGCCAGTGGGGGAACGATCGATCTGTTCGGCCCAATTCCCGAGCGATGGCGAGGCAGGCCCCTCCTACTCCGTTTAGTCGTGGCCGACGACAAGGGGGCGGTGCTACTGCGGCAGGGGGAAGAGGTTCAGGTTATCGAGATCGCCGCCTGTACGGATGCCGCCCGTGTACAAAAGGCTCACGCGGCCTGAGCAGGCGGTGCGGCTTTGTCGGCACGCGGTGCGGAGGGGGCGTACAGAAGGCCATCCCTGCGCCAGGCATACCACAGGGTAAACATACCAAGCTCGATTCGTCGGCGTAGCTCGGGATCGCGCACGCCAAGCACGGGCGCAGGCGCACGGCCGTCGAGGTACAGGACGTACCGAGCGTAGAACTCGGCCGCTCGCTCACGCACGTAGGTGCCCAGTCGGTCAGCGTAGTAGGCCGGTTCAACAAGCAGCCACCACGCTCGCTTCCACCACGGCGGCAAGAGGGACCGATCATCCAGATCCGGGTTGCACGAACGCAATCGCAACCAGCGGCGGATCTTGTTCAGCCGCCCGCACTGGGGCAGGAGTTTGCCGCACAGGCCACCAATATGCACCAGTTGACGCATGTCGAGATGTTGCACCACTCCGCCTTCCCGATGGAGGAGAATATTGAGCACCTTCGCTGTGTCGTATGCCGGAGCCTGGTACGGTCCGCCCCGCAATAGCTTCTGAACCTGCTCAGGCAACTGTTCGAAAGCGTCATAGCGTTCAAACAACACGCCGTACCTCGCCAGTACTCTCTCCACCAGACGTCGGTTGTACACAGCGAAGAAGGTCACCCCTAAAGTTTCCCCCTGGGGTCCCTTGAGCCGTTTGCCTTCGAAGCCGGGCCAATCGTTGTCTGGATCGAGGACGAGATGGTAGCCGGCCGTTACCGCAGCCGCTCCAGCCTGAATAGTGCGTTCCAGCGTGTGCGCGAACGGAGCCACCGCGAACAGGTCGGCATCCGCGAAGCAGAAGTACTCTTCCGCTTCCGTGAAGAACAAGCGGCTCAAGATCACGCCATGGGATAACACCCCCCGTTCGGGGCTGTGCCAGTGGCTCACCCGTGCCGCCCTGCCGCTGAACTGCTCGATCAGGGCAAGTTCTTCTGCACCGAGCCCGTTAGAAACGAGGTTGAACTCGTAAGGGGAGTACAGAAGGAGCGACTGAACGGCGTGGATCGCGAGCTTTGCTGAGCCAGGGGTCACAACGATGTGGAAGCGCAGGTGCATCTCATCCATCCCGATCCTTCGTAACCACTTACTCCCCCTCTCCCACGTGCTTCTCCCGCCTGCCGATGGCCACTCGGCCACGGCAGCACTCACGCCGCGCGCCGCCCACAGAAGTACCGTCTGTACGCCGCTTCCACGACGGCGCAGAGCCTTCGCACATTCGCGGTCACCTCGGACCGGTGCAGCCGCAAGAGCGGGCGCGGCGTCCCGTCCACCAGGTGGCGCAAAAAGGCCGCGAAATAGTACGCCACACAGGTGCGTAACGCGAGGAGATAAGCGGAATCGTCTTCCTCCTTTTGTCCCCGCTTCGCGCGCGCCTCGCGGTACAGCCGGGTAAGCTGGGTCAAGGTCCGCTCAGTCAAGACACATCGACGCCAAACCAGCCGCACGGGATCTACCCGCGCCAGCTCCCGGACCAGGCCGCGCGGCAACAGCGCGCGACAAATGCCACCGACATGGTAGAGAGTATCGATGTCCCGGTACGAAATCTTTGCCCCCTCGATCGTCTGAAGCGCGTTCAGCAGCTTCGCCGTGTCGTAGGGGGGACGGTACAGACCATGCCGCTTGAGCTCTACGACCACCGGCTCAGGTATGCGCTCCTCGAACAGATACCGTTCGAATCCAATCCCCCACCGCTTCCAGATCCGTTCCACGCTTGCGCGGCGATACACGGCGAAAAAAGTGGTCGGTAGCGGCGCGCCGGTGGGGGCGTACAGCGACCGGCCGACGAAGTCGCCCCCGTACACGCGCCCGCGCAGGCTCACGTGATAGCAACTGCTGAAGACGTCATGCCGTCGGATCTCCTCCCATACGATCTCCTCGTACGGTCCGATCGCGAAGATATCCGGATCGCAGAACGCGAAGCAGGCGCCGTCGTCAAAGCGGCGGTAGAGCAGGGACAGTACAAGCCCGTGCGGCAGCATCTCGGGTGCTGGGATTACGACAGCGGATAGACGCTCATGCGAGCGGGCTGCTTCGTGCAGCAGCGCCGCCTCCTGAGCCGATAGAGCATTCCCCACCAGGCGAAACCGGAAGCTCGCCCAATCGAGCAGGGTGTACACTGCGGGCATCAGATAGCGCACCGTGCCTGGCGTAAAGACCACGTTAAACGTGATTTCCTCGTCCACCATCTGCCCCCACGATCAGCCGCTTTCACTACCTGCGCGAGGTTTCCAGACGCGTCACCGCGTCGGCGTAGAACGCCCCCCGTCCTAGCCGGCCTGGCGCAGGCCCGATTGGCCCAGTAGAGAATTGGCAACCAGATACTCGTACAGGCGTCGCACATGGTCCGGCAGCGGATAGTCCGGCACCGGACGGTGATTCACAAAGCCCTGGCAGTAAAACCCACGCGCTTTCGCCTCTTCGTAGCGCAGGTTCAGCTCCGCACACAGACGCTCGAATTGGCTCAGATACCGGTCCCCGTAAACGTCGAAACTGATGATCGGAAACCGCCGCCGTTTGTGCCACTCGACAAGCCGCCTGTTGTACGCATACCAAAGCTCGATCCCTTCCTCCAACGGCATCTTGTTCCGGGTCCGAAGCGACTCGGCCACGGCCACGGGATGTCTGTACGTCCCGATCAACCGGGCCTTGGGGAGCAGCGGCAACCAGAGGTGCAAGGTGAGCACCATGCGTGGGTCCTTGATCGCCCACGGCTCGATCCTGGTGTAGGGTTGCAGCGCAGCCCGCAGTTCACCGTACTCCGCGGCCGACTCAGGAACCGAAGGTGGCGGCGAATGCCAGGCCCCGTCGCAACGCCGCAAAATGGCCTCGTTTAAGTTCCAAACCCGATCGTCTTCGAGGTTCCCCTTTGGATTGAACCTGTTCCAGCGTGGTACCCGACAGAGTCGAACGCCGGCGGTTTCAAGCAGTCCCGTAAGACAGGAGGTACCGCTCCGGTGCATGCCCAGTACAAGGTAGCCACGCGTTCCAACCGGCCCCCTGCAGCCGTACACCATCCGCACCAACCACCTGCGAAGCGGGCCGGCCGATTTCCGCGGGTTCTTCCCCATTGCTCTCAGGCCTCATCTGCTTCCGCGATTTGCATGACCCGGTGCGGCCTATTCCTTGCGACTGGGTCGGATTCCGTCAATAGCATCCGACCAGAGCCCGATCTCCCCAGGACCACGACCAACGCCCGTTTTCCCGCCTCAGACCAGGCTCAGCCATCGCCCGAGAACCTGCGGCACAGGCAAGGCTCGTCTTGAACTACCGGTACTGCAAAGCAAGCCCTCTCCAGCCCGAATCTGCAAACCCTTCCCGCACAAGGTCCAGAACGGGACGCCGTGGCCGCAAGTCGCGTGGGAAGCAGAGGGGGATTCGAGCAATCCAGGGGCCGCCGCGGCGACGAAAGCTTCGCGGAAGGCAATACCAAAGTGGTCGGCGCTGCTCGGACTTGGCACATCAGACCGCCGTGGCTAACGGCCAGCCGCACCCCCGTCGCAGCGGCGATAGCGCCTTTGCACCACTGCAAAAGCGGTTCAAACAAAATCCGGGATGTCGTCCGCAAGGCGGACGTACACAACCACACCCACGAGGAAACACACCACCGCCGCCAAGCATAACCGATACCAGTCGGCCACGGCGATCCATTCCCCTCGCAGAAGAACCTGCCTGTAGCCATCAACCAGCGCCCAAAGCGGCGACCAGCTCAACCAGGGAACCAGCCAGTCGGGCAGCGCACGTCGTGCGTACACGATCGGAGTGGTCCAGAGCAGGATGCGGCTGATCATCCCCCACACAGTGCCCATGGCGGGGAAGAAAACCCCGAGCGTCCCGGTGAGAAGAACGACCGCGCAGATTACCCACAAGTTGATCGCCAAAAGCATGGGCAGCAGTAAGACCGAAGCGTTCGGCCGGTAACCGGCCGCCAGGAGAACGAGCACGAGCACGCCCATGGCCGCGCAGAATTGCACGAACTGATGAAGCCCGTCAAGGACCGCGAAGAAAGCAGGCTGGAGCCGCGACTTCCGGATCAAGCTCCCGTTCGCGCGGAACACCCGGCTCCCCGCCGTGCCGGCGGCCGCCAGCGCGCGCCAGGGCAGGATGCCACAGCAAACGAAGGCGCCATGAGCTACCACGGGGGGCAAATAGTCGGGAAGCTGCTCATGACGCATTGCAGCCGAGCGCGCAAACACCAGCGCGTGCACAAGGATGTAGAGGGAAGCATCCGCCAGATACCAGAACAGGCCCGAGCCCTGCGCTGAGTCTAGTTCGAGCCGCCGCCGATACAGCGTCCAGAAAAGCGTTGTGTACGATCGTAGTGCAAGCAACCCGGTCCTCCTGACCATCGACAGCCCGGTAGACCGTACCAAACCGTCCACCAGGCCGCAATCGCGGTTTGTGATCCATGCCACCCCCCCGAACCCCTCCTGGCCCGGGCCCGTCGGCGTTAAGGAATGCGCCCGACCAGTCCGATCCCCCAACGGACAACAGCCCGTCCCGCCAACGCCTTACTCGACTGCATGCCCGACAAAGACAAGGCTGAGCGGCAGCTTCTTCCCCCCTTTCAACGTAACCGACACCGTCAAGATGCCATACTCGTGCTGTGCGTCCCAACGCACGGTCGGCTTCCCGGGCAGCTTCTCCGGTGGCGCCATCAGGTACATGATGGCAGGGTGGTCGGAAAAGGCTGCGTTCTTGCTCAGCTCCATCATCTTCTCTCCATCCATCCGCGCCGGGTTCGTGTCCTCCTCCGCTAGCTGCAGGGTGAAGAAGTCGCGGGTCTCCGATGTACCGAGATGATTGCCATCCTGGAGTTGCAAGCAGTAGCGGATCGTATAGACCCCCGGATCGATTGGCTGCTGGCGGAAATCCTCAAAGTCACTCTCATCGGGGATCCGCAGGGCACCGACCAGGTCGCCCATTTCGAAGGGGTATTTTTTGTCCAGGGTGGGCTTGAAGTCCGGACTGCCGGGCATCTCGGCCAAAAACCAGATCTCGCACCAGACCGTTCCGTCCGCGTCTTTGATCCGGTAGACGGTATCGGCGAGACGATCACGAATCGCTGCGGACAACCCATCAGGGGGAGATTGCCTGACCACCTCGACGGAATAGGGGGGATTGGGATCGGCAAACAGGAGCGACCCGTAACCCCACACCAGTGCGACCACCGACAGGAGAATCAGACAAGTACGGATCGGGCTTGGCATGGACACTTCTCCGCGGAGTAATCACCCGGTTGCGCAGGTTTGCAGGCGAGCACACATCGACCGGGGGAGGGTTCCAAAAACAACGGCTCCTCGGCCTGCCCTCCTAGCAGGGAGCAGACGGGGAGCCGCTACAGGTCGACTCGAGCAAAAGGCAGACTGTTCAGGCTACCAACACGGCGCGCCGACTCAGTCGGCCAGATGGAACGTCCCGACAAACGCACTTCGCTTCTCGGGGCTCGACCAGGTGGTCCTCAGCCCTTTGCCACGGAACTCGTGCTGAGTAGCCACCACAGCCATAAAGCCCGGATTCAGGTGAACGAGCGGTTCGTAGTAAATGAACTCGCTCACGCACTTGACGTCTTCGGGCGTCGCTTGCCGGGTCGTGAGCTTGACGTCCTTTCCGGCGGTCACGTGAACCACCCCAGAGCCGTTGTTCTCGAACTCGATCCTTGCAGGTACAACCCGAACGACGTTCTCGAGCAGCCTTCCGGTCATCCTCTTCGCGAGGCGGACCAGCGCGGCCCGCTGGGCCTCGTTCGCACGACGATCGACGTACACAATCGCCCTGGCCGGATAGGGGTTCCGGAACGGTGTGCCAAGGGTCGCACGTGCCTCAACAGCAGCCACAACGCTCAACCCACTCAGCTCGACACCATCGAGACTCCCCCTGGTGACGTGCCATGCCAGCACGGCCTGGCTTCCGGCCAGGTTCACCTCGGATTCCGCGAAACACGGTCCCACGTACACTTCACACGTGCGTGCTTCGACGTACTGCCCGGCCACATCGGCACGAGCCACCCCGGCAAAGCAAACCAGAACTACCGCCGACACAACCGATGCCAACCGCATGTTCCGACCTCCTGGCACCAACCTACCCTTGGACCGCTGCCACCGTTACACGCCAAACGAACTGCCGCAACCGCAGGTGCGACGGGCGTTCGGATTGTTGAACACAAAGCCGCGCCGATCGAGTCCTTCGTAAAAGTCGACTTCGGTGCCCTTGAGGTACATCAGGCTGCGACGATCGACCACCACCTTGATGTCGTGCTGCTCAAACAGCTCATCGGTGGCCGGATCATACCGATCGTCGAATCGGAAATCATACTGGAAACCGCTGCATCCGCCCCCCTGAATCCCCATGCGGAGATAGACCGTCTCCGGGAGGCTGTCCTTCTGGTCTTCCATAATCCGCTTGATTTCCTTCGCTGCCTTCTCTGTAATCGTGATCGCTTGCTGAACCGTCGCCATCGGCTCTCCTCCAGGTGCGTTGAGTGCTCGCCCGGACAACACCCATCAACGCATTTTCATCTCTAGTATACGGATTCTTGCCCGTTTCGGCCACGCAACCCTAGCCGGGCCGCTTGCACCTCCATCGGCGCCGGCCACGGCCATCGCTGTCTCACTACCGCGCGTCTTCCTGCTCAGGGCGGTCCACCTTCTCCACGGCCGGGAGGCGGCAACCGAAGCCAGCCCGACCACCGTGCACCGGCTTCTCCGAATCCGTGTTCGTGGAACTGACAGTGCGGGGCGTCTGAACGGTTGAGGCATACGCCCCGTGACGGAAACAGACTGTCGATGCGGCTGAAACGGAGTGGCACATGCACAATTCTGGAGCGCATTGGCCCCCTCATCCCCCACCTATGTCCCGTCGGCAGTGCTCCCGCGAGACGGCACGCCACTTTGGAGCGACTTGCTTTAAGCTGCGCGACGTACAGCTTCGGGCGTGGAGAGCGGCTGGGTGCTCAGCACGCGTTGCCGGTCAAGATCGTCGGCACACCGTTTCCGAGCAGTCCCCACCGTGAGGATGAAGGGGGCAAGGCCGAGGGTTACCTCTTGCCACACGTCTGTGAATCCCGCCGTTGTCATGAGCTCTTGGAACCGCCGAGCCGAAGCGTGATGCACCGGTCCCTCCACCCGTACGACACAAAAGTCGTAGATGAACCGCCCCCACAGGTTGTCGCGGTAGCCATCGATGAGCATCACGCGACCACCGTCGCGCAGGACTCGAAACATCTCGCAAACGGCCTGTTGCTGATCCGGAAAGTGATGGAAGCAGTTCGAGCAGGTGACCACATCGAAGTAGTCCGAAGGGAACGGCAACCGCTCAGCGTCCCCCTGAACGATGTGGGCCGAGCCGTTGTACCGCCGCAACCGCTGCTTTCCGTGGGTAAGCATCGACTTGCTGATGTCTAGGCCCCACACTTTTGCCGCTCGTCCCTCCACAAGAACCAACTCCATGAACCGACCGGTGCCGCAACCGACGTCCAGCAATTGCACCGGCTCCGCCACCGGCAGCTCGGCAGCGATACGACTGTGCGACGGTCCGAACAGCAGCTTCTGGAGCACACTGCTGTCGTACCCCGCGCTCCAGTTCTCGAACTGACGAAACGCGTCCTGCTTGGAGTAAGGCATAGATCCTCCTTTCCTCAAGTTGCCCGGCTGGGCCAGCAATCCGTGTGCCGTGGCGGAACATCCGTTGTCATCGGGAAAATCGGCAGTTTCGGTCGGGCGGCTTGGGTGAAAATGGGAACTGGGTTGAAGGAGTTACAAGAACCGGATGGGGCGAATCCGCCCGGTCCGTGCCCGGGCGCGTAGGATTGAAGAGACGGTCCGAACCGCGCACAGGCACTGACCATGAAGCCAGCAGGCCGCGTCATTTACCTGGACTACCACGCCACCACGCCTGTGGACGAGCGTGTGCTTGACGCGATGTTGCCGTACTTCACCAAGGAGTTCGGCAATGCGGCGAGCGTTACCCACGAGTACGGCCGCCGGGCTGCAGAAGCGGTGGAACGCGCCCGCCAACAGGTTGCCGCTCTTATCGGCGCGGAACCGCGCGAGATCATCTTCACCTCTGGGGCAACGGAGGCGAACAACCTGGCAATCAAGGGGGCAGCCTGGATGCTCCGTCCCCAACGCACCCACATCGTCACCACCGCTGTGGAGCACCACGCCGTACTCGACCCGTGCAAGAGGCTGGCTCGGGAAGGCTGGGAGCTGACGGTCCTGCCCGTGGACCAGTATGGGCTGGTGGATCCCGACGATCTTCGGCGCGCCCTACGGCCGGACACGGCTCTGGTGAGCATCATCGCGGCCAACAACGAGATCGGCACGATCCAGTACATGGAAGAAATCGGGCGGATCTGTCGGGAACACGGCGTCCTTCTCCACACCGACGCCACTCAGGCGGTGGGCAAGATCCCCGTCGACGTACGGCGCTGGAACGTGGACCTGCTGAGCTGCTCGGCGCACAAGATTTACGGCCCCAAGGGGGTTGGTGCCCTGTACGTGCGCCGAGGACGCCCCCCGGTACGGCTTGCGCCCTTGCTGGACGGTGGTGGTCACGAAAGGGGGCTGCGTTCCGGCACCCTTCCCGTCCCATTGGTCGTTGGCTTCGGGGTCGCCTGCGAACTTTGCGCGCAGTATCTGGATGAGGAGGCCAGACGTGTGGCCTGCCTCAGGGACCGCTTGCAACAGGCAATCCTGGAACGTCTGGATGAGGTCTACCTGAACGGCCACCCGGAGCGGAGACTTCCCGGGAACCTCAACTTGAGCTTCGCTTATGTGGACGGCGAGGCCCTGCTGATGAGCCTGGGCGACATCGCGGTTAGCTCAGGCTCGGCGTGCACCTCCGCTACACCTCACCCCAGTCATGTGCTCGAGGCGATCGGCAGGTCCGAGGACCTGGCGAGGGCAAGCCTTCGCTTCGGTCTTGGACGATGGACGACCCAGGAAGAAATCGACTACGCCGCCGACCGGGTGGTCGCGACGGTGCACAGCTTGCGATCCATGAGCGCCATCTGGCGCACGCGCTCACAGGTCTGATCCTCCCGTTCCACACGGGGGGCGACTTGCCCGCCCCTAGTAGAACACGCCATCCGGCTCGGGCCGCCCTACATCGAAGCAAGCCCGAGCACCTTACGGAGCGATGTGATCGCGGCGTCCACCACCTGGAGCGGGTCGATGTTCCACAGAACCGGGTTGAACAACTCGACCGAGACCGTGCCCTGGTAGCCGATGTCGCGGAGCCGATTGACCAGAGGCATCGGGTCGTAATCCCCCTCACCGGGGAGAATCCGATCGGTGTCCCGCGCCAGTTCTCGCAACACGCCCGCAAGGTCGCTCAGTTGAACGTGGAACAGGTTCTCGGTGGTCAGGAGGGCCAGGTCCTGGGGCTTGCTCGGGCCGCAGATGAAGTGAAACATATCCAGGCAGATCCCCACGTTAGGCCGGTCCACCTCCGAGATCAGGGCCACCGTGCTCTCCACGTTGTTGCAGAACGCAGCGCGGCCCTGAAACTCGACCGCCAACCGGATCCGTTTCGCCGCCGCTTTCTCGGCCGCTTCGCGGAGCAGGCTCACGACGTCCCGAACATGTTCGCTTGCCCATTCCCCGGCAAAGTCGAGCGAAATGACGAACGTCTCGACGCCCAACGCCGCCAGCAGAGATAGCCGCTGCTCGAACAGCCCCCACGCCTCACGTCTCATCGCCTCTACGGGGGAAAACAGCCCCCCTTGTAACGCCGCCACGGGAAACGCTACCTGGTGCTCGGCAATAGACTGCTTGAGGGCATCCAGGTCAGCCGTCTTCAGTTGCTCCTCTAGCTTGGGCAGCCAGAGTTCGATGTCCGGGCAACCGGCCCGGCTGTAGCTGACCAGGTCCTCCAGAAAAGTAGCACCCATCGTTGTTGACTGGCTCACACAACAGATCATCGTGCACTCGACCGCATGATGCACCCGGATTACCCGACCCGCTGCCGGTTTCGATGACATGGCCGCTGCAGCCCCGCGAAAAGGGCGCCGCATCGGGCGAAGACGAGCGAGAACGCCGTTCGGTGGGCCGATGCCATTTCTTTCGAATTCTAGGGGTCGCCCCAGACGGTAGACAGACGGAAGCGCCGGACGCACCGCGGGCAACAAGGTTGGTAGCTGAGGACACACGTCCACCGTCCTGGGCAGCCCTATTGGGAACGCGAACTGGCGTAGACTAAGTAACCGACTCGGATCGTCGCAACTTTGGTGAGGACCGTGCTCACACCGGCAAAAGCGGCTAACCTGGCTGCGCTTATGGCAGGGCTCCTGGCCCTCATTCCTGCGTTTCGCTGTTGGCGGCTGCTGCGGCCGACAGCGTTGCGTATCATCGCTGTGTGGCTGGTTCTCGCCGTGGTCAGTTACGTGGCCGCGGCCGCCGTGTATCTGGCGGACATGAGCGTCGCGTGGGTGGAAGCGGCGAGGATTGCGGCAGCGGTGCTGACAGGCGCCCTGGGAGTGGTTGTTTTGGGAGCGCGGGGCCCGCGCGAAGCCGCCTGGCATGTCATTCTGGCAAGTTATGTCCTGGTCGTATTCTTTCCCGTGTTCGAGCAAGCGGTAACAAGCAGGTGGCAGGCCGGAAGCCGCCCAGCACTTGACTGGCTGCGCGTTGCTCTGCTGCTGCTGATCGCAGCTCTCACGATGGCCAACTACGCGGTCTCCCGTCTGCGATACGCCGTTGCGGCGGGCTCGATCGGCGCGGCGGTGCAGGCGATGCTCGCCTCTCCGTGGCCCATCCCCAGCCGCGACGCTTTCTTCGCCGTCTCGGTGCTGGTCGTCGCGGGTTCGCTGCTGAGCTGCTCCTCGCTGCAGCTCGCCTCGGCCGCAGGCGGCCCCCTCGATTGCCGCTGGCGGCTCTTCCGTGACCTCTGGGGAATCGCCTGGGCGTTCCGAATTCAGGAGAGGTTCAACCAGGAGGCCAACCGAAAGGGTTGGCGCGCGTGGATTACGTGGGCGGAGGTTGTCGAGCCCGATGACCCGGTGGTACGGGCATCCGCGGTCGAGCTGTTCGAAAGTCTGGTGCGCCGATTTGCAACGGCGGAATGGTTCGTCGGCCTGTGCCCGCATCCTGATCACCCTAACGCAGACGATGACAAAACGGGGGCTGGACGAAGCGATGCGGGAACGTGCTGAGGGGTACCCGGGGACGTCGCAAGGTACGCGTGCACAAGGTGCACCGGCCGACGTGCCAGGGCTGGTTGAGCCAAGCGTATCGGATAGGTAACCATGAGAGATGACGAGCTCCGTCGCCTGCTCGAAGCATTTCAGCGCGGTGAAGTCGACCTGGACCACGTGCTCCGCGTGCTCAGGACGGCCCCCGTTGTGGAACTGACAAACGCCACCGTGGACGTCCACCGCGCGATCCGCTGTGGATTCCCCGAGGTGGTCTTCTGCCAGGGCAAGCGGCCGGAGTGGGTTGTGGAGATCGTGCGGAGTCTCCGCAACGCCGGCCAGACCTGTTTGTGCACACGGGTGCCCGACGACGTCGCGGAGACCGTCCTTGGTACTTTTCCCGACATGGAGCACAACGCTCTGGCGCGCACGCTTCGGTGGCTTCCACAGCCGCCGGAGCGGGCCGGCGTTGTGGCCGTGGTGTGTGCCGGCACAAGCGACCTTCCCGTTGCGGAAGAGGCCCGGGTGACTGCGGAAACAATAGGCACGGAGGTACGGATGCTGGTCGATGTGGGGGTCGCAGGAATCCATCGGCTCCTTCGCCACACAGAAGCCCTGGCCGACGCAGACGCGATTGTGGTGGTGGCAGGCATGGAGGGGGCATTGCCAAGCGTCGTAGGAGGCCTGGTAGGTTGCCCCGTCATCGGAGTCCCCACCTCCGTGGGGTATGGCGCCCATCTCTCGGGATTGACCCCTCTGCACGCGATGTTGACGAGCTGCGCCTCCAACGTAGCAGTCGTCAACGTGGACAGCGGCTTCAACGGCGGCTTCGTCGCCGCCTTGATCGCCCGCCGGATCGGACTGGTCCGGCGCCAACTGGAGGAGCTGCGTAAACGGCTGGAACCCGCTGAAGGAACTGCATCGGAGAATACGCGGGCGCAGGAAGGAGACGATTAGGTGAAAGAACCGGTGGCGGAAAACACCGTGCTGGTGGCTCTGAAGAAGGAAGCTCCGACCGTCACACTGCGCCCTAGCATTTGTAGCCACCCGCCCGATCCGGCTAGAACGGCGGCAGACGGCGGAGGTAAAGGAACAGCAACAGGTGGACGATTTGTGGGGGTGCGAGATGGCGCCGATAGAAGTACGGGACGTTCCGAAGTTACCCGGTCGCCGCGCAGACAGCCACAAGGGCAACTACGGAAGGATACTGGTGGTGGCCGGAAGCCAAGGAATGTCGGGTGCTGCCGCTCTGGCGGGGGCAGCCGCTTTGCGGGGCGGAGCTGGTCTAGTCCGCGTGGTGTGTCCCCGAACCGTCTGGCCGTTAGTTGCTGGGTACGAGCCGTCCTACCTGACCTGGCCGCTGCCGGAAACCCCGGACGGCTGTCTCGCCACGGATGGGGTGCCCGAAGTCATCCGATTGGCAGAGGAAAACGACTACGTCGTTCTCGGACCGGGCATGGGACAGGGTGCTTTTCCGGCGATACGAGAACTGATCCCGCGGATTCGCAAACCGCTCGTGCTGGACGCAGATGGCCTGAACGCCCTGGCGGGGGGGCATCTCGAGCTCCTGCGGCAACGCGAGGCCGCAACGATCATCACCCCCCATCCAGGGGAATTCAGTCGAATCGTTGACCGACCAGTCGCCGAGATCCAGGCGATGCGGGAAGAGCTAGCGCGCGAATTCGCCGAGCTCTTCGGCCTGGTGGTCGTGCTCAAAGGCTATCGGACCGTGGTCACCGATGGCACCAGGGTCTACGTCAACTCCACCGGCAATCCTGGCATGGCAACCGGGGGGTGCGGCGACGTGTTGACCGGGCTTCTTGCCGCCTTCTGGGCTCAGTTGAACGATCCCCTGGATGCGGCGATCGCAGCAGTCTATGTACATGGTCTGGCTGGCGACCACGCCGCCCTGGAGCTGACTCAGGAATCGCTCATCGCCAGCGACCTGCTTGCGTTCGTATCTGACGCGATCCGCGAGCTGCAGGCGGACTAGTTTCGCGCCACGGTGCGCGAACCGCCAGGTGAACGATCGAGCGATCCTACTCACGCGTCCGCGACCCAGTCGCGCTGAAAGGTACCACTCGAGCGCCGCTCAGTAGGGCCTGGCTCGAACTGTATAGAAGGGAACCGAGGTTTGCAGTGGCATTGAACGAGCGTAACTACTTTCGGATTGACCCGTTGTCGGAGCCTGTACCGGCGGACTGGCGCGGCGGCGTCCTTTCGTTCGGCAACTTTGACGGCGTGCATCGCGGTCACGCTGCGATCCTCGCCACAGCGCGCCGTCTTGCCACCGAACTGAACAGCCGAGTTGTGGCGGTCACCTTCGATCCGGCCCCTGCTGCGCTCTTGCGCCCTCAGCACCCGTTCCCGCCGCTGACGACGATCCCTGAGCGTGCAGCCTTGCTCCGCGCCGCTGGGGCAGACCATGTCGTCGTGTTCAGGACCAGCCGCAACCTGCTCGACCTCAGCCCGGCGGAGTTCTACGAGCAAGTCATCGTGCGATCATTCGCAGCGCTCGGGGTCGTCGAGGGGATCAGCTTCCGATTCGGCAAGGACCGCGCGGGCACCGACGAGACCCTGCGGCAGTTCGGCGAACTCTGGGGGATCGCTACCGTCACTTGCGTCCCGATTCTGCACCGGGGAAGACCGGTAAGCAGTTCCCGCATTCGGGCGGCGGTCCAGAAGGGTGATGTCCGTGAAGCCGCGGCCATGCTTGGCCGGGCCTACGCAATCGAAGGCGCGGTCGTCTCGGGGGCTGGCAGAGGACGGGAACTCGGTTTCCCGACGGCCAATCTGGCTGAGATCGCAACGCTGGTTCCCGCTTCGGGCGTCTACGCGGGTCGGGCCGGCACCGGCCCGGCAGCAACACACCCTGCGGCGATTCATGTTGGCGCGGCGCTAACCTTTGGAGAAGAAACAGCGGCGGTCGAAGTTCATTTGATCGGCTTTTCTGGAGATCTCACCGGCGAGAGATTGCGTGTGGAGTTCTTCGAGCGGCTGCGGGATAGCCGCCGGTTCGACTCGGCCGATGCCCTTCGCAGACAGCTTGAGGAGGACGTACGCGAGGCCAGTCGGATTGTCGCAGACTGGCGGTGCCCGGATCTGGTAGCTTCACCTACAGAAGAAACTGCGGCATAATGCTTAGTTCTTTGTCTTCGTGCCGAGGGGCAGGGCTTGTGGCCCATGCCTCGGTTCTGATGCGGTGCGACCACGGAGTACCGGATGGCGCTGGATTGGAGACGCTGGATTGAAATTGTGCGGGAGCATAATCGGTTCGTCGTGACGAGTCACGTGCGCCCCGACGGGGACTCGATCGGATCCGCTGTCGCTCTCCGCGCGGGTCTACAGCAGCTCGGTAAACAGGTGACCATCGTCAACCCGACGATAGCTCCCCCTCGGTATGCCTTTCTTGATCCCAACCGGGAGATCCTGGCCGCAAATGATCCGGTTGCCCGAGCAGTTGTGCGCGACGCAGAGGTAATCATCATCGTCGATACCAGTTCGTGGGACCAGATCGGTCCGGTGCGTCCCTTGATAGAGTCCGCCCAGGCGAAGCGGGTCGTAATCGACCACCACGTCAGTGAAGATGACCTTGGCGCCGTGATGTTCAAGGACACAACTCTACCCGCGTGCGGCCTGCTTGTGCTCGAGGCGCTGACCGCCCTGAACTGCACGATCACCCCCGAAATCGCTGAATCGCTCTTCGCGGCAATTGCCACGGACACCGGCTGGTTTCGGTTCGAGAGCACCAGTGCGTTGGTGTTGCGTGTCGCGGCGGAGCTCGTCGACCAGGGAGCGCGGCCGGACTACGTGTACCGCCGCATCTTCGAAGAAAACAGCCTGGCTCGACTGCACCTGATGGGCCGGGCATTGACCAGGCTGAATCTCAGTCCGAGCAAACGCGCATCTTACACGTATATCAGCCGCCTCGATCTCCAGGAGACGGGGGCGTTGCAGCAGGACACGGAAGACGTGGTCAACTACACGTTGACCCTAGCCGAAGCCGAAATCGGCCTTCTTTTTATCGAGCTGGACGAGAGACGCACGAAGGTGAGCTTTCGGTCGAAGGGATCGATTAGTTGCACCGAGCTGGCTGCTCGTTTCGGTGGCGGTGGTCACCAACACGCCGCGGGCGCCGTGCTGAACATGTCCCTTCAGGAGGCCATGAAGACGGTTCTGGAGTTTGTCGAGTCCTGCTTGGGGCAGCCCCAGCCCCCCTGCGAGGAAGCTCAGGACGATGCCCGGTGCGGCTAGCCGTCGGGCCCCCCACGTCCGGCCGGATTTCGCCTCCCCCCAGTGCCCGCTGCACTGGAAGGAGCTCGCTTCCCGGACTAGGATGAGCCGGGTACAGGATTCGCGGGCGCAGATCGGTACGCCTGCCCCCTCCTGTGCTCGCCACGACAGGTAGCGACTTCGCTCCTGGGCCGGTTGTGGTGTGCGGCCTCCTGTTCGTCGGTGGGCACCGGGAAGCGGAGTTGGCGACAGTCATTGATGCCGGCGAGCTTGCCGATGTGGTGAAAGGAAGAGCTGATGGCTGACGAAGAACGGCTCTGGCAACGGCGTTGCAGACGGCTCTGGGAATGGCTTGGCGAGCGTCCCGTCGAGGCCGCTCTGATCGTCGTTCCTGCAAACGTCCGGTATCTGACCGGGTTTACGGGGGATTCGACCTATCTCCTGGTGGCGTCTGGGGTGGCCATTGCGATCAGCGACGGTCGCTACGAGCAGCAGCTCCAGGAGGAGTGCCCTGGGCTGGAGCTGGTCATTCGCGGGACGACGGGCGAGCCGATGGAAGAGGCGGTAGGGCGAGCTGTTCGAAGAATCGGTGCTGGTCGAATCGGCTACGAACCGCACGGCTTGACATGCGACCGGTTTCAGCGATTGCAGATGGCCTTGCCCGGGATCGACTGGCAACCGATGGAACAGGTTGTGGAACAGTTGCGTGCGGTGAAGGACGCGGAGGAGATCGGCCGAATCCGTGAGGCCATCGCTGTGGCGGAACGTGCGATCGGAGCTGCTTTGGAGCAAGTGGACCTGCGTGCGCAGCCCACCGAGTGCCGTTTTGCGGGGGTTTTGAACATGTGCATGCGTGAGCTTGGCGCGGAGGACGAAGCGTTCGAGACGATCGTGGCTTGCGGTGCGCGGGCGGCGTTACCCCATGCTCGGCTCAGCCGCACGGCTCGATTGCGGCTTGAGCACGGTGTCTTGTGCGATTGGGGCGCGCGGGTGGAAGGATACGTGTCCGACTTGACCAGGCTCATTGCCGGACCTAAAATCGCGGCACCGTTGCAACGATTGGTGGACGCCGTGTTGGCGGCCCGTGACGCAGCGATCGCCAGGCTCAGGCCCGGAGTACCGGCACGGTCCGTGGACGCCGAAGCGCGCAAGGTCCTGGACGAGGCCGGCTTCGGCCGTTTTTTTAAGCACAGCACGGGGCACGGGATTGGCCTCGAAGTTCACGAGGCCCCTCTGCTCCGCCCAAACTCCGACGTCGAGCTGCGCAGCGGCATGGTCGTCACGATCGAACCCGGAGTCTACCTACCGGGACGATACGGTGTCCGGATCGAAGAGGATGTGCTGGTAACGGAACAGGGGCCGGAGGTGCTGACCAGCCTACCGCCGGTGATTGTGTTGACGTGACTCACTCACGGGGGTCGTGGCGGTCTGCACTAGCCCTGCCCCGGAGTTCACCCCTCATGAGCGCCCGCGAAAAGAAACGACCATCCGAACCGCCAGCAGTACCCGTAGATGACATACGCGAGCTCGTGCAGATGATGCAGGAGTATTCGCTCAGTGAAATCGAGTGGCGGGACGGAGAACGCCATCTGCGCCTCGCCAAACAGACGGCTCGGCAAGAGACCCAGCCGCCCGCGTCGTCAGTCGCCTTCTTGCCGGCTGGCATGCCGTACATGCTGCCTTCAACTGGAGGCCCGTTCCCTCCCGTGCAACAGCTCCCTATAGCCCCCAGTGATCCGTCCGCGGCTCAGGCCGAACAGCCCGCTAGACCGGCCCAGGCAGAGCAAGAAGAAGAGCTGCTGACGATTAAGAGCCCGATGGTGGGCACGTTCTACGCGGCACCGGCGCCCGACAAGCCCCCCTTCGTCGAGGTCGGGTCCCACGTCGAACCCGACACGATCGTCTGCATCATCGAAGCGATGAAGGTGTTCAACGAGATACCGGCCGAGGTATCGGGCAAGATCGTGAAGGTACTCGTGGAAAACGGCCAGCCGGTCGAGTACGGACAACCGCTTTTCCTGGTGGATCCCACGGGTTAGCATGTTCCAGCGTATCCTCGTAGCCAACCGTGGTGAAATTGCTCTCCGTGTGTTCCGAGCGTGCAAGGAGCTGGGGATCGAAGTGGTGGCGGTCTGCAGCGAGGCAGACCGCGACGCCCCCTACTTGAGGCTCGCCGATCGCGTGATCTGCATCGGCCCACCACCGAGCAAATCGAGCTACCTGGACATCGCGCGGATCATCTCTGCCGCCGAAGTTGCCGACGTGGATGCGATCCATCCCGGCTACGGTTTCCTATCCGAAAACCCGTCGTTCGCCGAGGTCTGTCGGTCATGCAACATCGAGTTCATCGGCCCCCCTGAGGAATCGATGCTTCTGCTCGGTAACAAGGTGCAGGCCCGAGAACTGGCCAGGAAAGCGGGAGTGCCCGTGATTCCGGGCAGCGAAGGGCCAATCGAAACGGACAAAGAGGCGATCCAACTGGCTCGGGAAATCGGTTTTCCCGTCATGATCAAGGCGGCGGCCGGCGGGGGTGGACGGGGAATGCGCATCGCGCGCAACGAGATCTCGCTGCAGCATGGCCTCAAGCAGGCCCGCGCCGAGGCGCAGGCTGCTTTCAAAGACCCAACGGTCTACATCGAGAAATACATCGAGCGTCCTCGCCACATCGAAGTCCAGGTCCTGGCCGACAAGCATGGCAACGTCCTGCACCTCTGGGAACGCGAATGCTCCGTGCAAAGGCGGCACCAGAAACTGATCGAGGAAACGCCTGCGCCCGGTCTGGAACCAGAAACCCGGCTGGCCATCTGCGAAGCCGCCGTCCGACTCGCTCGTGAAGCGGGCTACGTGAACGCGGGGACGTGCGAATTCCTCATGGATGAGGACCAGAACTTCTATTTCATCGAAGCCAACACCCGCATCCAGGTGGAACATCCAATCACCGAGATGGTCACGGGCATCGACATCGTGCAGTGGCAGATCCGGATTGCAGCAGGCGAACCACTACCGTTCCAGCAACACGAGATCCCTCAGGAAGGCGCCAGCATTGAGTGTCGCATAAACGCAGAAGATCCGATGCATGGTTTTCGGCCCGGACCGGGTCTGATCCGTCGATGGATACCCCCTGGTGGGCCGGGAGTGCGGTTGGACAGTCACGTCTGCACCGGGTATCGCGTCCCGCCGCACTACGACAGCTTGATCGCCAAGCTCATCGTGCACCGACCGGATCGGGATTCGGCGATCCGGACGCTGGTGCGGGCGCTCCAGGAGTTCGTGGTGGACGGCGTGCCCACCACGATTCCGTTCCATCGCGAGGTGCTCCAACACGCGGACTTTCGCGACGGACGGTACGATACAACCTTCGTCGAGCGCTACTGGGGCGCCTGAGCGGCCGCTTTGGTACGAAAGGGGCTGGTCAGGTTCGCACGCCGGCCCGGTTGCTCACCAGGTCTCGTCGTGGCGCAGTTCAACCGGCGTACCCCGGCCGCTCAGCTCCGCAACCACCGCCCGCAGGACGTGCGCTGCGTACTCGACTCGTGCGCGATCCACGTCCAGATGGGTGCAGGCGCGGAGCGTTTGCGGCCCGGCCACCCCGAGAAGAACGCCGCGCTCTTTTGCTGCCTGAGCCACCTGAGTCGCGCTGGCCACCGTGGGGCGCACATGGAACCAGATGATGTTCGTGTGCACTTCGGGGGGATCAAGTTGGAGCCCGTCGATCTCTCGGATCGCCTGGGCAAGTAACTGAGCATTGGCGTGGTCCTCGGCAAGTCGATCGATGTGGTGCTCCAGAGCGTACAGGGCCGCTGCGGCGATCACGCCCGCCTGACGCATCCCCCCACCGAAAACCTTGCGTATCCGCCGAGCCTGCTGGATCAGCTCGCGAGGTCCACACAGAGCCGATCCGACCGGCGCGCCAAGCCCCTTCGAGAAACAGACCGACACCGTATCAAAGTGCTCCGCATAGCGCTGTGGCGGTATGCCCGTGGCGACACAGGCATTGAACAACCGTGCTCCGTCCAGGTGCGTGCGCAGCCCATGCTCTTTGGCCCACTTGCAGATCCGCTCGATGTTTTCCAGCGGAAAGATCCGACCACCACCGCGATTGTGCGTGTTCTCCAGGCAGACCAGCCGCGTTTGCGCGTAGTGTTCCCCTGGGGGCCGGATCATCCCGTCAAGGTCGTCCACATCCAAAACGCCGTAGCGGCCCGGTATCGGACGACACATCACGTGGGAGAGCACGGCAGGTGCGCCCGCCTCGTAGTTGTAGATGTGACAGTTCGCCTCCAGCAAAACCTCGTCCCCCGGACGCGTATGCACGCGTACGGCGATCTGGTTCGACATCGTCCCCGACGGCACGAACAGAGCAGCCTCCTTGCCGAGCATCTCGGCAATCCGCTCCTGGAGCCGATGCACCGTGGGATCCTCGTCGTAGACGTCGTCCCCCACTTCCGCCCGGGCCATCGCCTCGCGCATCCCCGGGGTGGGTTTCGTAACCGTGTCGCTCCGCAGATCAACCGGATCCGCAAATGGACTCTGCATCGCCGCTGGCTCCACCTCGTCGCTCGTGACTCCCGCTGCTTCACGCACGCGCCGTACGTGCTAATCTTAACCACCGGCACTGTGCCCCCAGCGGGCTGCCACCCGAACCTCCCTCGGACGCCAGCCCGTCCCCTTGCACACCGGCTCGGTTGCCGGATCATGCAACGAGCTCTATAGTCACGATGCAGTGAAACCCGTGCTTTCGTGGATGGAGGCTTGGCGTGAACCGGGCAGTTGCCGGGCTGACAATCCGCGTCGTTCGAACCACCGACGCGGACGCTCTCACAGCCCTCCGGAAGATTCGCGAGTCACTCAGCCCATCGGGCGAGGTGGTTTCGCCTGAGGGGAGGAAACGGACTATCGCCGTCTTCGGCGAACCACTCACGCCGATCCAGGTGGTCCAGAAGATCTGCCGGGACGTGAGAACACAGGGGTTCAAAGCCGTTGCCGCTTACACGGAAAAGCTGGACGGCGTCCGACTGACACCGAAGAACGTGCGTGTCTCCGAGGCGGAATTGAAGGCGGCGCACTCGTCTGTCGAGCCGGAGTTTCTCAAGGCAGTGCGTCGGATAAGGCGAAACATCGAACGGTTCCATGCCGGGGTTCTGCCCACCACGGCGACGCTTCATGACCGTGATCGGTGCACGCTACAGCTCCGTTACCTCCCCCTGAAACGCGTGGGCATCTGCGTGCCGGGCGGAGCGGCCTCGTACCCGTCGACGATCCTCATGACCGCTGTGCCGGCGCTGGTGGCGGGCGTCGAAGAGATCGCAGTGGTTTCACCGCCAACCCAGAACGGCGCCGATAGCCCCTACGTGCGGGCCACGTGCTACGAGCTGGGTATCCGAGAACTGTACCGAGTCGGGGGGGCGCAAGGGGTAGCAGCGCTGGCCTATGGTGTCACGGGTATCCCTGCGGTGGACAAGATCGTTGGCCCGGGAAACTTGTTCGTTGCCCTGGCTAAACGCGAAGTTTTCGGCCAGGTCGACATCGATATGCTCGCCGGTCCCACCGAAGTGATTGTCTTAGCGGATCGTACTGCGCGCCCCGCCTATGTGGCCAGCGAACTGATTTCGCAAGCAGAGCATGCCCCCGGTTGCAGCATTCTCATCACGTGGCACGACAAACTGGTGGACAAAGTGATCCGAGAGCTGGAACGGCAGCTCGCCACGCTGGAGCGCGGTGAGCTCGCGCTGCAGAGCCTCCAGGAATTCGGCGCGATCATCGTGACCCGGAACGCGGACGAAGCCGTAGAGCTGGTCAATGAAATCGCCCCCGAACACCTCTACATCCTGACCCGCGAGCCTCGCGCCATTCTGGATCGCGTCAAGAACGCCGGTGCCATCTTCCTCGGGCCATACAGCCCGGTGGCGAGCGGTGACTATGCCGCGGGACCGTCGCACGTCCTCCCCACCGGTGGAACGGCCCGGTTTAGTAGCTGCTTGACATCGGTCGACTTCCTCAAACGCAGCAGCGTGATCGAACTCCACCCGCGCGGCCTGCTCGAACTGGCCCCAGACATCGAGGTACTGGCCCGCGTCGAAGGACTGACCGCTCACGCAGCCAGCGTCCGCATCCGCGTGGACCAGATCCAGGCGGAGCAAGCGGCCGAACCGACCGAATCGTGATCGCCCGCCACCGTCTGCCCGCATACACTTCGAAGCGGCGCGCTCCTGATCGGCTGCGACCTGCCCAATCGGACTGGAGGTTCAGAGTGCTTCCCGCGTTCTTTCGCGCCAACGTACGCCGCATGCGCGGCTATGTCCCGGGCGAGCAACCGGACTCGGCCGAGATCCTGAAACTGAACACGAACGAGAATCCTTACCCCCCTTCACCTCGCGTTGCGCGCGTGCTCGCCGAGTTCCCCGTACACGCGCTGCGGCTCTATCCGGACCCGCTCGCAACGGCGGCCCGCCAGGCGATTGCGGAGCAGTTCGGCGTCGAGCCCGACTGGGTCCTGTGCGGAAATGGCTCCGATGACCTGCTCACCATCGTTACCCGAGCGTTCGTAGATCAGGGAGGCACGATCATCTCTTTCCAACCGGGATACCTGCTCTACGAAACGCTGGCGGACATCCAGGGAGCCCGATTCCGAGCAGTCCCCTTCACAGAAGAATGGGGCATACCGCCCGAGCCCGCCCTTTATGACGGTGCAGATCTGCTCTTTCTTGCGAACCCGAATTCCCCCTCTGGAACAGTCGTGTCGCGAGAAGTCATCGCCGAACTTGCCGCCAAAGTTTCGTGTCCTTTGGTCGTCGACGAAGCGTACGCCGATTTCGCCGAAACAAGCTGCGCCGACCTTGTACGGGAATACGAAAACCTGATCGTGGTACGCACGCTGAGCAAAAGCTACTCGCTGGCCGGAATCCGGTTTGGGTACCTGATCGCGCAGCCCCCCGTCGTGCACGGCCTCATTCGTGTGAAGGATTCGTACAACTGCGATGCTCTGTCGATCGCGGTCGCAGAGGCCGCCGTCCGTGATCCGAAGCACATGCAAGAGAACGTGCGTAGGATCCAGCGCACGCGCCGGCGTGTTCGCGATGCACTGGCGGCGCTGGGCTTTCCCTCTCCCGACTCGCGTGCGAATTTTCTCTGGTGCACAAGCGGTCCGGTCGATCCCCGGACGCTTCACGCGGGTTTGCGAGCCCAGGGGATTCTGGTTCGACTGCTGGACTATAAGTCGTACGGCGTGGGCGTGCGAATTACCATTGGAACGGACGAACAAATGGATCGGTTCCTGCACGCGGTCCGGACCATAGTGAACGGTGGAGCCCCCTCATGAGCGAACAGGACAGTGCGCCTCGTCAAGTTCGGGTGCAACGAAAGACGTTGGAAACGGAGATCGCGTTGAGCCTTAACCTGGACGGCACGGGTGCCGCTGAGGTGTTCACAGGGGTCGGTTTCTTCGATCACATGCTCCGCACCTTTGCCCGCCACGGGT
>JALSID010000112.1 GCA_026981825.1 Planctomycetota bacterium
ACACGTATGCCAGCGGCACGAGCCGCACGGAGTTGACGCGCACCGACCCGCTCCAGGGGCTACGCCGCCTGGCCGCGGTCCTCGTCTCGGCCGGCGTACGTCGTGTCGCCGGCGACGTCCTGGTCGATGACCGGTACTTCGAACCGGCCCAAAGTACAGGGAGCGGCCCCCGCAAAGTGACGCCCGTGATGCTCAACGATAACCTGATCGACATCACCGTCGAACCGACCAAGCCGGGAAGCCTGGCGACGGTCAAGTACCGCCCGCAAGTCTCCGGATTTTGCCTGGACAACCAGGTCCGCACCGTGCCGGGCGACCGGGCGACGCGAGTCGAGTTGCGGGTGCTGGGGCCCTTGCGGATCCAGGTGCGGGGAAGCATCGCTCAGGGACGCCGGCCTGTGACGCTCGTCTACGAGGTGCCGGACCCGGCCAGCTTCGCGCGAACAGCTTTCATCGATTGCCTCCGCGCAGCCGGCATCGACGTCCCCGCTTCCCCCCTGGACCGGAACAAGCCGCAACGGCTGCCCAGCGTGGCCGAGCGGGACCGGTGTCAGGTGCTGGCCGAATTGATCTCCCCTCCTTTGGCAGAAGAGGCGAAGCTCGTCCTGAAGGTCAGTCACAACCTGCATGCCAGCGCGCTGCCCATCCTGCTGGCCGTTCACGAGGGCGCCAGAGACCTCGCCAGCGGGCTGCGAATCGAAGGCAACGTCCTCCGCGATCTGGGCGTGCCCGTGGATCAAATCAGTCTGGGCAGCGGCGCAGGGGGCAGCCGGGTAGACCTCGTCACGCCGGAAGCCACCGTTGCGTTGCTGAAGGCGTTCTACAGACGTGAAGATTTCGACCGCTTCCGAAGCTGTCTACCTGTTCTGGGCGTCGACGGCACGCTACATGACATGATCGAGCCGGACAGCCCGGCGGTGGGAAAAGTCTTCGCAAAGACGGGAACCTATTACCTGTTCAATCCCCTGCTCGGCCGCCACATGCTCACGGCAAAAGCCCTGGCTGGCTACGTCGAGACCCGGTCCGGTCGCCTGGTTGCCTTCGCCATCTTCGTCAACAACGTTGACCTCCGCGATCTCAGCACGAGCGGGATCGGCCGCGACCTGGCGAAGATCGCGGAGTCCTTCCATCTGGCGTACTGACTCGGTTCAGCGGAGCGAAGCGGATGATGGCCAAAAAGCGGCAACGCCGAGGAGCAGCGCCCTTGCTTTTCTTCCTCGCTTTGTCGCCGGTCCAGCTCTGGGCTGCGGTGCAGTCTCGACCGGACATCCTGATCGAGGATTTCGAGTCGGAGACCTACGGCGATTGGGTTGTCGAGGGAACGGCTTTCGGACCGGGTCCGGCAACAGGTACCTTGCCACGCCAGATGGAGGTCACCGGGTACCGGGGAAAGCGTTTGGTTAACTCCTTCTACGGTGGCGACGGCAGCACGGGGCGCCTTCTCTCTCCGCCGTTCACGATTCGCCGCCGCTTTATCAACTTTTTAGTCGGTGGCGGTGGATACCCCGGCAAGACATGCATGAACCTCCTCATCGGCGGGGCCGTCGTGCGTACGGCCACGGGTCCCAATACGCGCCCTGGCGGTACCGAGCGGCTGCACTGGCATACGTGGGACGTGAGCGAATTCGAGGGAGAGGAAGCTCGACTGGAGATCGTCGACCGGGCCACGGGCGGATGGGGGCACATCAACGTCGACCACATCGTGCAAAGCGACCGGCCCGCCGTTCGCGACCTGCGCAGGAAGCTGATCGCCAAACGGAACTACCTCTACCTGCCCGTGCAACGAAAGGCCCCCCGCCGCAGAATGCGTCTGTTGCTGGGCGACCGGATCGTCCGCGAATTCGACATTCGACTGGCCGAACCGACCCCGGACTACTGGGTGTATCTGGACCTGAGGCCCTTCCGGGGCAAGACGATCCTTGTCGAGCTGCCGCGGGCCGACGCCGAAATCCGCGGCTTCGAGCTCATCCACCAGGCAGACACGTTTCCGGGCGAAGAGACACTCTACCGGGAAAAGTACCGGCCGCAATTCCATTTCACCTCACGCCGGGGGTGGAACAACGACCCCAATGGACTTGTCTACCACGACGGCGAATACCACCTCTTCTACCAGCACAACCCCTACGGTACCGAATGGGGCAACATGCACTGGGGCCACGCCGTCAGCCGCGACCTGGTCCACTGGAAGGAGATCGGCATCGCGCTCTACCCTCGCCGGTATGGTGATTGGTGCTTTTCGGGCAGCGCCGCGGTGGACATCCACAACACGTCGGGTTGGGGTTCACCTGGCAACCCTCCGCTGGTGGTCGCATACACCGGTACAGGTCGGGGGGAAATGCATCGCGTACAGCCTTGATCGAGGGCGGACGTTCATCGACTACGAAGGAAACCCGGTGGTTCGCCATCGTGGCCGCGATCCGAAGATCATCTGGTACGAACCGGGCCGCCACTGGGTGATGGCGGTCTACGACGAACACGCCGGTAAGCGGTGGATTGCGTTCTATCGGTCGAGGGACCTGAAGAACTGGGAGTTCTGCAGCAGGATCGAGGGGTTCTATGAATGCCCGGAGCTATTTGCGCTGCCGATCGAAGGGGAAGAGGGGCAAAGTCGGTGGATTGCGTACGCCGCGGACGGAGCCTACGTCGTTGGACAGTTTGATGGCCAACGGTTCACGGTGGAGTCCGGTAAGCACCGGTACAACTTTGGAAACTGCTTCTACGCCTCGCAGACGTTCAACAATGTCCCGGACGGAAGGCGGATTCAGATTGCGTGGGGCCGGGTGAACTTCCCAGGGATGCCGTTCAATCAGATGATGACCTTTCCGGTGGAGCTGACGCTTCGCCGCGTGGGGGGTAGGCTTCGGCTATGCGCACGTCCGGTGCGCGAGCTTGCGCTTCTGCACTCCGATCGCTGTACGTACGGAAAGCTCCCTCTGAAACAAGGCCAGCGCCTCCCGTTGGACGCCCCCGGAAGGCTGTGGCATATCCTGGCCCGGTTCAGCCCGGGCATGGCAAAACGGGTCGGTCTGTCGGTTCGTGGCGTTGAGGTGACGGTCGATGTTGAACGGCGAGAGCTGCGTTGCGCGGGACAGCGGGCGCCGCTACTAGGTGAGATGAACGGCATCGAGCTGGAAATCCTGGTTGACCGGGGCTCGATCGAGATCTTCGCTCAGCGCGGTGCCGTATACATACCGATCGGCGTGCTCATGGCCGATCGTCCCCCACGTCTGGAAGCGTTCGCCGTCGGAGGCAACGGTACGCTTGAAGAACTTACCGTTTGGCGGGTTCGCTCGATCTGGTTCGGCGATTGACGCGGACGGCACACGCCGGGGTCGCCCCTCGCCCGCGGCGACACCGGGCGGAGCTATTCTCGGGCAGGTGACCGAAGGCGCCCGAACGCGAATCCCGTCGGGCGCGGGCAGTACACACAATCCGCCCGTTCGATTACCATGGAATGAAGCATGCAACTCTCGCTGAGATAGCGGCTTATCCCCTCGGCGGAGGAGGACGGGTATGATTGTGACGCCTCGCGAGTTCAAGAAAGGCATGATTATCGAGCTCGAAGGCGCTCTCTGGTCGGTGGAGGACTATCACATCCAGGGAACGGCCCAGCGGAAGCCGATGGTCGCCTGCCGACTGCGCAACATCCGCACCGGCCGGGTGGTCGAGCGAAGCCTGGACGAACATATGTCCATCGAAGCTCCGGACACAGAAACCAGACAGGCGCAGTACCTCTACTTCGACGGACAGAAGCATGTTTTCATGGACACCGAGAACTACGACCAGTTCGAGGTGGACCAGGTGCTGGTCGAGGGCTACGAGTGGCTGCTGAAGGATGGAGCCGAATTCCCGATCCGCTTCGTCGCAGGTGAACCGGTGCAGGTAGTGTTTCCGCACCACATCGTGGACGAGGTGGTGGAGACGGCCGAGCCGGCAGCCGGGGGGCCTACGAACGTGTGGAAGGAGGCCAAACTGAGTTCCGGCGCGGTCGTGATGGTGCCCCAGCACATTAAAGTGGGGGACAAGATCAAGGTCGAGGTGGCCACACGGGAATATATGGGGAAGGAATCCAAGTAAGGCCGATCCGAGCCGTTCTATTGGCGCCGTACACGGGGGCGCAGCCTGCCCACACCGTGCCTCCGCCGCACGCCATTTCGCCGGGCTCTGCTGTGCAGCCCCTGCAACAGGGAGCAGCAACGGCGCCCAAGGCCGACCCGGCGCAGGCTGACCAGCGTTCGGCAGCCGGATGCTGTGGCTCCCGCCCCGGCCCACACACAGTACCCTACCATGTAACCCCCCTCAGCAACCGGCGTCACAGGAGTACAGTCGACAGGGAACCCAGGGACCGCTCGCCGCAACGCCCAGTGTACAGCCCCCGTTCCACCGGCGGGTCATCGTGGCGGGTCTGTCAGATTTCTTGCCCGGGCCACGTAGCTTTTAAGGTACGGGCGAACAGGAGGGGTGTGGATATCATGCGCCGCAATGATCGCTTCTCAGACGATCGATCGGAACGCTATGACCCGGAAGGGCGCTACTGGTATTTCCGGACGTTCGGCGGCAATGACCAAAGCTATGCGCGTTGGCTGGCCAAGGAGTTCTTTGCGAACGCTCTCGGCGAGGCCATTCTGTCGCTGGAGCGATTGGACTCGGATGAAGCCGCTGCAGCACGGGGTCTGGTCGTTTCCTATGGCCGTCTGCTCCGAATTGGCCGCCGACGGCTGACAAACACTCCGCTTTACCGAGAAGTGATGGCCGAGCTGACCAGGGCATGGGAGCGTCGCGGCCTTTCCCTTGCCCGGGAGGCGGCGAAGGAGCTCGACGGCCGAGTCTGGATCGATCAACTGAGTCGGCTCACCCATAGGGCTTACGAGAATTACCGCGTAGCGGAATGGTTGCTGGGTCAACTTGACGAACTCGAGCTGGTGGGTTGGGCGTTGCAGGAGGAACCCGGCTTCGGTGAGTTCCGACGAAAGCTCCGCGCCGCCCGGCGGATCTTCAGCGATCGCATCGAGCTTTTCCTGCCGGCAGTGGCGGTCGCGAAAGGGGTCGCATATCTGGCGGGGAATGGGGATACCTTCCGGCACGATCCCGCTCTGGTAGCAACGCTAAGCAAGTTCCGAGAGTTGCTGCTCGAAACGGCGGAAATAGCCAACGGCGGGGAACGACTAACTTGTGCAAGACTGGCGCGGCGGCTTCGTGTCCTGTAGAGTGGTGTTAGGGAGGCGGAGGCGATGTTCAAGCAATACGGAAACGGCACAATGAGCTCGCACGAGCCCCGTTCTGCATTGCCGGAGTGGCTACGCAACGCATGGGCCGGCGCAGCACGCCTGCTGCCGGTGGTAACATCGTGGCTTTTGAAAGGGGTGTTCCTTCTCCGCGACCTTGTTGCGCGGCATCCGCTCACGGCCGTGGGGGCCATGCTCGGGTTTCTCGTCGGTTCGATGGTTGCCCGCATCCCTTTGATCGATATCTTAACGCTTGGAATGGCACCTTGCATCGGTGCGATCGTGGGAGGCTATCTGGGCTGGAAGTACGAGCACCGGCGATGAGAGCGTGGCCTGCCCCTTTTCGGACCAGGGGCGGCTGCGACGCACGGCGCATCCCGACTTTCCATCGCTTAGCCGATCAGCTTTACCATCACCGCTTTGTTCGGCCTCTCAGCGACTTCGGCGGTTCGCGGACCTGCCCCGCCAGCCTCCTCCAAAGGGTGACGGGATGCACAAGCTACCGGTCGCTTCCGGCTCTCGCAGCACTTGCGTTGCCGTTGGATCATCTCGTTCGACCGAAGGCCGGTACGGTCTCTTGCATCTCGACTCGTACCACGGTAGGTTGGTAGAACAGAGTGTGAAGAGAGTGGTACCATCCGGAGGCCAAGCTCGTGAGTTCGATAAGTCGCCGCTGTTTTCTGTCCCGCGGGGCGGGTGCTCTCGTGGCTGCTGGAGCAACCATGAGGCTGACTCGAGCAGCCGAGCCCTCGCCGCCGCCTCAGGTCGAGCTCGGGAAGACCGGCATCCGGTGCTCGCGACTGGCCAACGGGACGGGCACCCACGGTGGTCGCCGCCAGTCCGATCAGACGCGGATGGGGTTCGAGAAGCTCGTCCGCCTGTTTCATCACGCTTATGAGCGCGGTGTGACGTTCTTTGATCTGGCTGACCTGTACGGGTCTCATGTCTACTGCCGGGAGGCGCTGCGATCCATACCTCGCGACCGGGTAACGATCCTCACCAAGCTCTGGTGGCGGTACGATGGCCCGGTGAACGGCGTAGCGGAGCCGTATCGCGCTCGGGTGGCGAAGGCCACAGTGCAGCGGTTCCTACACGAGCTGAACACGGACTACATCGACATTTGCCTGCTCCATTGTGTGACCACTGCGACGTGGGACCGGGAACTTCGGCCGTACATGGACGCGTTGGCTGAACTGAAGGAAAAAGGCAAGATCCGGGCAGTTGGAGTATCGTGCCACGACTTTGGCGCGATGGAAACGGCGGCCAGCAATCCGTGGGTGGACGTGATTCTGGCCCGGATCAATCCGCACCAGGTGAAGATGGATGGTACTCCTCAGGACGTGCTTGCCGTGCTCAAGAAGGCCCGAGGGAACGGCAAGGCGGTGGTGGGTATGAAGATCTTCGGCGAGGGCGCGTTGGTGGACCGCCGCGACGAGTGCATGCGGTTCGCTCAGAACTGCGGCGTCCTGGACGCCATGACGATCGGCTTCATGAGCCCCGATCAGATCGACGACACGCTGCGGCTCATGGCGAAGTACCCCCATACTGCCAGGATTTGCCCTCCGGCGCGGTGAGGTCATTGCTGTCGTCGCAAAGATCCGTTCGTTCGCGCGTGGACTCTGTGTTGGCGGCAAGGGGGCCCCGCCTTGCCCCCGCTTATGGGTCATGGACATAAGTTTGGTCTGTCCAGAGGCACGCATCGCCATGATCGCGTTACTTGTCAGAGCTCGGTGAAGCCTGTCGATACGGATTTGCCCTGCTAACCGTCCTGCTGGTTGTCCGCCCAGGTGGCACGTCGAAGGCGCTGCACCGGGAGCATGGGACAGACCAAGGATGCCGAAGAGGCGGATAGAGGGCACGGACTGGTGGCGGTGCACTATTCCCAGGTCGGTATGTCCATAAGGCTAAGGGGGTTTTCCTTGTGTGGGTCTTGCACCCGCACGGTCAGTTTCCCCTCCAGGCAGGCACGTAACCGTGGGGTGATGTAGGCTTGTCGCCAGCCGGAATCGAAGGGGCTTTCGGGTGCAGGGCCATCACCGAGCTGGGCACGCAACCAGTTTCGGATGTCCCCTTGCGTGGCGGCCAGTCCAGGTGCGATCCGGTAGTCCACACAGATTGACTGCAGGACTGCCGAGAGCAATTGCGTGAGCAACTGGAGCTGCGGTGGATCCTTCTCCTCTACCTCCGGTAGTTCCTCCTCCGGCAACTCGATCGCGCGCTTGATCACATCGACCATAGGTTGTCGGTATTCCCCTCTGATCCCCCTTATGTCGAGGGCGGCCACTTTTCGGGGCATTTTGCGCGCTGCCTCGACAAGAACGTGGTCGGGGCAAATCTGCCGAGGGGGCACGTTCTCGCGAGCGGCCCGGTCCTGCCGCCAGAGATAGAGTTCGCGCAGCACACCAAGCTGGCGCGCGTTCAGGTTCTTGACCCCTTTCATCTTGCGCCAGGGTTCTGTTTTCCCCTCCTCATCCGCTACGGCACGTTGAGCTCGACGGGCGAATTCTTCCAGAGCCCATTGCAAGCGGCCGAGGGAGTCGAGCTGAGCGGCGAGCCGGTCGCGGATCTCTAGAAGATAGCGGACATCTTCGGCCGCGTAGCGGAGCTGTTCGGGCCGCAACGGCCGACGCTTCCAGTCGGAAAGCGTGGCGTGTTCTAGGATCTCGACACCGAGGACCTCGCGCACAAGGTTGGCGTAGCTCATGGGAAACTCCAGTCCGACGAGCCCGGCTGCCACCTGGACGTCGAAGAGTCGTCGAGGCAATCTACCCCCAGACCAGAAATAGCAGATGCGCACGTCAGCGCGCCCCCCGTGGACGACGACTTCCGCGTCCCCCTCGGTGATCACCTCCCAAAGCTCGCTGGGATTGCCCGCAAGCAGCGGATCCAACAGGAAAATCTGGTCATCGGTTGCGATCTGGATGAGGCAAAGGGTGGGACGAAACTGGCGTTCGGCGACGAATTCCGTGTCGAACGCGAATCGTGTGCATTGGCGAAGCAGGCGACACAACCGGTCGACGTCCGCTCGCTTCTCCAGCAGCTTATATTGCATACCGTGTCACCTCTACGAACCGCCCAGCCCCGTGCCAGTCCTGTGAGCTGGCTCGCCCAGCTGCGGGGGAACGCCCTTTGGGCACGGAAAAACACGGAGCGACACATGAGTTGTGGCTGGCAGGCTGGGTCGGTGGGCCTTTCGTCAGCGGCGCGGGGTGGCCCGCTTTCGCGTCCGGCATCCCCCACCATACTCTACGGGGAAGGCTGTTGAGCTCTGACGCAGCCTAAACAACTCCTGAGCAAGCCCGCTCAGGAAGGGCCGTTCCTGGACAAGCACTTGGGCTGCGCATCGACGCTGCTCGATCGACCGATTTCCGCCCGCATGGAATTCCCACTCCAACGATCCTGGCCAGGGAAAAAACGGCACCAGCGCGCTGCTCCGCTCCGCCCAGTATGCATAGCTTTTCCGCAGGTCCGATACCCATCCGCTGTACATTACCAGCTCTCGCCTCCGCCCACTCCGAAGCACGAGACGGAAGATGCCGGGGGAATTCGGGGCGTCCTGCGCTTTCCCGACTTCCAGGCCGATCCCGTCCGACCAGGGGACGCGGAGCTTACCGTCCATTGGAACGAGGCGTTCGTGTAGAAAAGCGGCAAGCCGGACAAGGCCGAAGAGCTGCCTTCGGTACTCCACGAGCGGCCTGCCCGGACAGAGATCACGAGCACATTGGTGGAACAGCAGGAACAGCCGGGGGTCGCAGAGGATCGTGGCCAGGTCAGGGTAACCCTGGTGTAGAATCCACGCCGCCGCCATGTCGCACGCGTGGGCCATCGGGTGGTCGGGCAGGAGGTTCCAGAGTCTCAGGTCACCTTCCGGAGCGTGGTCAAGAACCTGCTCCAGCACAGCGCGACACCAATCAACGGGCCGCCCCGGTAGCCCTTCAACCGCGCAGCGGTCGATGAACTGCAGATTCCGCACGGGATCGACCAGGATTTCGTCGAGTTCCGCCGCCTCGTTCTCTGCGACGAGGTCGCGTGCAACCGAAGCGGCGCCGTTGCGGTCGAATTCCAGGTGAGTTTGCCAAAGTTGGCCAGATCGGCGGCGTACCGGCAGAAGCGGCTCCTCTGGCCCATCCAGGGGATCGCCGGGGCGGACTTTACCGATCCTGGCTTCGGCCAAACGGGCGTACTCCTCGGACAGCTCGATACCGACCCAACGCCGCCCGAGCTTTTTCGCGACGACGGCCGTGGTCCCGGAACCGAGGAACGGATCGAGTACGATGTCGCCCCGGTTTGAGCAAGCCAGGAGGGCGCGAGCCACGAGCCGCTCCGGTAGCTGGCAACCGTGGAACCCCGCCCGCTCACGAAACGTGCCGGCTACGCGGGAAACATACCAGGTATCCTCGATGGGATCGAACGCCCAGGGCACATCCTGAGGGCGCAAGATCCAGGTGTTGTCCGGCACCCGACCACGAGGGTCTGCTCGCCGATCACGGTACACCGTCCGGCGGGCCGAGGGGACACGTATGGCGTCGCTGTTGAAGACGAAGTTCTTCGGGTCCCGCACGAAATAGAGCAGGTGGGTATGGGAACGGGCAAACTTACGGGTACAGTGCACCCCGAACGTGTAGTACCAGACCACCCAGCTTCGCAGGTGGAGTCCCACTTCACGCTGAGCGATCCACTTCACCTCGCCGGCATACTCGTCCCCGATCGCGATCCAGATGCTCCCATGGGATGCCAGAACGCGGGCACACGCTTCGATCCATTGCCGTAGCCAGTCGAGATACTCCTCGTCCGGCCGGCGGTCGTCGTAGAGATCGTACTCGTAGCCGATGTTGTACGGGGGATCGGCGAAGACCAGGTCGACCTTGCGATCGTCCGGCCATTGTTGGAGCAACTCGATGCAGTCGCCCACATAGACGCGATCCCACCACTTGTCCATGGCCCCCGTATCCGTGCAACCCGACGGTGTCCTCTAGCAGCTATGACAGCCGTTTCCTGGTGAGGCGTATTCTAGTCCTCAAGCGTCGGATACGAGATCTCCAGGATTCGCACCCGCCGTGGCCCCCGCGGCGTCTGCATCTCGACCTCTTCCCCCACCCCCTTTCCGAGCAGCGCCTGGCCGATGGGGCTGGTGATCAATAGCTTGCTCTCGAGCACGTTTTCCTCGCCGGGACTCACAAACTCAATGACCCGCTCTTCCTCATACGTGATGTCGTAGATCCGGACCCGTGCGCCGAGCGCGACCTTATCACGGGGGATCTCGTCATCGGCCACGATCCGGCAATTCCGCAGCCGTTCCACGAGCGTGGCAATCCGCTCATGCAAACGCTGCAATTCCTCCTTGGACGCGTGATACTCCGCGTTCTCCCGCAGATCGCCCAGCTCACGCGCGCGGGCCATACGTTCCTGAGCCGCCGGAAGCTCTACCTCCTGCAATCGTCGCAGTTCCTCCTGCAGCTTCTCATACGCTTTGCGGGTCATCGGTTGTTCCATGGTCGTTCCCCAACGGGCCTTCGGAGAGAGTCCACCGCACTGGCAAAACGGGGATAACGGATGGAACTACATCTCGACAACTTTATACCACATGGGCCTTGGGCTCAACAGGGGACGTCTAGGCTTGCGGATCGCCCCCCTGGGCGGGACTTCGCGCAGCCGCTTCTTCGCTCTTCTCGGGCTGCCGGGAGGGATCGGCCGCAACAGGCTGCTCGAGTTGCTCAGCGACCGAACCGGTCAGGTCACCATCCGAAGAGCTCAGCAGCCGCTCGATCTGCTCGCGGGTCAACTCCTCGTGTTCAAGAAGTGCCTGGGCCAAACGGTCGAGCAGATAGCGGTGCTCGCTAAGCATGTGGAGGGCACGCTGGTCGGCATCGCGGAGGATGCGCTGGACCTCCTCGTCGATCAACCGAGCGGTGTGTTCGCTGAAGTCCCGCGGCTCGACGATTTCGCGACCAAGGAAGACGTGCTCTTCACCCACCCGATAGGAAACCGGCCCAAGCCGCTCACTCATCCCCCAGTGGGTCACCATATACCGGGCAAGCTGGGTTGCCCGCCGCAGATCGTCCTCAGCACCGGCACTCAGCTCCTTGAAGACCAACCGCTCCGCAGCTCGCCCCCCCAGAGCAAAAACCAGACGAGCACGGACCTGGGACTCCGTCAGGTTGTGCCGGTCTTCGGTGGGCAGCAGTTGCGTGACCCCCAAGGCCCGGCCACGGGGGATGATCGTCACCTTGTGGAGTGGATCGAGCTCCTTCTGCAACCAGGCGGTCAACGCGTGGCCGGCCTCATGGTACGCCGTGATCCGCTTCTCCTGCTCGGTCAACACCTCCTCGCGCTTTGGCCCCATCAGGATCTTGTCCCGCGCCTTCTCAAACGCGTCCCAGTCCACCCGATCCTTGCCCTCGCGCGTCGCCAAAAGGGCAGCTTCGTTCACCAGGTTGCGCAGATCGGCTCCGGTGAGCCCGGCCGTGGCACGCGCAAGAGCTTCCAGGTCGACGTCCTCCGCCAGCGGCACATTCCGCGTGTGTACCTTCAGAATCTCCAGCCGACCCCGCGCCGTGGGTCGATCCACCGTAATGTGGCGGTCAAACCGGCCCGGTCGTAACAGAGCAGGATCGAGCACATCCGGCCGGTTCGTCGCAGCAATCACGATTACCGACTCGTTGGGAGCAAACCCATCCATCTCGCTCAGGATCTGATTCAAGGTCTGCTCCCGTTCGTCGTGTCCGCCCCCCAAGCCGGTCCCGCGCGCCCGCCCCACCGCATCGATCTCATCAATGAAAATGATGCACGGGGCATTTTCCTTCGCCGTGTTGAACAGATCGCGCACCCGGCTGGCGCCAACGCCAACGAACATCTGGATGAACTCGGAACCCGATATCGAAAAGAACGGAACCCCAGCTTCGCCAGCCACCGCACGAGCCAACAGCGTCTTGCCCGTCCCGGGCGGCCCCATCAGCAACACACCCTTCGGAATCTGACCCCCCAGACGCTGGAAACGCTCCGGATTCCGCAAGAACTCCACAATCTCCTGCAGATCCTGCTTGGCATGCTCCAGGTCCGCCACGTCGTTGAACGTCACCCGCACGTTCGACGGTTGATACCGCTTGGCCGGGCTCTTCGTGAACGAGTTGATGAACGGCGCATCGACGTCCCGAGCACGCCGCATCATCCAGAAAAAGAACGCGATGAGCAGGATCGCAGGTAACCAGAAACTGAGCATGTTCCAGAACGACGGACGTTCCGGTACCGTGATCACCCGCACACCCGCGGTCAGGAGTTTCTCGCGCAGTTGGTTGTCTTCAGTAAAAGGCAACAGGTAGGTGCGGAACGCACGGACCTTGGTACGGACCCGGCCGTCCACATCCGTCACGTTTGTGGGCTGCCGGAACTCGCCACGCACCATCTGTCCCTCGATACGCACCGTCGCAACCCGGCCCTGATCGACGTACGCCAGGAAATCCGAATAGGGGATCTCGATGGCATTCATCCAGTTGCCGAGGTGAATCGCAAAGAAGACGGCCGTACAGACCAGGAGCACCCACAGGACGACAGCACCCCATTGCGGCAACGGTGGCCGGCGCCGTTCCTTGCCCTGTGGCTTGTCGGACGGTTGATTTGACGAGCGGTTCCGTTCGCCTTGCATTCTCAACGACTTCGCGTGGATGGTGGATTTGTGCCTGTTTTCCTAGCCAATTCTACAGCGCTGCACAATGGGAACCCGACACGACTTCCACCCCACGCAAATCAGCAGGATCGTCTGCTCGCTTCCCCGTGTCCGTCCCGGCCCACCGCCCGAACGCGGCGTTCACCCACTCGCCCGCTCTCCCCTGGGCGACCAGATCGCTTCCGTTGACCACGTTTCCGCCGGCAAGGGAGCGCTGAGCAGTTCGTCGACCCGAGCCGTCACCTTGCGGACGATGACTTCCAACAACTTCTTGCCTGTCTCCTCCGTCGCATAGGTCGGGTACCCCACCGCGCCGCTGCTGCTCTGCTCGGCCAGCGTCTCGGCCACAAAGTAATCGCAGGACGGATGGGAAGGTTCGTCCACGAAAGCATCCGTCCGGACGAGCTCCGGATGCAACGCCAGCAAGAGGGAGGTTTCGATCTCGCCGCCGTGGCCGACGAGCTTGCGTGGGCCCCGGCAGAGCGCCGCGATCTCGTCCATCGCTAGCTCCCAGTAGGCTGCTCCGGCCAACAACCGGTCGGGAAAGCGGCGTTTCAGCTCACGCAACGCCAGGCGTAGGGGCACGATGTTGCCACCGTGCCCGTTCAGGAAGAAGAACCGCTTGAAGCCCAAGCCCAACACGGACTCATAGGTGGACACGAGAAACTGCACATAGGTGAGCGGATCGGGTGTAATGGTGGCGCCGAAGGGCAGGTGATGCTCGCTGGCGCCGACCCACAGGGTGGGCAGCAACAGCACGTCGCCCTCACGCGCCGCTTCCAGGCGCTCGGCTACGGCAGTCACGAGGATCGAATCGGTGAAGACCGGCAGATGCCTGCCGTGTTGCTCACAGGATCCCAACGGCGCTACGACCAGCATCCGGTCCCGGTCAAGGGCAGCGATATCCCGGCGGGTCAGTTCAGCAAATCGCATCGAGCTACCTCAACTCCACCAGTGGCGTCCGGACGGTCCCGTTCGTAGGACGTAGAAACGGGCGCAGATCGGCTCGCTCGTCGGCGGAAGGCTACCGCGCACGGCACCAGCGCCGCCAGCTCACGGCTCACGCCCGGTGGTTGCATCAACCAGTGTAACCCCGCTGACGCCCTGCCTGCTCGGCGCCTCTCCGCCCGTACCCGGACGCCCTGTTCCCCGGCGCCCCACACATCCCTCGGGGCAGGAGCCCTGGAGTGCCCCCATTTCCAGCGGCTGGCCGGGGTGAGCCAACCGACGCTCACGCGGTCCCAAACGCGTACCACAGGGGGGCAGAGCAAGGTCAGGTTTTTCGGTTCGCACCGTACAGTACAATGGATTAGCGTGTCGTTCTCGACCGGGAAGTCGGTTCGCTCCGCGCAACTCGATGTGTGGGGAGAGGTGATGAGTTCGGCGGATGAAGTCATTGTCATTACGCGCAAGCCTGCAAAACCACGTAAGGAGACAAAGCGCGACGAAGAGACGAAGCACATACCTCTCTACCACGTGGTTTTGCTTGACGACAATGACCATACGTATGAGTACGTGATTGAGATGTTGGGACGCTTGTTTGGGTACCCGCGTGAGAAGGCGTTCCTGCTCGCGCTGGAGGTGGACCTCACCGGGCGAGCAATCCTGCTCACCACAACCAAAGAGCACGCCGAGTTGAAGCAGGAGCAGATCCACGCGTATGGTCCAGATCCGCGGATTCCGCGGTGCGCCGGTTCGATGACCTGCGTGATAGAACCGGCTGAGTGACGGGGAACACGGGCACCCCTCGGGGATTGGGTGGTGCCACGGTGGCGGGAGCCGTGCGCCTCATGCAGGGGGCGGAGCGACCTTGGCATGGGAACTTTCCGAGAGGGAACATGGTCGAGAGTAAAGGAGCGCGGCCTGGGGTGGACCGGACGGTCGCTCACGGGGTCATCCCGTGGGAGGAAAGTCCGGACTCCACAGGGCATGGTGGTGGGTAACGCCCACCGTGCGAGGTCCGGCGTACGTGCCGGCCGTCGTCGGGCCGAGCATAGGGAAAGTGCCACAGAGACCAGACCGCCGAAGAGGGATCCGTGGAGCCTGGTAGGTTCTCCATGCCCCTCTGGCAAGGGTGAAAGGGTGAGGTAAGAGCTCACCGGCAGGCAGGGTGACCTGTCTGGCCTGGTAAACCCCACCAGGAGCAAGGCCAAACAGGGAGGATGGGCTGGCCCGGCCCGTTCGACTCCCGGGTAGGCCGCTCGAGACGTCGGGCAACCGGCGTCCCAGAGAAATGACCGTCGCCCGCCCATGCGGGTACAGAATCCGGCTTACAGGTCCACCCCGCCGTGCTCCTGCCGGCGCGTTCCTCATCCATCTCCTCATCGCTGATAACGCGTCTCCGCTGCAACAGCTCTCCTGATCGCCTCACCGGCTCCGGGCACCGGTGCAAAACTTGCGAACCGGCCAATTCTTACTTAGAATTCGCGTCCAATGTGGCGGCTTGCGCGGAGTGCCCCCCTCGATCATTCCCGGCAACCCAGACGAAGGAACGGCCATGGCACTGTACCTGGGCATCGACATCGGGACTTCAGGGACCAGGGCTCTTCTGTGCACGCGTGACGGCCAGATCGTAGCGGCGGCGAACGCACCGCACACGAGTTACCACCCGAAGCCCGGCTGGTCAGAGCAGGATCCTGAGGAGTGGTGGCAGGCGACGGTCAAGGCGGTCCGCAAGGCGATCAATCAAGCCAGGCGGAACAAGGTCCTGAAGGAACACGGTCCTGTGGCCGGGATTGGCCTGAGCGGCCAGATGCACGGGTCGGTGTTCCTCAGTAAGACGGGCCGTGTGCTTCGTCGCGCCATTCTCTGGAACGACCAGCGAACTGCTGAGGAGTGCAAGGAGATCGAGGAGGCGGCCGGGGGCCGAGGTCGCTTGATCGACCTGGTGGCAAATCCGGCGCACACCGGCTTCACCGCCCCAAAGATCCTCTGGTTCCGCAAGCATCAGCCGAAGCTGTACGAGCGAACCCACAAGGTCTTACTGCCCAAGGACTACATCCGGTACCGCATGACGGGCGAATACGCAACGGAGGTCAGCGATGCTTCTGGCACGCTCCTCCTCGACGTCGCTCGTCGCCGCTGGTGCACGGAACTGCTGGAAAGGTTACAAATCGACCCTGGCCTGCTGCCCCGGTGTTACGAGTCCGAAGACGTGACCGGCACGTTGACGAAGGCGGCGGCGGAGGAGCTGCGGCTTCCCAGCGGCATCCCCGTGGTGGGCGGGGGAGGTGACCAGGCGGCAGGGGCCGTCGGTGTGGGGATCGTGCGGCGAGGCATCATATCGGCCACAATGGGGACCAGCGGTGTCGTGTTCGCGTTCGCCGATCACCCCCATGTCGACCCCCATGGCCGTATCCATACCTTCTGCCATGCCGTGCGCGGTAAGTGGCACGTGATGGGGGTCGTTCTTTCCGCCGGAGGCAGCCTGCAGTGGTTCCGGAACATGCTCGCGCAACTCGAAATGCAGGAAGCCAACAAACAGAAGATCGACGTGTACGAGATTCTCACCGCAGAAGCGGCCGAAGCTCCCCCTGGATCGGAAGGCCTGTTCTTCCTGCCGTACCTGACCGGCGAGAGAAGCCCATACGCCGATCCGTTTGCCCGCGGAGGCTGGATTGGCCTGACCGTCCGCCACGGGCGGCCGCATCTAATCCGCTCCGTCATCGAAGGCGCCACCTTTGCAATGCGGGACTCCCTGGAAATCATCCGGGAGCTCGGCATTCCGATTCGCGAAATCCGGCTCTCCGGTGGCGGAGCCAGAAGCGCGTTCTGGCGCCGGGTCCAGGCGGACATCTACGGCCAGCACGTGGTCACGGTCAACGCCGATGAGGGTCCCGCATTCGGGGCTGCCTTGCTCGCCATGGCAGGCACGGGGGCATATGCCGACGTCACCGAAGCATGCGAAAACACGATCCATGTGGTCAGCCAGACGGCGTGCAGCAAGCGGCACCGCCGGATCTACGACGCCGCCTATCCTGTTTACCGAGCGCTCTACCGTTGTCTTCGTGAACAGTTCCCGATCATGGCTGGTTTAGCCGAGCAACAGGCGAAGCTTTCCGATAGTGAGAGTGATTCCCTGTAGCCGGGTCCGTAGCTGGTTCTCGTCCAACTCGGCCCCCGAAAGAAAGCGGCCTGCGGAGGGGGGAGTTCGCAGGCCGCTCCATCGAGAGGTGCTCTCATGCACCTGCTGTGGAACCCATCAGATCGGCCTCTACAGCGGGTTCCGCGCACAACATGGCCACTCAGCGAATGATTGTGCCGGACGAGGAGCTCCCTTGGCCGGCTGCGGGGACGACACCCCTTTTGTCCCCTTCTTTGCCTGCCCCCGCTGCGGCCGGTACGAGCTCGGAGTTGGGCAGTTTGATGTCACCGGTGAGCAGGTTCTCGATCCGTGCCCGGTCCTGAATCTCTTGCATGATCCGCATGACCATGTCCCGCATCTTTGCCTCGTAGACCTCCTCTTCAAGCTGCTTACGCACTTTCTCCAGCGGCACGTCCTGAGCCGGGACGATCCCTTCCCGCATCAGGATCACATACGCATCGTCGGCGATCTGGATAATGCTGCTGATTTCGCCGTCGCGAGACAACGAGAATGCGGCGCGCTCAATCTTGTCGAACGGGGGCGCCAGGTTGTGTGTGATCGGTTGAATCTCACCGCCCAGCGAACGGCTGGCTGCGTCTGTTGACCACTGACGAACCATGCGCTCGAAATCACCCGGATGTACAACCGGCGGCCCATCCTGGTTCTTCGCGAGGCGTCGCAGTTCTTCCCAAACCCGCTGGGCGGTCCGCAGGTTATCCAACACTATCCAGCGACACTTCACTTTTTCCCCGTAATGAGCCTGATACGCGCGCTGGATATCCTCTTCGGTCACCTGCACATGAGGTGCAGCGATCTTCTTCAATACCAGCCCCGTCCAGACAATATCCCGTGCGTACCGATCGGGTGGGATTCCGCGCTCCCGTTGTATTGCCTTCAAAAACTGCTCCCTGTCCATGTTCACACGGGCAGCCTGGCGGGTGATCTCCCGGTCCACCTCCTGGGCCGTCACCACAATGCCCCGCCGCTTCGCCTCCTGCTCAACAAGCTTGCGCATGATCATCTTTTCCAGAACCTCGACCCCCTTGCGAGCAAGGCACTCCTCGGCCAACTCACGCCAGGTGATCACCTCGTCGTTCACCCGAGCCACAATCGGCTCCTGCACCGTAGGCGCCCGCCGGGGAGCCGCCTTCTGCGTCTTGCGACCAAAAAGCTGGCCAAACGCAGGGGTTGCCGTCAGCACAGCAAGCACAGCCGCGATCCACCCCGCACGTGCTATCCTGCCACAGACGCTCATTAGCCACCTCCATCTCAACTCCATGGTCACGGAACATCGCCGCTTATAGCCCGGTGGTCACTTTCTCGCAAGAGCAATAGCAGGCGAGGCTGTTACAGCGTTTCCCCCTGCAACGGCCAGGGCCGGCCCACCTGGCAGCCGCCGCTCCGGCCGTTGGCCGGCCCAGAAGAGCGATCTTCCGCCTTTTTCTCCGCCCCACGAGCAAACAGCTATACGCAGAAATGCCGTCGTGAATTGCTCGATCCCGGCTCAGCGACTAGCTCCGCCTAGAACCGCGGTCGGCCCGGCCTCGTCTGGAGCGACGCTTCCGCTCCAGGTCTTGGGCGAGCTGACGGAGGGATCGCTCCACCGTGTGGTAATCCAGCTCCACTCCGGCGCGTGGAACAACCACGATGTCCAACCCAACGGGTAGCTCTGCCTTATTGCGGCGATAGGCTTCCCGAACCCACCGCTTGATCCGATTCCTCCGAACCGCTTTCCCGTGCTTCCTGCCAACCATCACCCCAAGTCGACTGAAGGGAAGGCCGTTCTCTACGGCGCGGATCACAAGAAAAGGATCGCTTACGCTCCAGCCCTCGCGAAAGACGCGATCGATGTCCCGCTGTAGCGCCAACCGCTCTTGCTTCGGAAGCCTCTGATCCACCGAGAACACCTCAACCGGCCGCATCCCGGCCCCGACCGCCTTCCCCGTTGCCAGCCAGGTGCAACCGCCCGACAAACGGCTTTCGGGTCCAGCCACGCCAGAGGCTGAAGGCAGGAGCCAAAAAGACAAGCAGCCCGGTGACGGACTTCGCCACCACGCCCACCAACCGCTCTTGAGCGCGCTCATCGGCACGATCTCTCCGTGCCTCATCCTCTGATGGGGGGATTATTCGCCACCCCGGCTCCAAAGCACAAACGGCACGCCAGCGCAGCTCCGGGACCAACCGCAGCCCCACCCCATCCCGTTGATTGATCCAGATCTCCAGCCGCGGCGTCCTCCAGTTGTACGGTTTCCCCACGATATCGAGCGGTCCATCGCCGTTGACGTCGGCCAGCTTCGACTCGTGATTGCCCACACCGCTGGCCAGAATCCGCCGAACAAACCTGCCGCGACCGCTGTTAAGGAACAAAAGCATGCGTGCTTGCGGATTCGTCCGATTCCGTCCCCAACGGCCCATTTCGGCCAGGAAAATGTCCAGGTCACCGTCCTGGTCAATATCGCCCGCTTGCAGGCTATGCCCGTGGATAACGCGTCCCTCCAGGACACGGCGGCTCCAACGTGAACCTGTCCAATGCCAGAGCACGCACGGGCCGTCCGCGTCTCCCGGCACGAATACGAGCTCCAGGTATCCCCCTGGAATCAGGTCAGCCGCCAGGGCACGCGTGAACCGCATCTGCGGGTCAATATCTCGCCGCTCAAACCCCCCCTGGACGGACCGAAACCACAGCCCGGCCCCTACGAGATCGGTCCGACCATCGCGATCCACATCGGCAGCCACAAGCCCCTCGTGCTGGCGATCCTCAACCCCCCATCGGTATACGACCCGGTACGTCCAGGGCGCACCGCTTCGTGGATCAGCAGGGACGTCCGCCACGCATAACGCCCGCTGCCCCTGGTTCCAGAACGCCAACTCCAGCCGGCCATCTCCGTCAAAATCCCCCACCGCCTGATCGTGATGCTTGCGACCGCCCCCAGCCTTGACCAATCTTCTCCTCCAGGGCCGATACACACGGGGAGGACCGGGATTTTCCCACCAGTAAATGCGGTCGCCCGAAGCATCCTCACCCAGGACGAGATCCTCGTCCCCGTCGCCATCAACGTCAAACAGGACTCCCCCGGCTTCCAGCCGCAACGGGTCTGGCTCGAGCACAAACCGTTCGAACCGGCCGTCACGATAGCGATACCACACAAGCGAAGGTCCGCGCGTCCTCTCAGCCAAAACGAACTCCTGCGGCCCCCCGGGTAGGATCTGCCCCACCACGCAGGCCGTCTGCTGCGTGCCCGGAAAGGGTACGGGCAGGTCACCGGCGGAAGAGCTGAGCCGCATGAATCCGCCGCAGGCACCTCTGTGAGCGGGTGGACCGAACAGGGCAAGCACAGCACCCCACAAAACAACCCAACCTAAGGCACCGTTCGACCACACCACACCTTCCCCCGTAGTCGGGACAACGGCCTACCGAACCATCGGGGCGGTCATGCAACGGACAGACCCTACCGACGCTCCGGTAAGCCCGTGCTCACAGCCTCACCCCCAAGCAGCCACGGCAGCGCAGAAGCCGGTCAGGTCGAAGAGCGGAGCCACTGTTTGAGCCAGTCGAGCACGGTCTCGTGCCAAACGATCGAGTTTAGCCGCTTCTGCACCCAGTGGTTCTCGTCTGGGAAGTATAGAAAAGCCGATGGGATGCCACGCCGCTGTAAGGCGGTAAACGTCGCGATCCCATCGGTTTCGGGTACCCGGTAATCGCGACCGCCATGGATCACCAGCATCGGGGTGTTCCAGCGATGTACGAAGCGCGAGGGCGAGAAGCGGTCGAACAGTTCAGGCCTTTCCCAGGGCACACCCCCATGCTCCCACTCCGGGAACCAGAGCTCATCGGTCTCAAAATAGCCGTAAAACTCATCAAAGGGACCGGCATGGTTGACCAGACAGCGGAACCGATCCGTCTGCCCAGCAATCCAGTTCACCATCCAACCCCCATAGCTTGCCCCGATCGCGGCCAGCGCATCGCCGTCGATCCAATCGTGGTCCCGCAGGACCGCGTCTACCCCCTTCATAACGTCCTCAAACGGCTTCCCACCCCAATCCCGACAGACCGCATCCGTGAAGCGTTGTCCAAACCCCACGGACCCGTGGAAGTTGATCGCCAGCACCGTGAAGCCCGCGGCGCCGTACACCAGGGGATGCCACCGATAGTGGAAGTGGTCCGAGATCACTCCTTGTGGTCCGCCGTGCACGAGTACAACCAGCGGATAACGCCTGTCCGGCTCGCGACCGAGCGGCTCGACCAAGAAGGCGTGCACCCGGTCTCCGCCAGCCCCCTCGAACCAGTAATCACGCCAGGCGGGAAACTCAACATGGGAGAACTGTGCCGTGTTGAAGTCAGAGACCCGACGAGGAGCTCGGTCTTGCCCCAGATCGAAAACGAACACTTCGGCGGGACGCTGCAGACAATCGTGCAGGTACACCAGACGGTCTCCTCCTGGCCCACCTATGCAAGACAGGTCCGCGCAGAACCCGTCACGGACCAGGGGTTCAGGCTGCCCATGATTACGGATCTGGACCCGGTAAATCCGGCGTCGCGCCTCGTCATCCACCGTCACGTACAAATAATCCCCCCGCGTCGACCAGCATACGCTGTTGGGCGAACGATCCCAGTCTTCCGTGATCGTCGTTGTCCTACCGGTTGTCCGATCGTACAGCCGCACGCGTCGGCGGTCCGATTCATAGCCGGGTCGGTTCATCGAAAGGTAAGCAATGTACCGCCCGTCCGGCGAATACATGGGACTCATGTCCACCGCGGGATTGTCCGCCGTTATGCACTGGAGCCTGCCATCTTCCACTCTCACGGTGAAAACGTCCAGATTCGTGCTCCACGCACGGTCATCCCCCATATGAACTGTGAACGCGATCTCCTCACCGTCGGGCGACCAGGCGTAGTCGCGTGCGGTTCCAAACGGCGGTATGGGAGAGTCGGCGTCGAATTCGTTCATCAGGTCCACCGGTTGCCCGGCGAACCGCCACTCCCCGTTGCTCCGGCGAAGCGGTACGACAAAGAGGTGCCAGTACCGCCCATCCTGCCAGCTATCCCAGTGGCGTACGAACAGGCGGCGGTAGAGCCGAGCCTTCACGGGGCTGCGCTCCAAACGACGCAACCGAGCCGCCGTCTGTTCTATCGAGTCACCCGGGTAGACCCGGCACGCAAACGCCAGGTGATCCGAGCAGGGAGAGCACTTGGGAAATCCGACCTCTATCGGGAGGTCACTTACCTGATAGAGCGTCCCGTCCAGTCCTACTGCCCAGATCTGGTTTGAACCGCTCCTGTTCGAGACGAAGAACACCGTAGCCCCATCTGACGACCAGGTTGGGCTGCCGTCCTGAATCCCCCGGTCGTTGGTCAGCCGGCGGCACCCGCTCCCGTCCAGGTGGACGAGCCAAAGATTGCGCGTCGTGCGATCCGTCTCCGGGTCCCACTCCTCCGCCACCGCGACGGCCACGTCCCCCCTCGGGCTCGGCACGACCGTCTCCAGTCGAACGGTTCGAACCATGTCGTAGACACTGAAAGGATGGGGGCGGTCCAGATCGATCGGGAACTGGTACGGAAGTGTGGGGGGCTGGAAGCCGGATCCATCTTGCATCGCTTCGCGACTCCCGGAACGGGTGGCTGCTGTACATCGCCTCGGTTCTGCGCATATGCTATCGGACTGTGCCCAGGCACGACGCCCCTGGGTCCGGCCGTCCGGCCTGCTGCAGCACGGGATCGGGCTGCTAGAATGCTGGCGATAGAGGGTGCTTTGCTCCACGCGGTGCAGGCCTATCGAGGCTGTCTTCGTGAACGGATTGCACCGCCGACGTGGCTGGCGCGCTCCGCCAGCTCGAATCGGACAAGGCGACGCGCTTTCGAAAGACCCCGGCACTCGTACATCAGACCAAGGAAGCAATGCCCGAGGAATTCCGCACGCGCGAAGAGGTCGCCGAGCTCCTGGGAGTAAGCGTCCGGCTACTGCGGAGGTACGAGCGTCTCGGCCTGGTACAGGTCACGCAGATCGAGCGTGGCACGGTGTACAGCCGCGAGCAGATCCGGCGGGCGTGGAGTGTGGTCAGTCTCCACCGAGACCTTGGGATCAATCCCGCAGGGGTCGCGGTCATCCTGCAGATGAGTGAGCAGATCCGAGCGCTCCAGGCACAGCTCTACGAGTTACTCCGCTGGCTGCGCGAGCATGAAGCAGCCATTCAGCGGGCCCTGGAAGAAGAATCCACCAACCGCTGAGCGGCCTGTCCCAGCCCCGGTGCTCTGCGCCAGTGCGCAGCGATGGGGATCTCCGCCAAGGCGAAGAACGCGCAGATCGGGCCAGGTTACCTGCCCACCGACACGGGCACGCGCACACCGGGCCCGGCGTCGCCCTCTACCCGCGGAACATCGTCGCTGCTCAATGGCCAGATGCCCCGCACGAGAAAGCTAAAGCGTCAGGTTGAGTGCCTCCTCGACACGGTCCCAGTGCGATGTATTCGGGTTCTTCACGGTGGGATCGATGACTTTGAGCAACCTCGCTATGACCAGAACCAGGGCGCCCACAATTTCGGGCAGCTTCTGTTCCACGTCCTCGCTCAACGGACGCTCCAGTGGGGCCTGAGACGCCACGAAGTCGAGAATCGGCTGAAGTTCGATCTGCTGCTCAAGCACCCGGAACTGGCGGATCGACTCCTGCAGGCCCTTGGTGATCGGAAGGTCCGGCTCCATCACGATATCGCGCCCGTTGTAGGTGGCGTTCCGAGCGGCCACCACCAGCAAGTCGTAGAGTTTGCTGCTGAGCAGGTCGAGGAGTCGCTTGACGTCCGACTTGTCCACGCTCAAGCTCGCCACGTCCCGCAGCAGTTCCTCCAGCTTCTTGGCACCCAATACCGTCGACATCGGGTTCCTCCTCGTGATCCAGTTTCTACCGTCGAAATTGCTTTCGTCGCAAACCTCGTGCCGCTCTTCTGCAGCCCACAACCCCCTGGAAAGCCCGCTTTTCGGCCAGCGGCGCCGCACCCACCCGAAGCCCCCCGCGACAATTCGTCCGGTTTCAGGTCACCCGAAGGCTGAAAATGTCCGTTCCCTCGGGAAACGAAGCGGACAATCCCCATAGCCCCCGTTTTCTGGGGCCGTTGCAAGACCTCGACAGGCCGTTAGGCCCCCTTGTCATTGCGCCGCGCCCCGCCCTTCGGCACCACCGTCAGCATCGCGACCCACGAGCACGGTGGCACCGATCACCACGTACATTAGGATAGCGAGGATGCGCTGGATGATGGCCAGTGCACCCCCCTGATCGAGGGATCCCCCTGCCAGCGAGGTCAGATAGACGGTGGCCGCCTCGAGCACCCCCAGGCCGGCGGGCACGATCCCCAAGAGGCCGACGACCTTTGCCAGAGCCGCAACCGCGGTGAGCTCCGGGAACGAAAGTGCCGGAAGCAGCGGGCGGGCCGCAACCGCCACGCCGAGCGCAGAAGCTGTGTGGGCGAGCACCGCAGCAGCAAAGGCGAGAAGCTCGAGCTTTAACCGACCGCCTTCCTGTGCAGGGAAGTAGGCGTGCGCACCGATCAGCACGAACACCGGCGCGGCGACGCAAGCGAAAACCGCGACGCCCAGCGCCGCCGGTCTAAGCCACGATACCGCCGAGAAGTCCGTAAACAACCAGGCAAGAACACCGGCAACGGTGACCGCTGCCGCCAGGCTGTTTATCCGCTGATTCACTCCGGCCGCGATCGCCGCCTTCAGCCTCACGCCGCGGTGCCGCAGGTAGAACACCCGACTAGCGTCCCCCCCAATTGCTCCCGGACTGGTAACCGCAAGCAGCAGGCTTCCCCAGAAGAACGCGACCGCTGCACCGGGAGAAAGATATTGGCGGCGGCTCGGATGGAGGACAACACGGAGCCCAAAGTACCAGGACAGAGCAGCCGCAATTTGTGCGGCCCATACCAGCGCGGTCCCGGCAAGGAGGAGCACCCAGTTCGTTTGGCGCAGCGCGCTACGCACAGCGGCCATGTCCAAGCGAGACACCAGCCAGGCAAGCAGACCGATCCCCAGAATGAGACGCCCCACGATGGTCAGCCTTATCCTTGGCCGAGGGAGGTCGTTGGTCATAAGGGGTCGCTCCCGCCCTACCAATTCCACCGCCTGGCGTTTCACGCCGTGACGCCCGCACCTGGCCGCAACCGCAACACTTACTTAT
>JALSID010000113.1 GCA_026981825.1 Planctomycetota bacterium
TACTCTTCAACCGGCTGTTCCCACGGGCTTCGCGGGGGCCCAGATCGCAGGATCGCGTAAGTGAAACGGGCGTGCTCCTGGTAGGCGGACACGCGATCCATGGAAAGCAGCGACGGATCGGGAAGCTCCTGGCCGAACCGCGCCAGGCGCTTTTGCAACTTGTGTAGGGCGGCGCCGTCAAGCACGACGGCCGCCGGGGCAGGGCGATTTGCCGCCACGACGGCGTCGAATTCGGCCCAAATCAATATGCCCCCTGTCAGAACAAGGAGCACGAGCAGCCAAACGACCAGGCGGGTTGTCGAGCTGTCGTTCCTTGTGCGCATCAGCAACGCTCCGCTTTGTCAGAGGTACCGACCGGCGTCGACCCGGCCTCTTGCAGTAACCGCCGCTTGCATGCTACCTCTGGTCGCGCCATGCTTGCTCGTTGTCGGGCTTCTCAATCAAGTAGTTCCAGATGTCCCGCTGGAGGACGCGTCCCATGTCACCTTCGAGCAGCCGAAACCAAACGTAGACAATGCGTCCTCGTCCCCGTTTCACTACCGCTGCGCCGAGACCATGCGAGGTTCCGGATTCATCTATCAGCTCGATCAGGGGGAGCACGTCGGCGTCCATCGTCGGCACGAGCGGCCGCCAGCGTCGATCACCGCCGCGGGGGAACGGGAATTCCTCAGGCAGGCCGGTCAGAATGCTGGGCGCCCGTACACGGAAGCGAAGCACACCGTCGTTTTGTTCCCATGCCACCCGCAGCGGAAGGCCCAGAGCCCGAGCGTGATTCACGCTGTGGCGTCGCTCCGATCGTCCATCGTAGTAAAACGGCATGGGGCCGGAGGGCAGGACAAGCAACGTACCCCCATGATCCACGTACTCCTGCAAGGCGGCCAACACGTCGTTCCTCTTGCGGACGGTTGCTCGGTAGACCTCACCACCGGCGTAGACGAGGAAGGGGAGTGACTGCGGATCCGGTCCGGATCCTGCGACCGTTTCCCAGCTCAAGGGGGTCAGCGGGACGCCTGATTCGATCAGGAACCAGAACGCGTCCGAGCGGGCGCCCGGGAGTAGGCCCACGCCGGCGGTAGCAAGCTTGGCCTTTATTCGCGGAGGCAGGAGCAAGGACGGGCCTGTCGTAGACCTGCTTCGCCGGCGGGGGCCCAACGCTCGGAACCGGGGGGCGAATGTCGACGTGGTGCGGAGCTCGCGGTCGCCGTATTCCAGCGACGGCTCGATCTCGCTGCCCTCGTGCCATTCGTTCCAGCTTGTGATCAAGATCCAGTCGGGATCGGCGGCGATGGCCTGTTGCCAGAGAACTCTGTACGTGCCCCCATCGTGTCGGTCGGTGACGGGGCGCGGCTTGGGACGCCCGAGTTTCGTGTCGTCATATCCGGGGATGATCGTGACGCAGGCGATTCGGTCCGGGCCAGCGGTGCGAACTTGGACCGGGTACGTGCTCTCCGCCCACCGTTCGATCTCAGCCAACGATTTCCCCGCGATCTGACCGGTGATGTTGTACGTGTGGATCCCGTCGAAGATCCGCGCGGCTGGGCGAGAGATCTGGTCTGCGATGAACACGGCTCCGCCGGGATAGCGCTCGTTCACTGTCGCGATGACTTGGAGCCACCCGGCCAGGCCTATCTGGTTGACGGCGCGGACATAGACGAAAAGCACGGGGTGACCGTCCAGCTTCAGCCAGGCGGAATGCCGGCCGTAGCGTTCCAGCAGGTACCGAACGCGCTTTACGGCCCCCTCGACGCTGCCTCGTGGAACACTCTCGATGTAGGCGGTGATCTTGAGCCCGCGGCGGGCTGCTGTGTCCAGGAGCAGGGGGAGTGCGCGGTCGGTGCGGTCGTTCGGGCCCCACCAGCTCGAAATAAACCCATCAATTCCCCCCTGCTTCGCCCATTCCATGTGCTGGTCCACGACCTTGGGATCGAGGCTGTCGTAGGGACCGAGCAACGGGAAGTGGGTACTTGAGGCTATTCGCTTTCTGAGAAGGTCCACGCCGGACCAGTGTGCCCAGCGACCGCTGACTTCCGGGGTACCGTACCAGGGGTAGTAGAACGCCAGGACTTGCCTCGGGACCTTCTGCCAGCGTAGGTGCACTCTCTCCTGGAGTGCGGCGAGGTCGAACGATTCCTGTCCGGAAGCGGGCCATGGGGCGAGGAGCAACAGGACGGCTACCGACGCTGATGCAAAGACTCGCATGGTGCTGCGTCCTTCGTCGTACGGATCGGGGGGCTCGGGGCGGGACGAATCGCTGATCTTTAGGGTGTCTCTTTAATTATGCGCCGCCTCTACCGGAGCAGCCGTGGGGGAACTTCGCGACGGAATTCGGCTCCTAAACGACTTTTCATCGACCCGGCGCACCCAACGTGGCGAGTACGGTACCCGCCGGGACGCCGGCCAGCTTGACGCGTTTTGCGGGCGACCGACAGCCCGCGACGCGGGTCCATCTTCTCGGCAGAGTCTCGCACAGTCGGTTTTTTTTGAAGCGCGGCAGCCCTCTGCCGCTTTGGCTTTTTGGAGTGCGGCACTCCCGTGCCGCTTTAGGTTTCTCTAAAAGCGGCGGACCGCTGCCGCACTCCAAAGGTTCATACGCCACTTTGTGTTAAGGCGGCACGATCGGCGTTCCGCCCGCGGTCTCGCCGGGGCCTGAACGCAGCCGGCGGGGGCGGAGGCGCGGGACGCCCGTCGCGCCGGTGACGGCGCAGTGGTCGCCCCGCCGCGCCGCGGCGTGGGGGATCGCCCGCCAGCCCCCGCCCGGGCCCAGCCGCCTGCGCGGAGGCGCATTCCTCGCCAGCCGGGGCTACTCGTCGCGGCGAGCCGCAGGCTCGCCGAGGCTGCGGGGCCTTCCGCGGCCGCGATCACTCGATAAGGCAAGCAATGCGAATCCCGCCGGGCGGCGAGCTCGGGGCCGCTTCGGCCACGGGCCGAAGCGGCGAGAGAGAGCGCGCGCCATCGCCCAGCCCGCGACGGGGGGCTGTTTTTTCGCCGGGGGGAGTCGTTTCTGCCAGCGTCCTTGGCGCCAGCGCCTTGGGGCGGACCCGGGGACGGGTCGCGCTACCACTGCTCCGTCGTCGCAGCGACGGAGGTCCGGACCCGCCTGGCGGCGGGCTCCGGGCCGCTTCGGCCCGGGCGGGCCGAAGCGGCGAGAGGGCGGGCGCCATTGCTGCTCCTGCGACGGACGGGTGTTTGTTCCTTTGGGTGGGGATCATTTTTGCCGCGCCTCCTGCGTCTCCCGGGTCGGCCCCAAGGCGGACATGCACAAGAGCAGTGTCGGATGGCCAAAGCAGGCCGCTGGAGAAAGGAGCACAGAGCGTGGCGCGGTGCAAGCCGAGGAGCCGGGCCCTGAACGCAGCCGGCGGGGGCGGAGGCGCGGGACCGCTGTCGCGCCGGTGACGGCGCAGTGGTAACCCCGCCGCGACGCGGCGTGGGGATCGCCCGCCAGCCCCCGCCCGGACCCAGCCGCCTGCGCGGAGGCGCATTTCCCGCCGGCCTGGGCTACTCTGTGTGGCGAGCCGCGGGCTCGCCGAGGCCGCGGCTCGCGAGTACCTGCGCGAGCGGTCGATTGGCAACCTACGGAGGACGCGGAACCAACCGTGGAGCTGGAACCCAGTAACGGGTGGGCGGCGGCGCCGGATCGGTGAAAAGACGTTTAAGTGAAAACCGATCGTGCGACAACGTTTCAGGGGCGGTGCGTCACCGCACTGTGCCGCCACGTAGAATTCGGCGGCCACGGGTTAGACCGGGAGTGCGTTTGTGTCACCCGCGGTGTGGTCTCAGGGCGGACGGTCGTTGCGGGGTCGGGCGGTTGAGTTGGCGGAAGTCTCCTGTGCTGTCCGACTGTGTTGCCCTGGAGCGTCGTCATGCGTGGTAGAACCGCTCTGCTCGTGTTGCTCTGCCTTGCCTTCGTCGCCCTGTCTGGCTGCTGGAACGTGCTATCGACCAGGCCTTTGGGGGAGGTGCCGCCGTCCGATGAGGAGATCGAGAACCTGGAGGGGATTTGGGCCTGGCCGGGTGTGACGTCGTTCCACGTCAAGCATGTCTCGGACAATGAGTTCCGTGTGGCGTGGCTCGAGTGGAAAAGCGGTGAGTACCGCGTAACGCAGTGCAGAGCGTTGCTCACGCAGCATGACGAGAAGTGGTACCTGAACGTGGCTGCGCCGACGGAGGAGAAAGAGCTGTACTACATCATGCGGGTAGCGGTCGTTGGTAAGAACACCGCGGTGTTGTACCTTCCGGTGCTGAAAGAGTTCGCAGCTTCGGTGGATGAGGGGGCAGTTACGGGCGCGGTCAAACGCGACAGTCC
>JALSID010000114.1 GCA_026981825.1 Planctomycetota bacterium
GAGCCGAAGGCTCGGCCGCTCGCTGGGCGGGGCCAGTGGTAGCGCGGGCTGTCCGGGGTTACCCGAGGGGATGGCCCCCCGGGTACCCGGCGTCGGGCCGTCCCGCCGGGCGGCGGGCTCGGGGCCGCTTCGGCCAGCGGCCGAAGCGGCCCGAGAGGGCGCGCCCCATTGGCCATCCCGCGAGGGGCGGGCTGTTTTTCCCTCGGCGCAAGTCATTTTCGCCATCGCTTCCTTCGCGCCAGCGCTTTGGAGCGGACCCGAGGACGGGTCGCGCTACCAATGCGCCGTCGCCGGCGCGACGGCGCTCCGGCTCTTTCCTTCGGCGCAGGTCCCCTTGGCACTCCGGCGGCGGCGTCATGGGCCCGCGCTTTGCGGCGAGCCGGGGCCCGCTCGCCCTGCCGCTACTCCGCCGTCGCAGCGGCGAAGATGGGCGCCCACGAGCGCGCACGCGTCGACGCCTCGTCGAAACATGAAGGGACGCTTTGTGCGAAAATCGCGCTGTGGCAAAATAGACGAGCGGAAGTGAGACGGTCGCAAGCCAGGGGGTACGCCTGAGCGAGGGAGCGACCGTCGACCAACCCCCGGCGGCACCCCAAGGAGGCGTCTAAACCGGCTTTCACCGACCGTGCGCGACTCTGGTGCGAACACCGACCGTGCGCGACTGCGCCGACAACATGGACCGTGCGCCACAGTGCCGAGAACATGCGCCCGAGGCGTAGGCCCTGTGTTGCCCGGAAGACGCGCCAAGCTGCGCGGCGCAGCCGCGGGTAGCGTGGCCGTGGCGCTGCGTACGCCGGGTCGGTCAAAGGTCGTTCAGGCAGATCGACCCGCGACGGGAAAGGGCCGGACCGTCGGCACGCCGACGAGGCACGCGACACACAAGCCTAACCACCCGCCTGCGTCAGAAAACGGAGAGGACCGTAACCATGCGCTACCCAAGACCCACTAAAGCGTCCTTGCGTTCCCCCAAGCCGACAGGCCAGCCGCGGCAGCCGGCCCCAGTTGATGTGCAGTCGCCTCTTCATGATGCTCCAGGCGAGCGCCGGTCCACCTCACCATCAGCCGCTCCTGCGGGCCGGCGGAGTCCTGGGGAACCGTATGCATCGAACGGGGGGCGGCAGAGCCGCGCGCGCTGGTCGCACACCCAGCCGACAGGGACCCGACGGACTACCCGGTGCCCTGCCAACGGGGCTGTGGGTCGGTCGCACCTCGCTCAGCCCGCTCCTGTAGCACGCTCTGAAGCGCAACCGGCCGTCGGGCGGTGGCACCTGGCCATGCCGGTGCTAATCATGCTGGCCGCCAGCGTTGTCGCTACCACTCGCCTGTCGGCCGCCGAGCCGCCGGCCGTCTTCTGGCTGAAGCTCGGCGAGACCGACACCGTGCCCACGCTGTGGACGGGGACGGTTGAGGTCGAGGATGGGCGGCTGCTTGGGCTGCAGGGGTGGCGGTTCGAGCAAAGCGACCGGGCAAGCGGTAAACGCTTCGTCTGCCGGACGAGGCGGCGGGGGCCCGGCTCGCGCGGGCCGGTGCTGGAAAACGGGCTCTTCATCGCCATCGCCGGCCGCAGCGGTACGCGCGTCCGGATCACCACCAACTACGGGGCCGTTGAGGCGCGGCTGGGGGAGCTCGGGCCAGGAGCGAGCGTTGCCAGCTCCGACGGCCGCATCCGCCTGTACCGTACGCTCGCGTCCTGGCAACTGCCCGTGCGCAGCGTCGCACCGGAACCGGAGGACCCGCCCCTCCTTCCGGGGGCTCACGTCGTGCCCCCCGTGATGGGGCCTCGGCACGAGGGAAACTCCCAGGAAGATTTCCCCGCCATCGCGGCCACCTCGGACGGGCGCGTCTGGGTGGCGTGGACCAGCTATTTCAACCGGCGAGTCGCCGTGCGGTTGTCGTCGTTCGACGGCAGCGCGTGGTCCGACCCCGAAGAGATCGTGCCCCCGGGCGATGTGCTCACGGTCGCTCTGGCGGCCGCGGGCGAGACGCTCTGGTGCATCTGGTCCGAACAAATCGACGGGAACTTTGACCTCTACTGCCGAGTCCGCCGCGGGGGACAGTGGAGCGATCGCGTGCGGCTGACGACCGACCCGGGGCCGGACATTTTCCCGGTGGCGACGGCCGTTAGTCCGTCCCGGGCCGCCGTGGCGTGGATGGGAACCAGGGAAGGGAAGAGCACGATCATGAGCTGCTTTATTGGCGAGGACGCCAAACCGGTCGGCACTCACGAAATCGCCGCCTCGTCCGTCAACCACTGGTTCCCGTCGATTGTTCCCGACGGAAAAGGTGGCGCGTGGATCGGCTATGACGCGTACACCTCGGGCTCGTACGACGTGTACGTGGCGCACCTCAGCTCCGAAGGGCGAATCGAAACCATCCCGGTGGCGAAGACGCCGCGGTTCGAGGCGAACTGCGCGCTGGCGGTTGCTCCGGACGGGGGGCTGGTGATCGCGTGGGAGGAGAGCGGGCCGAACTGGGGGAAAGATTTCGGACGGCTCGGGCCGCGGCGGGGCACGACGGGGCTGTATCCGTCGCGGCAGATACGGTTGGCGCTGTACCGAGGGGGCCAGTGGTACGAGCCCGTGGCCGATGTGGCCGAGGCGTTGCCTCCCGACTGGCGCGACCACCTGGGGCATCCGCGGCCGGTCTTTGATGCCGGCGGCCGCTTGTGGCTGTTCTTCCAGAAGCGGCACCTGAAGTACCACTATCCGTGGCAGCGGGGCGTGTGGGAGACGTACGTGACGGTCTCGAACGGCGCGACCTGGACTCCGGCGGCGCTTGTGCCGAACACGGCTTGTGGGCCGGCGGGCAGGGTGTCTGCTGCGGTTGCCGACACGCGGATTTGGCTGACCTGGTCCACGGACGGGCGGCCGTGGCGGCGTCCGATCATCCTGCAGCATCGCGTGCACGTGGCTCAGTTGCGTGTGGGGGTCGATGCGGCCGGGCGAGCCCCGGAGTGGAAGCCTCGCGAGCGGCGGCCGGTTGCGGTGCCGGTGGTGATCCATCCGACCGAGCAGGCCGATATTGCTCGCGTGCGGCAGGCGCGATGGACGGTGGGGGGCCGGACGCTGGCGATCTACCGGGGCGATCTGCACCGGCACACCGATTGGTCGTGGGACGCGGCGTCGGACGGGTCGATCTTCGACATGTACCGGTACGCTCTGGACGCGGCCGATCTGGACTTCATCGCCTCCACCGAGCATGTGGGCTGGGGGACGGCCAATCGTGGCAACCAGGCGTACGCGTGGTGGCGCAATGAGCAGCTCTGCGACGCGTTTTATCGGCCGGGCTACTTCATCCCACTGTACGCCTACGAGCGTTCGATGCACTATCCGTTCGGTCACCGCAACGTGATCAACCCCCGGCGGGGCATTCCCCCGGTGATGGGGTTCCTCGACCCGCTGGGGCGGATCCGGCCCGATGACACGCGGCTGCTGTACCGCGAGCTGCGGAAGACCGGCTCGATTGCGATGGCTCACACGACGGCCACGGTGATGGGCACCGACTGGGCGGACAACGATCCCGAAGTGGAGCCGTTGGTCGAGATCTACCAGGGGTGCCGGTTGTCCTACGAGATGAGGGGGGCGCCGCGAGCCGCGGCTCGGCCGCACGCGTACGAGCCTGGCTACGTGATCAACGCCCTGAACAAGGGCTACCGGCTGGGCTTTCAGTCGTCCTCGGACCACACGAGCACCCACATGTCGTACTCGTGCGTGTACGCGGTCGATTTTTCCCGCGAGGGACTGATCGCGGCGATGAAGCGGCGGCAGACCTACGGAGCCACGGACAACATCGTGCTGCGGTTCTATGCGAAGAGGGGGGACGCGGTGGTGCCGCTGGGGGGCGAGCTGTCGGCGGGGCGGCCGGTGACCTTCCATGTCGAGGTTGTCGGCACGGCGAACGTGGCCAGGATCAGTATCATTCGCGACGGCAAGGTGGTGTACTCGACCGAGCCGAACCGGCCGGAGGCGCAGGTGAGCTTTGCCGACATGGAGCCCGTCTCTGGGCCGCGGTCCTACTACTATGTGCGTGTGGAACAGGCCGACGGTCAGATTGCGTGGGGCAGTCCGATTTGGGTGTTGCGAGGCGAATGACGCGAGCAGGAGCTGAGATGGAGCGAGCAATGTGGCGAGCGGTGGTGTTAGGCTTGGCGGTGCTCGTGGGGGCCGAAGTGCAGGCGGGGAACTGGCCGGCGTGGCGTGGTCCTCGTGGCGACGGGACGACCGACGAGACCGGCCTGCCGGTGCGGTGGGACCGGGAGACGAACGTGAAGTGGCGGGTGCCGCTGCCGGGGCCGGGGAACTCGACGCCGGTGGTGTGGGGGCGCCGGGTGTTCCTGACGCAGGCCAGGGAAGGGGGGCAGGTGCGGAGCGTGCTGTGCTTCGATCGTTCGGACGGTAGGCTGCTGTGGGAGCGGTGGGTATCGTTCACGGGCGATGAGCCCACGCATCGGGACAATCCGTATTGTTCGCAGTCGCCGGTGACGGATGGTGAGCGGGTGGTAGCGTGGTTTGGTTCCGCTGGGGTGGTCTGTTATAGCGTGGATGGGGAGGAGTTGTGGAGGCGGCACTTGGGGCCGTTCCGGCACATTTGGGGCAATGCAGCGTCGCCGGTTATTGAGGGGGATCTGGTGATTTTGAATTGTGGGCCGGGGCCGAGGACGTTTTTGATTGCGTTGGACAAGCGCACGGGTGAGACGGTGTGGCGGGTCGACGTACCTGGGGGGCTTGAGGGGGGTACGTCGCGGACCTGGATTGGGTCGTGGAGCACGCCGGTGGTGGCCGAGGTAGGGGGGCGGCGGCAGATTGTGATGAGTTTTCCGCTTCGGCTGCAGGGGTTTGAGATTGCGTCGGGGCGTGAGCTGTGGCGGCACGAGGGTTTGGGGCGGCTGGTGTACACGTCGCCCGTGGTAGTGGGCGATGTGGTGGTGGGGATGTCGGGCTACATGGGTCCGGCGGTCGCGGTGGAGGTGGATGGCGAAGGGGGGGAATGTGAGGTGAAGAGGCTATGGGAGCATCCGCGGAACCCTCAGCGGATTGGCACGGGTGTGGTTGCGGACGGCTACCTGTACGTGGTGAATGAGCCGGGTGTAGCGGAGTGCATTGAGATAGGGACGGGGAGGAGGATGTGGCGGGCGCGGTTAGGGGCGAGGTCGTGGAGTTCGTGCGTGCTGACGGGCGATGGCTTGATTTACAACGTGGATCAGCAGGGCGAGACGTTCGTGTTTCGGGCTCGGCCGGACCGCTTCGAGCTGGTCTCGCGCTGCCCGCTGAGCGAGCTGACCCGCGCGTCGATCGCGGTGTCGAACGGAGAGCTGTTTATTCGGACGTACGAGGGATTGTGGTGTGTGGGGGGAGGGGCCCCACGATAGTGGCCATGACCCCTTCCCTGTTTGGAGCCGATAAGGAACCGGTTGTCCCGTTCGGGCGTCACGTGGCCTACATGATGCGATCGCGCCGATTCGACTCCCTCCGGTAGAAGGCGGCTAGCCTTCTAGGCAAGCTGGTCCCTACCTGAGAGCAGGCCCAGCGCTCCGGCTAGCTCCATGTGTGCTAAAGTTGATCTGGCACTCCCTCATCCGGTGGAGCAGACCGGGGTACGAGGGACAAGAGCGGACAGCAAGAAGCTGCGCTCGCAGGCCTTGGACGAGCGGCATTTGGAGGCTTACAGCGAGGAGGTCCTCACCGTTACGCTCGCCATCGGCCTGTGCGTATTCCCTGCAGACTTTCTGCTCCAGCCCGTGTGCGAAAACGTCGTTCGTTGCGCACGTGCGGTCTCCCACGCAACTTTCACCATAGCGAGCAGCAAGACATCGTTGATACCCGTACCGCAGGCCCTCCGAACAAGCAGGGGTTCACTAGGGCGCCGACTCCCGTCCGCCAGCGGTAGGCGGGCGACGTTGTCACGATTTCCGGTGCCAGGCCACCATACCAGTTGGATGGCGGTCTTTGCCGGAACCGAAGCGACTGTGCTCAGACAGCGCTTCGCTGTAGATCGCACCATCCACAGTGCCCTGCGAGCGGTCGCCGGGCGTTCTCAGCGAGCTCCGCAGCGGCACGCCCGAACATCTAGCTGGGGACGTGGCCCCCAGCTCGGAGGGTGGGCACAGGAACACTTGCTCGCCCAGCAAGGCCAAGAATGGGCTTGACAGAGAGGGGTCACCCTGAAATAATAGGGGCGAAATGCAAAGTTGCTTCTTGGGCACAATCCGGCTACTTGGCGTTGCCACGTTGATTCTGTTCGTGGCGCACGAGCGCGGTCTGGCCGGTTACATGGCGGATTCCGGCCCTGATCAGGAAGGCCCTCTCGGCCTCCCGGCCGCCTTGGCCGAACACGACGGCGCCGTGCAGCTCCGCCTGTCGGATCTAGTCAAGACTCGACCAGGACCAGTCAAGGTTTCCGAATGCCCTGACAACGCTCGCCTGTGCGCACCGTGCGTGACGGGGATACACGATGTTCTGTCCCTTTGCCTGCCTCCGACGCCGCCCCTCTATGGTGGCGAGCCGGTCCTCCTGACTTCCTCCTCTGTCTCATCCGTCCCACGTTCCGTACCGAATCCGCCTCCTTGGTGTCACCTCGCGTAGACTGCACCCAACTTGTTGTCCGCTCTGTGTTTACGTTCTTCGCTTGTGGTGACACCGACAGCTTACGTGGAGGTGCAAACGATGAGTCGGAACAAGGTTCTTCTAGCCGCCGTGTCTGCGGCAGCGTTGTTCTGCATCCCCCGGGTTGGCTACAGCGCGATAATCAGTAACGCACTAACCTTTAATGGCGTCGAAGATGTTCTCGTTGACTCCAGTGTCGCGGTTGGTGTCCGAGATAACGACGTGTTCCTCGGGAACCTGAACCAGTTCCAGGACGGCGACGTGATCTTCGGAATGATACTTGTGGACAAAGTCGAGCGAGACGGCGGAGCGCAGTCTCCGTTCGACGGCACCCTTGTCATCGTCTTCTCGGCCGAGGTGAAACAGGTAAGCGGCTCGACGTACCTTCTCGGACCTGTTGACCCGGCAACGTCGCCCTACGACCTAGGGGACCTTCTGCCCGCAGGTACCCTCCCTGCCAGTGCTACAGCGCAATTGTCCAACGCTATTTTCGCAGTACTTGGCAACGCTGGGGACGTGGGCCTGCCGTCCCATGACACGGGTGTGGGCGACTTGGATGGCGACGGTGACGTTGACGATGACGTTGACCGGGCGATTAGCGCCATCCGCAAGCTTACCGGCCCGGACTGGGGCTACGAGGCTCTGGGTGGGATCGCACCGGCCTCAGATGACTTCTTTGAGGCTGACGCCGTTAGTTCGACAACGATCGAAGAGCGGGGAGGCTTCACCATTCTGGATCACGTGCTCGGACCGGGCGTGCTGTTCCTTCCCGTGTCCGCTGCCCACGTTGACAGTGATCCCTTCCACCCCGGTACGCCGACTCTGCACGACGTCGCTCTAGGTCTGCCGTCCAACATCAGTCCCGAGACGAACACGTCCACTCCGTGGACAATGTCGGACAATTCGCGATTCAAGATCAACGCCACTCCGGAGCCGGCGAGTGTGGCCCTATGGGCAATGTGCGCGTCCGCTGGGGCACTGGGGTGGTACCGCCGCCGTCGCAGCTGACGGTGCCGGCCGTTTTGCACTAGCTTGGGTCAGTGAGAAGCCCGCGTGTGGCGTTCGCCACCGCGGGCTTTTCCTGTACGGGCGCGATGGCCGACCCGCGTGGTGAGGCTGCAAGGTGCAACCGGGGTCGTGCGAATTGTGGGGCCGACTCCCTCCCCTCGTGCACATCTCGGTGCCAGCTGTCACAATGCAGATGACGGTCGTACTATACGCTGGAACTCCCGGCAGCCATGTGGTAAACTTAGGTACAACCAGCCCACGGGAAGGCTGCCGGGACAAGCAAAGGAGGCGCAGGATGACGCTCGCGGGCCGGGAGAGGACCGCTTGAGCGCCCTGCGATCGCGGCCCAACGGCGGGTCGCAACAAGCTACGCAGCAGTGATCGTGCCGCTTGTCCAGGAAGGCAGCGGGCGAGGTCGGTGGCGGTGCATTTCTGCCCGAAACGAAGCTGCCACCGACGATCCTGTAGGTGTGCGCGAACACCAAACGCGGACGAACAGGTCTCCGGATAGGCTGGTTTACCCAGCCGCGTTTTGTTCCTCGACCCTCATCCGGTTCTTTAACCCTCATCCGAACCAGTGTTCGCCGGGTCCGTGCGCCCTTGTGTGGGGGCTGCCGACCTGGCTGCGGGGGCTGCTGACCTGCGGTAGTGGCTCGCCCGTTCGCACACGCTCACAAGAACCGCGCGGCCACCAGACGATCCGGCCTCCGTCGTGCGCCCGGGGAATCGACAAAAGGCCCTTACCCCGTAAAGGTCGTCGAGGGAGAGCGAAGACTCCTGCTCACCTCGTCCCCCACGGGACGGGGCAGTCGCAAGCTGACCGGCTCGGCGGCCAACCCTGCCGTCGCCGCCGCACGGCTGCCCAGGGCAAAGGCGCCGTCGCCGCGGCACCAGGACACCACCGCGGACACCAGAACGCTGCCGCAGCCCCACGCGGCTTCGAACACATCGAGCTGAATCGACCCAGACGACTAACGTCAAAGCACAGCACGCGACCAACATCCCCCTATGAAAGTCGCAGTCTTCGGCACCGGCTACGTGGGTTGCGTGACCGCGGCCTGTCTGGCCCGCGACGGCCACCACGTCGTCGGCGTTGACGTGGACGCGGAAAAAGTCGCCCAGATCAACGCGGGCCAAAGCCCCGTCGTCGAGCCCGGCCTCGCAGAACTCATCGCCCAGGCCACAAAGAACGGCCGCCTGCGAGCCACCATCAACGCCGACGAAGCGGTCCGCTGCACCGAAATCGCTCTCGTCGCCGTCGGCACTCCCAGCAACGGCGACGGATCAGTATCCAGCGACGCCGTCGAACGAGTCGTCCGGGCAATCGGACGAGCACTCCGCACGCTCAGAAAACCCTACGGCGTTGTGATCCGCTCGACGATCCTCCCCGGCGTTCTGGAAAACACCCTACGGCCCGCTCTGCTCCAGGAGCTCGAACCGGCGTTTCCGGCCGAGGAGTACGGCGAAAGCGTCTGGCTGGCAAACAACCCGGAATTCCTCCGCGAAACCACGGCAATCGCCGACTACGACGATCCGCCGTTCGTCCTCGTGGGGGCCGACGAAGAATGGCAGGCCCAGCTCGTCTTTTCGCTTTACGACAGCGTCCGAGCCCCCCGTCACTGGACCGACACGCGGACGGCCGCGCTCGTCAAATACGCATGCAACGCGTTCCACGCGACGAAGGTCTGCTTCGCGAACGAGATCGGGGCTCTGGCGCGCGAGCTGGGGGCCGACGGCCAGGAAGTGATGCGGCTGGTCTGTGAGGACCGAAAGCTCAACATCTCCCCCGCGTACCTGCGGCCCGGCTTCGCCTTCGGCGGCTCGTGCCTCCCGAAGGACCTGCGCGCCCTGGTCCGCGCAGCAGAGCTGCACGCGCTGAAGCTACCGCTGCTTTCCTCGCTGCTACTTTCCAACAACGAGCACTTCCGCCGCGCAGTCCGCATGGTGCGGGCCGCGGGGGTCCGCCGCATTGGGCTGGTGGGCCTGAGCTTCAAGGCCCGGACCGACGACCTGCGCGAAAGCCCCCAGGTCGCCCTGGCGGAAGAACTGCTCGGCAAAGGGCACGAACTCCGCATCTACGACCCCTACGTGCGCGTCACCCAGCTCCGCGGCCAGAACCTGGCCTACATCGACCGCCATCTCCCCCACCTGGCCGCCCTGCTGGTTGACGATCCGGCGAGCTTGCTGGAACATTCCGAGCTGCTGGTGCTTGCCACGGACGTGGCGAACGAGCTCGACTTGAACGGCTTCAGCGGCCCCATTCTGGACCTCCGCTGCGACCTCGTCCGAGCCCACCGGGCCACGCACGCCGCTGCGGCCCACATCCGGTGATCCGCCCGGCGAAACGGCGTAACCGCTTCCGCCAACCGGTTGCCCTATGACGGATGACGCTGCGATTGCCCCCGCCGGTGCGGCCGGGACGCTCGTGGAGCGGCGGTGGGCCACCAGCGAGGTGCGGCGGATCGAACGACCCGACGGAGCGGCCTGGTACCGCAAGCGGCTCTTCGCAGGCGAAGGCGACCACATCAACGAAGAGGTCGCCCGAGCCCGCATCGAACGCGAGGCCCTGGTGCTGGAACTGGTGGGCACCGTCCAATGGGGGCCACGCCTGACCTGCCCGCGGCTGGTTGAGGCCGATCCAGAGCAACTGACAATCGTTACGGAGGAGGTACCCGGTCGGCCGCTGCATGATTACATCGTCAAGCGGTTTCGCGGCGTGCCGCACCGGCGCATGCTTCAGGCCCTGTACCTGGCAGGCCGGTGGATCAGAAAGTTCCAGACGCTGCCCGTGCCCGACAATGCCGATCGCCCGTCGCCGCTTGACCCCCTGGATCCGGTCGAGTACTGCGACATCCGCTTGCGGAGGATCCAGGAGGAGTTCGCTTATCGCTGGATGACCCCATCGCGGCGGACACTGATCCGTTCGGCGGTCGCCGCCTTATGGGCCTGGGTTCCGGAGGAAGACCGTCGTGTTGTCTGGTGCCACGCGGATTATGCCCCCACGAACATTCTGTGGGACGGCCGGCGGCTCGCTGCGATCGACTACTCGATGGCCCACGCCGACTACTGGACCGTGGACCCGGCTCACTTCCTGCACCGGCTGGAGATGTTTGCCGTCTATTTCCCCTGGCGGCGCTGGCCGATCACGGTCTGGAAGCGAGCGTTCCTGCGCGGCTTCGGCGAGCCGGAGCTGGAAAGCCGCCCGGTTTATCAGGTGATGGCCATGCGGCACCTGATCTGCCGCCTGGCAACCTACGTGCGCCGACGGCCCGAAACGCTGAAGGAGCGCGAACACAACCGCTGGGTTAGGGGGATGGTGAGGCGCCGGTTGGTGAGGATGAGCCACGCGGTGCTGCGGCAGGCATGACGTCGGGGCTGCTGCTGCAACCGCTCGTTCAAGCCGCCCACAAACGCGGCGGTGCGTTTACGGACGGGGAGGTTGGCCGATCGGGTCGAGCGTTCGCTCGCCGGCGTAAGCGCCCGCAACCCGGAACGGCGTGTCGTTCCCTGCAAGCGAAGCCCATTCCTGTCGTTGACGTCTTAGCATCTACCGGCGGGCGGCCGCTATCGGCCATGTCGCGTTTTCGGTGCCATGGTCGCTGCACGCGGTGCCCGGAGAACCGTCCACCCCCACCTCAGCCCACGGGAGGTCATTCAGCCCGCGTATCGGTCTCTACCGACCGGCGGACCGACAACGGCTGCGTGCAGCCGTACCGAGCATAGACTGACGCCCCCTTTTCCTATGGACAGGCACTTTTCTCTGGATCCCTGGATTTCGCAGGACGGGCAGTTTCTGGCCCGGCACCGCACCCCGCGATGGAAGCGAGCGTTCGACCTGCTGGTGGCCGGACCGGCCTTGGTCCTGCTCAGCCCCGTGATCCTGTTCCTGGCGGTGCTGGTGCGGCTTACATCGAGGGGGCCGGCGCTCTACCGCCAGCCACGCGTGGGCGAACGCGGCCGGATCTTCACGCTGTGCAAGCTGCGTTCGATGGTCGACGGAGCGGAGCGAGAGACCGGGCCGGTGTGGGCCAGCGAGGATGATCCTCGTCAGACGCGCCTTGGCCGGGTCCTCCGCCGGTTTCACCTGGACGAGCTAACCGAGCTGTGGCATGTCCTCCGCGGCGATATGTCGCTCGTCGGCCCGCGGCCGGAGCGTCCGGAGTTCGTGGAGAAGCTGGCCGAACAGATCCCCGGTTATGTGAACCGGCTTGCGGTGCGGCCGGGCATCACGGGGCTTGCCCAGATCCTGCTACCGGCGGACCGCTCGGTAGACGACGTTCGCCGGAAGCTGAGTGTCGACCTCTACTACATCGAGCATCAAAGCTTCGGCCTGGACCTGCGCATCCTCGCTGCCACAGCCCTGCGGGCTCTGTTCGTGCCCTGGCGGATCTGTCACCGGATTTGTGGTATCCCCAGGGTCGAATCGATCCTGCCTGCTCGTGAATCGCCTGATAGGGGCAGGGTGGCAGGCGAGCCGCAACAGGTCACGGCGGCCGACTCGCGGTGTTAGGGGGCAGGCGGCGCAGCGGCGGCTTTGGGGAAGGGGCGGGCCAGCGTCGAACGGGGGGACGTGTGCGACCGATCCGCGTTGCGCTCGTTACGCACTCGTTCGATTGCGGGGGGATCGAACGCTCGATCGCGTACCTGGCAAGCTATCTGCCGCAGGAGGCTTTCGATCCCCTGATCGTATGTCTGACCCGCAGCGGCACTGCAGAGCGGTGGCTTACGCGTCCGGTAACGATCGTCGAACTGCACAAGCCCCCGCGCAATGACGCCCGCGTCGTCCTACGGCTGGCGGCATTGCTGCGTGAGCGCCGCGTCGACATCGTCCACTCCCACAACTGGGGGACACTCGTAGAGACCGTTCTTGCCCGCCGACTCGCCGGTACGCCCGTACATGTGCACTCCGAGCGTGGGACGGTGCTGGCGACCCTCGACTACGCTGGGTGGCGATCCAGGGCAAGAGCGGCGGCGATGCGGGCCGCGCTCAGCCAGGTGGATCTCGTGGTCTCGAACGCTCGGGCGACGGCCGAGCGGATCGAACGCTTGACCGGGTACCCGGCCCGCCGCGTGTGCGTGGTGCCGAATGGGGTTGTTGAGCCGATCAACGGTGAGCGTGCCACGCTACGGGCCACCATCCGGCGCCAACTTGGGGTAGACGATGAAACGCTGCTTGTCGGCACGGTGGCCCGGCTGGACCCGGTCAAGGACCTGGCGATGTTCGTGCGGGGGTTGGCGCTTGCGCGGCAGCGGGGAGCACGCGTTGCGGGGCTGGTGGTTGGCGACGGCCCGGAAGGCCCGCGGCTGAGAAGCCTTGCAGCCGAGCTTGGCGTCGAGGACGCGATCCACTTCGTTGGGTACCAGGATCGTCCGGGGGGCTACTATGCGGCGATGGACGTGTATGCGAACACGAGCCGCAGCGAGGGCATGAGTCAGGCGATTGTCGAGGCGATGGCCGCCGGCCTGCCGATAGTTGCTACGCCGGTGGGCGATACGCCGAGGCTCATCGGGGGGCAGCCGGGCTGCGGCGTCTTGGTGCCTGTGGGTAGCGCGGAGCGTTTCTGCGACGCTATCGTGCGGCTCGCTGCGGACCAATCCGCTCGCCGCGACTTAGGCCGGGCAGCTCGGCGGCGCTTCGAGACAGAGAACTCACTGGACGTCATGATTGAGCGCTACACGCGGACCTACGAGCAGCTTTTGTCGAGGCGCCTGGCCGGATCAGGGGGGCACCACGACTTGTGGAGAGCAGAGCGTGCGAACTAATCTGTGCGATTGCGCAGAAGACACATCCACGGCAACTGCTGATGACTTTGGCCGGCTGTCCTGGCAGGGCACGGTTGGTTGCGCGGTGAGCGAACAGATTCGCGGCGTCATTGACCCGGGGCGGACGCTCGGTCGGAAGCACCAGTGGGACCGAGCGGCGGATGAATACGCGAAGAAGTTCTCCGACGAAGCGGGGCTGGCGTATGCCGAGGCGGAAGCGGCGATAATCAAGCGGGCGTTGGCGCAGGCACCAGGGCGCCGGGTGCTGGAGCTATGCTGCGGAGCGGGACGCAACACGTGCCGGGTCGTCGCCGCAGGTTACGACGTAACTGCGATTGACCTGGCACCGCGGATGTTGCAACACGCACGGGGACGGGTGCGTGAGAGCGGCCTGACCGCGCGGTTTGCCCAGGCCAACGCCACCCGCCTACCGTTTCCGGCGGCGACGTTCGACGCCGTGTACGGCACCCGGTTTTTCTACATCCTGTCCTGGGAGGAAAAGCGGGCGCTTCTTCGTGAGGTGTGGCGGGTGCTCAGGCCTGCTGGGATGTTTGCGCTTCAGTTCAACTGTTTGCCGTGGGGGTACTACCGGGAGATTGAGGCGGTCGTTTTGGAGGGGCGCCCATACCGAATCCGTGGCCGCTACTTTTCCCCCCGCTGGGTGGCGAGCTTGTTCGAGGGGTGGGAAGTGCTTCGGGTGGAGGGCATCTTGGTTCCGAAGTACGTGCTCCTCAGGAGGGTGCTCGGGCGCCGGATTGCGGACGCGCTTGCCGACCTGGTGCATCGGCGCGGTTTCCGCCTGGCCGCGGCGTATGGGGTGATTACGGCGAGAAAGCCGTCGAACGCCGGCCGCGCTGCCGCCTGGGGCCGCTACTGACAGTCGACCGCGACCGCGCTTGGATCGGGGGCCGATCCCCAAGACGCTGCGCACCACGTCTTCTCCTTGCTGTAAAGCGAACGTCCATGTTTCCGCAGATCCAGCATCGACTGGCCAAGCTCGGCCGTCTGACGGTCGCTGAGGCCCGAGCGCGGCTGGATGAGCGCGTACGGACGGTTCGTGAGCGGTTCCGGCCACCGGCGCCGACCACCAGGGCCGACCTGCAGGGGTCTCGGCAGCGTCTCGCCGAACTGATCCCTGGCGCGCACGCCGGCGAAGTTTGCTCCATCGAGCGCCTGTGTCCGCGTCTCCACACCGTTATCAGTGAGCGCGTCCGAAGCCGTGTGCGGCAACTGGAGCAGGGGGAGCTCTTGTTACTCTGGCGGCCGGTCAAGGTGGACTGGGACATTGACTGGCACCGCGACCCCCTTGATCCTGATTTCCGCTGGCCCGCGGAGAGGTTTTACGCCGACATCGATTACGCGAACCCTGCGTACCCGGATTTCAAGTACATCTGGGAGCTCAACCGGCACCAGTTTTTCGTAGACCTCGCGGCCGACTGGCTACTGCACGGCAGGGGGGAGAGCACGAAGCGCCTGCGGCACTACGTGTTGGCGTGGATCGATCAGAACCCGGTGTACTACGGGATTAACTGGACCAGCGCGCTCGAAGTGGCCGTTCGAGCGACTAGCTGGTTGTGGTCGCTGGCGATCACATCGGAGTGGACCGGGTGGAAGCAGGCTGACCTGCGCAGGATCCTCGCCAGCCTAGTTGATCATGGGCGATACCTTGTCGATCACCTGTCGCTATACTCGAGCCCCTACAACCATCTGATCGGCGAACTGACCGCTCTGTATCTGCTTGGGCAGGTATTTCGCGGTGTGCCTGAAGCTCGCCGCTGGCGGGCCAGAGCGCGGCATTACCTCAAGCTGTATGCCCCCCGCCAGTTTGGCGACGACGGGTTCACCGTTGAGCAGGCCACGGGCTATCACTTTTTCACGACCGGTTTCCTGACGCTTGCTTACATCGCAGCGGACCGCTTTGGAGATGGGGAGCTCGTCGAGCTCCTCGGGCCGCTGTTGCGTCGCGCCTACCGGGCGGCTGCTGCGTTTGCGGGTCCGGATGGCTATTGGCCGGCGATCGGCGACGTGGACCTTGCTCGATCGATCCCTGTCGTGGACCCTGATCCGGCGAAGTTCTGGGACTTCCGGTCGCTGTGCAATCTGGGGGCGACCTTGCTGAACGATCCGGAGGTCGGCTTTCGGGAAGTACCCGTGGGGGAAGAGGCGTTCTGGCTGCTGGGCGCCGATGCGGAACGGCGTTTCCGGGCGATCTGTGCTTGCGACGGCTGCGCTGAGAACTCCCGTCCGAGCCCACTTCGGGCGGTGCGTCTGATGGGGTTGCCACCGGTCCTTCGGACGGAACACCCCTACGGCCCCACAGGCGAACGGCGCGACCTGCGCCGCGTGGGGTACGCACACTACACGGGTCGTTTCCTGCTCGACTGTGCCCCCATCGCGGGGGGCCTGTACAACGATGATACTTCGTCGTCCGCGCACGGCCACTTGGACCTTCTCCAGGTGGTCGTGTGGCTGGACGGACGGCCGGTCGTGGTCGACGCGGGTATGGCCTCCTACCGGTGTGACGATCCGCTCTTTCGTTACCAGCGATCCGAAGACGGGCACAACACGCTGCGTCTGGAAGGCTGTTCGCTTGCTGAGTACGCGGGTGGTTTGGATTGGCGGCGGGTGATCGCTCCCGAGTTGTTACAGCTCGATGTCAAGTTTGCGGAGGACGTCGGAGTTGCCGTAGCGACGATACGGTGGCCCCAGCTCGGCCGGGTGCGGCGCACGGTGTTTTCGGCGCGCGCGGACGAGGTGTGGGTGGTCGATGAGCTCTTGCTGCGGGAACGCCGGCGGGTGGAATGGTTCTGGCACCCGGCGACGCCGGTTCAAGCCTTCAACGCTGCCCCCACGGCGACGCACGTGCCGAACGTTGATCCGGGTTCCTCGCGGCGGCTTGACCGAGGGCCTGATGGCCGCCCCGCTGCCGATGAGCCTTCGCTGCATGAACCGTGCTTGAGTGCGTCCTGGGAGGGAGCGACGCTGAGGATGTGGGCGCTGGGGGTGGGAGATCTTGCGGTTGCCTGTGAGGGACTTGGGCCCGGGCGCGCGCATGCTCCGGATCCGCCGGCGGGTTGGCGATCCGTGGGGTACGGTCATCGCGAGCCGGGCAGTCGGCTTCGTGTAAGCGGTGTTGCGGCGCGCGGGCATGCGGTGATGGTGACGTGTTTTGCGCGAACCGAGCCCGCGGCAGCGTTGCGTGTGGGGCCGTATGAGGTGAACCTAGGCGTCCGGTGTCCGGCGGTTCATCGGTTCGGCCTACACTCGGCTGGCGAGCTGATGACCTGGTTTTTCCCCGAGTCCGAAGGCTACCGCGTGTATGCCGTGGGCAACATCGTGAGCTGCCACGACGAGGTGCGCGAGCCGGACGGTATGGGGGAACTCGCCGTGCTGACCTGGCACGCCCCTGCCGCTGCGGAAGCGTAGGCAGAACCGCCCGTAAGCGAGGCGTCGGTTGGCACGTCGGGTATGCGATCACGAACGCCGACCGCGGGTGTTCTACATCCATGCCTGGGAGATGGATCCGGGCCAGCCGCGAGTACGAACGGGGGGTGTGTGGGCCTGGCGGTACCGGCACGGATTTGGACGGTGCTATGGGGAGTTACATGAGCTTCTGAGGAGGCCTCCTTTCGGCCCGCTGTCGGAGTATGTATCGTGTTTCAGCCGCATCGCACGGCTATGGTAAACGGTGCCACTTCTTCGTTTCCTTTGCTGCGCGTAGGTGACGCGGGCTGTCAGTCGGGTTAGGGGGCGTAGACGGCTTTATCGCCTGTGCTTCGCAGCCGCAGGTTTTGCCGGTAGGCGAAGCCAGCTTGGAGCGGTCATCGGGGGCGCAGGGCGGCTGGGCTGAGGCACGGCGGCCGGCGTGGACAGCTCCAAGCGGCTACCGATTAACGATGGGACGGTACATCGCATGCACCAAGAGATTCGCTACTTCGCTTTAGACCGATGGCTGTCCACAGACGGCAAGTTCTTGAGGACGCGGCGTACACCGCGCTGGAAGACGTGGTTCGACCTGTGCTTGTGCGTTCCGCTTCTCGTCTTAGCGTTGCCGATTATGGCAGCGATTGCGCTGCTGGTGAGGCTAACGTCGCGTGGTCCGGCGGTCTTTTCGCAGGAGCGTGTCGGTGAGCGGGGCCGGATCTACACGTTGTACAAGTTTCGCTCGATGTATGTGGATGCTGAGGAGCGGACGGGGCCGGTATGGGCCACGGAGGACGATCCCCGGCAGACGCCGGTGGGCCGGGTGTTGCGTCGGATGCATTTGGATGAACTGCCGAACCTGTGGAATGTGTTGCGTGGGGAGATGTCTTTGGTTGGGCCAAGGCCTGAGCGACCGGAATTTGTGGAGAAGCTCGCGGATGCGATTCCGGGTTACGTTAACCGCTTAGCGGTCCGGCCTGGCATCACGGGTTTGGCTCAGATTCTGTTGCCGTCGGATCAGTGTGTAGAGGATGTGCAGCGGAAGCTGAAGGTGGACCTTTACTACATCAGGAAGCAGTCACCTTGGCTGGATTTGAAAATCCTCGCGGTGACCGCCCTGCGCGTACTCCGCGTGCCTCTGCCCTGGTGTCTTGCCATCACTCGTTTGCCTACGTTGCGAGACATTGGTGTGACAGAGCAGCCGGTCCTCAGTAGGTCCGCTTGCACCGCGGATCCGGCTGTGCTGTCCGGGCCATCGCGTCGATCCGGACGCGGCTCTCACGACGGTCATGAATGGGTAGCAGGACCTCTGCGGGGCGTCCGCGCAGCGACGGAGGGGAGCCCCGAGGGGTTCGAGGAAAATCTCGAATGTTCCGCGCACGCGTCTGTGAAACCGGGGGCGGCAGGCGCTGACGAAAGGGGGAGCATCAGCGGTCCCCCACTCTGAACGCCAGCCTGCCAACGCTTGCCTCTCTGATTGGCCCGGCGGCGTTGAAGAACCAAGTGGTCGGATTTGGTCAGCGACTAACCCGGACAGGTGTTAGGGGGAGTGACAAGCACGCACTGGGTGTTGGCGGCGCTGTTGTGCGGCGGCTTCCTTCTGTATACGTACGTTGGATATCCAGTGGTGCTGTACATCCTCGCCAAAACGTCTGGCAGCGCCGTCAAGAAGTCTAACCGGTACAGACCCCTCGTTACGGTGATAATCCCCGCGCACAACGAAGAGGCGGTCATCGGAGCCAAGGTCCAGAATGCGCTCGAGTCAGATTATCCCGCAGAGAAGCTCGATGTAATCGTGGTGTCCGACGCCAGTACGGACGGTACGGAGGAAGTAGCCGCCGAGGCGGGAGGCGACCGTGTGCGGGTGCTCCGGACCCCCGGCAGGACGGGCAAGTTGGGGGCTCTTCAATACGCGGTGTCTAAGGCCAAGGCGGAGGTCCTTGTCATTACCGACGCCAATGTTCTATGGCAACCTTCGGCGGTCGGCCGGTTGGTCGACTGCCTCCACGATCAGCAAGTCGCTCTCGCCACCGGCAGTGTCCGATTCGTAGGAACCGGAGCAGCGGTTGAGCAGGGTATGGGTCTGTACGAGCGACTCGAGGAGAGGCTAAAGACTTGGGAGTCCCTGCTGTGGTCCGTCCATGGTGCGGACGGTGGCCTCTACGCGGTGCGGCGCAGCGTTTGGCCGGCGATTCCCCCTACAGTCCCGAACGATGATCAGGTAATCGCTGCGCAAATCCTGCGCGCCGGGTGGAGAGTCGTGTTCTGCCCGGACGCTAGGTCTGTCGAGGACGGACCTGTTTCGCTGTGGGACGAATTAGGCCGCAGAGTCGGCTACACGTCTGGAGCAATGCGGGCCCTCTTTCGGGGGTACATCCATCCAAGGTGGACCGACCTGCGCTCGTGGTTTATCTTCTTGTCCCACAAGATCTGCCGCTGGCTGGCGCCGTTTGCGCTGGTTGGGTTGCTGGTGGCGCTAGCTGGACTAGTCGGTAACGTATGGGTGGTCATCGTGCCTTTGGGTGCGGCAGTGCTGGTGACGGCCATGCACTCGAGGGGACCGGAGGGTGGATCCCGCCTGGCCCGGTGGGCTGCCTTTCCGGGGCACGTGCTGTTGGAGCACCTTGCGGTTCTGGTGGGTCTGCTAGCCAGCGTGGTCGGCGTGCGCAACGTCATCTGGAAGCCTCCTAAGCGCCGGCTCATTTCGCCGGAAAACGCCGACGTCGAGTTGCACGCGAGCAAGTCCTGACAGGTTTCCGGTGGTAGGCACGCGGTATGTCGCGGTCATAGCCCCGCCATGCTACACCGAACCGGCGGTCAGCGGAGTCGCCGCGAAATTGCGCCGCAGCCGGAATGTCAGCCAGCTATCCTCGGCGCCTGTTCATGGCACCCAGCGGTCTCAGGGAGGAGGTGCAACCACCGCGGCCTGTGCTAGGGGAACGTAGAGGCGCAACTCACCACCCTGACTTTTCGAAGATGACTGCGCTGGTACTGGCTGCGGGTCTGGGAACGCGCCTACGTGCCAAAACCGGCGGGGTGCCCAAGCCACTGGTGCGGATCCGCGGTTATCCGATTGTCGTACGTCAGATTCGATGGCTGTGCTCCCAGAACGTGCGTCGTGTTTGGGTAAACGTGCACTACCGAGCAGAAGAGGTGCGCGCGTGTATCCAGCGTGAGGCGCCCCGCGACGTGGACATCCGTTTCCACTACGAGCCGACGCTGCTGGGCACAGCAGGCACCACACGGGCGATTTTCCGGGCTGCGCCAGAACTGGATCGCTTGATCGTAGTGTACGGAGACAACTTGACGCAGTTTGACCTCCGGCAGCTCATTGCCCGCCATCTTCGGGACCCTCTCCTGGTTACGGTAGCTCTGTTCGATCAACGGCGACACCCTCACACCGGCATCGCCGGGGGAAGAGCGGTAGCGGACGCGCAGGGTTTTGTGGTCGATTTTGTCGAAGGATCACATGACTCTTCTCTCGTCAACGCTGGCGTATATGTCGTCGAGAGATCGCTTTTCGACGTGGTGCCAGACAGGGAGCCGTTGGACTTCGGTCGGGACGTTTTTCCGTGGTTGTTGCGATCGGGTTACGCGGTCGGCGCACACATCATCGACGGCTATTGCCTCGGCCTTGACACGCCCGTGGCGCTGCGACGAGGGCTTGAGCTGATCTGCCAACGGGAGGTCCACCTCGTATGATCGTTTCTCGCACGCCGTTTCGGATCACGCTCGGTGGCGGGGGCACCGACTTACCGAGTTACTACCGTCGTTACGGTGGGTTTGTCGTCGCCATGGGGATAGACAAGTACATGTACGTGATGGTCAATCCGCCCTTGGCGGACGACAAGGTCCGGCTTCACTACACGAAGAGTGAGGTCGTCGACCACATCGACGAGCTCAAACACGAACTGGCGCGCGAGGCGATGCGGCTGCACGGAATCTACAAGAAGATGGAGGTCGCATCGATGGCGGACCTCCCTGCTGGTGCCGGGCTCGGTTCGTCCAGCGCTTACCTGGTCGGATTACTCAACTGTTTGCATCACTACCGAAGAGAGTACGTAACGCTGCAGGAGTTGGCGGAAGAGGCGTGCTACATTGAGATCGATGTCCTTCGTAAGCCCGTCGGGAAACAAGACCAGTACATGGCCGCGTACGGTGGGTGCACTGCCATTGACATCGCCACGGATGGCCGCGTCCGTGTGGAACAGATTCAGCTTGATCCGGGCGTGGCGGCAGAGCTTATCGCGAACACACATCTGTACTTCACGGGGGCTATTCGAGATGCGTTGGGAATACTCCGCAAGCAGAGCGAAAAGGTCGGCAAGGCCGAGGCCCCCGGACACGAGGAAGCCGTGAACGCCATGCATGCGATCAAGGAGATCGGATACCGGTCGCTCGAGGCCCTGCAGGCGGGGGACCTGGACGCGTGGGGCAGGCTCCTCCACGAGCACTGGGAAGCGAAGAAGAGGGTTTCCCGATCGGTGACTGTTCCCGGGATCGATGAACTGTACGAGGAGGTTCGCGACCGTTTTGGCGTGTTGGGTGGCAAGATCGCAGGCGCTGGCGGCGGCGGCTTCTTGCTGCTCTATTGCCCCCGTAGGCACGCAGAACTGGAAGAGTTCATGGCGCGTTGTGGGCTGAGGCGAATGCATTACGCGTTCGAACCGGAGGGAAGTAAGGTGGTAGCCAATGTCTCCAGCACCTGGAGCGACTGGCTCCACGGCGGGAACGGGACGGCCCGGCCCGAAGGTTTAGGTCGAGTCGTCTGGGCGGGAGCTGGAGCTGCGTGCGGTTGAGCGATGTCCGCGGGACAGAAGCGAGCCGTGTTCCTGGACCGCGACGGAGTGCTCAACGAGATCGTCATGCGCGGTGCAACGGTCGGGTCCCCGCGAACCGTGGACGAATTTCGCCTGCTGCCCGAGGCACCGTCGGCCGTCGAACGGTTACGCAAGATCGGCTTCGAAGTCCACGTGGTGAGCAACCAGCCGGACGTCGCCCGGGGCCTGCTCACTGCAGATGCGTTGTCGGAGATGCACGAGCTGTTGTGCCGGGCTTGTCCGGTGGACGGCGTGCATGTGTGCATCCATGACGACTCCGACAACTGCAGCTGTCGGAAGCCGAAACCTGGCTTGATCCTGAAGGTGGCGCGCGAGCGACACATCAATTTGTCGGCGTCCTACCTTATTGGCGACTCATGGAGGGACGTGGGTGCGGCGCTGGCAGCGGGCTGCCGGCCGGTGCTTTTGCGAAGGCCCTACAACGAGGGCGTTGTGTCTCCGTTAGAAGCTTTCACCTTGGCCGAAGCCGTGGACTTGATCGCAGCGGGACGATGACGATGTCGCCAGAAGAGTATGCTGCAACGTATTTGCGAGAGGTCTCGGCCATTGCGGAGAAGCTCGACGTGGTGGCCGTGGGCAGGTTCATCGAAGAGGTGGTTTCGATACGCGAGCAGGGTGGTAGGCTCTTCTTCCTCGGCGTCGGCGGTAGCGCGGCCAATGCTTCGCACGCCGTGAATGACTTCCGGAAGATCGCCGGGATCGAGTGCTATGCGGTTACGGACAACGTTTCCGAGCTGACAGCGCGTATCAACGACGATGGCTGGGACGGTTGCTACACGGCCTGGTTACGCGGTTCACGGCTCGGCAAGAAAGATGGTATCGTGGTCCTCTCTGTAGGTGGGGGCGATGAACAGGCTCGTGTGAGCCTCAATCTGATCGACGCTATTCGGTACGCTAAGGATGCGGGGGCAAAGGTCCTGGCGATTGTGGGCCGGGACAGCGGATATGCCGCAAGGCATGCGGACGTCTGTGTCCTGGTGCCGCGTGTGCATGCGGAGAGGGTCACGCCGCACGCGGAAGAGTTTCAAAGCGTTCTCTTGCACCTCGTCGTTTCACACCCGGCAGTGGCCCGGGAGAGGACCAAGTGGGAAACGGTGGAGGCCGAGCACCGGGCGGTAGCCACGTAGCGTGTTGAATCCCTTCGGCTGGAGCGGACAGATGACCGAGAAAGCACGTTCCATCCAGATATACGCCGATGGCGCGAACCTTGACGAGATCCGTCGGCTGAACGAAGACCCGAGGATATCCGGCTTTACGACGAACCCTACGCTGATGCGCGCGGCGGGCGTCACGGACTACCTTGCGTTCGCCCGCGAGGTGGCGGCGCTGGTCGCGCCGAAGCCGGTATCGCTCGAGGTGTTCGCTGACGATCGTGAGGGGATGGCCGAGCAAGCTCGCCTGCTCGCGTCGCTGGGCGAGAACGTCTTCGTCAAGATCCCAGTTACCAACACGGCGGGCGTACCTTCGGCTCCTTTGGTGGCGGATCTCCTCGCGGACGGTGTTCGCGTTAACGTGACCGCCGTTTTCACACTCGAGCAGATCCGTGCGCTCAAGCCGGCCCTGGAAAACCATACCCCGGCGATTGTTTCGGTGTTCGCCGGGCGGATCGCGGACACCGGGCGTGACCCCATCCCGATTGTTCGCGAGGCCGTCGAGGTGCTGGCAGACTGCGACAACGTGCAAGTTCTATGGGCCAGCCCGCGGGAGATCCTGAATGTGGTACACGCGGAGGCGGCCGGTTGTCACATCATCACGTTGACGCCCTCGCTGCTGAAGAAGCTTGATCTCTTTGGCCGCTCGTTAGAGGAGTTTTCGCTCGACACGGTGCGCATGTTCCATGAGGACGCGAAAAAAGCTGGCTACGAGATCCGTTCATGTGTGAGCGGGGCACTTACGGATCCGGGCGGAGTGAGCGTCAGGCGCAGCCCGTGAGGCCGTCGTCAGCGGCGGCGGGAGCCTACGACTTGCGGTAAGCCGGCAAGACCCTTGCAGGAGGAGCTAAGCGTGCAAGCGCCTCGCGTGGTCATCACGGGCGTAGCCGGTTTCATCGGAAGCAACCTAGCCGAGTACCTCTTGTGTCGCGGCTACTGTGTGGTTGGAGTGGACAATTTGAGTCAGGGCGTCCGCTCCCAGGTTCCAGCGGGCGTTGAGTTCCATGAGATGGACGTACGGGACCCGGCGTTCGGTGGGGTATTGCGGGAGGGGGACGTCGTTTTTCACCTTGCGGCTAAGAACTGTATTCCGGATTGCCAAGAGGATCCCGTAGAGACCGTGTCTTCCAACGTGTTGGGCACGGTGACCGTGTTGGAGGCCGCCAGTCGTCGAGGGGTGGAGAAGGTGATCTACGCCGAGTCTTCGGCTGTGTATGAGGGGACGAGTGCGCTTCCGACTCCTGAGGGGGCTGTGGCGCCGGAGAGTTTTTACGGAATCAGCAAGTACGCCTGCCATCTTTTGGCGGCTGCTTATCGTCGTTATCGCGGGCTTCGGTTGACGGGGCTGCGGTACTTTTGTGTTTATGGACCGAGGCAGGATTATAGGCGCACAATCCCTCCGGTGATGTCGGCGTTCATTTTGGCGTTGTTGATGGGTAAGCGTCCGGTGATATATGGCGACGGGAGTAAGCGTCGCGACTTTGTTCATGTGGATGATGTCAACCGGTTCCATGAGTTGTGCATTGTGGATCGTCGCACGGACGGTGGGGTGTTCAACCTAGGGTCTGGGCGTAGCTATTCGGTATTGGAGATACTGTCGCTCGTAGCGGAGGTCGTAGGCATTGAGGCGGTGCCGGAGTTCCGGCCGGATTTACCGGGCGAGGCTCAGGAGACGCTAGCGGACATCAGCAAAGCTCGAGCGTTGGGCTGGGAACCGCAGATAGACATACGCGCTGGCCTCCAGGGCATGGTCGACTACATACGCCGCGAGGTGCTTAGCAGGTAGCAAGCCCCGTAGGCCAAGCTGGACCCTGTGCGGAATGGACGAACACTCGCTCTGCCGGTCCCGTGAAGACGGACACGTCCTTAGTAGTCGGACCGGCCTAGGGACGTGTGCGGCAGGCAGTGCGCTGGTGCCCCCGCGCTAGGCCCCGTCTGAAATGGGGTTGACAGGGGCGTCGGCGCGGCGAAACATGGGTGCTGAGGATGGGTGTAGAAGGACGGCGAAAGGGAGGACGGACGGTGATGGTACGGATGGTGTTGACAGACGAGGACTGGGAGTTGATCAAGGGTGAGCTACCGGAGCCGAATCGGATCGGTCGTCGTCAGAAGGATCGTCGGCTGATATTGGAGGGGATTCTGTGGGTTTTAAGAACGGGCTCGCCGTGGCGTGACCTTCCGG
>JALSID010000115.1 GCA_026981825.1 Planctomycetota bacterium
GCTGCCAGCGGCTGAGGAACCGGCCAAGGTCGAATTCAAGGATCCCGTAGCTGCGTGTGGCGGCCATGTTCTCACCCGAACCGGTGCGTGCGGTGGCTGAGGCCCCGCGCAGTGCCGCGCCCCGGCCTGCGTTGTACAGGGCGGCAATCTCGTCGGCCGAAAGGGCCCGGCTCCAAACCGCCGGCTCGTCGATCTGGCCGTCGAGGTAGGCGCCTTCGCTGACGTTTTTTCCGATCAACAAGGGCGTGTCGTGCTTGTCCGTGAAACTCGGTGTCGGCTTTTCCGCGACCTTTTTGCCGTTGATGTAGATCGCAATGCTCGAGGCACTCTTGCGGGCGACGATGTGATACCACTTGCCGGCGCCGACTGTCGTGTCGCTCGCGACCGTGGTCGACCGATTCCTTGAAACCCCTCCGTTTTCTTTCCCCCCGCCAAAGATGAACCAAATGCGATTGTCGGCTTGCTTGATGAGACGCCAGCCGCTGTGGTTGGCAATGTTGACGCCATTTACCGTGCCTGTTCGAGACTTATCAATGATCGACATGTCGCGCCCGGGAACGGTGCCCTGCGCATCCGCATCGAATTTCACCCACGCTTGCACGGTGAACTCTCCGCCGGAAACAGCCAGAACGGAGCCTGGGCCTGAACTGTCCGGGATCTCGATGTAGTCGTCGCCGCCATCGAACTCGAACGTCTTGCCGACCCGGCCACCGGAGACACGCTGTGCGCCGTTTTTCAGGCTAACGGAGTGGGTCCGAGCAGCGACGCCAGCGGGGTCATCATCGGCAGGCCAGTAGCCCACCAGCCCGCGTTCGAGATCGAGCGTGCGGATGGCCCGCCCCGAGCCGGTGGCAAAGACGTTGCCGAACGCTACCGGGTCAAGCCTCGCTTCCGATTCCACCGGTTCCGGTGTTAGGACAATTCGCTGGCCAGGCTGTCCGTCTCCCAGGGTCTGGAACTGATACCAGCGTTCCGTTTCGATCGTGTCGGGCGTGCCGTCGCCGTCGGTGTCCAGCTTACGCAGGGTGTACCGGTCGCTGTCCGGCCTGCCGTCACCGTCACGGTCGTCCGGCCGACCGTCACCGTCGGCATCATCGGTGAAAACCACCGGCCGACCCGTGCCCGGATCAACCAGGAAGTCGCCCGCCCCGGTGACCGTGCGGTTGGCCAACGTTTGCAGGAGGGGATCGAGGCGGGAGCGATCGAAGGCTCTCCTAACGCCCCCGTAAGCCACGTACACAGTGCCCGCGCGCGAGAGCGGCATCTGGCGGAACACGTCCGCTCGGGCAGCACCGACCACAAGATCGTCGTAGAAATCCCGGTTCAAATCGATGCCCGGCGTTGTCGGCAGGATACCAAATTCGTCGAACGCTTCCGCACCCGCGATCACCAGCGCGCTGTCCGCGTTGGCGCCCCCCAACACGAGATTCCCCTCCTTGCCGGCCGCCGTAGCGTGGACATTACGGACGACGTAAACGTGGCCGCGCTGCGATGAATCCTGGACGTTGCCCACGAAATCCTTCACCGTCCGCGTTGGTTCACCTACGGCCAAGTCGACCGTGCCGTCACCGTCGAAATCCCCGGCCGTGGCAAAGAGGGGACCGGTAATTAAGACACCGGTTGTTCTAGCCGTCGGCGGCTCGCGGCGAATGCTGATGTCAACCTTCGTGTCCAGCTTCGTTTCAGCGGTTGTGCTGCTGCCGTAATACACCAACAGGCTACCAGCGGAGCGAAAGATCACGCTGGAATCGGTCGGTGGGACGAAGTCCTCGATGGTGCGGGCGACGGCCCAGTCGTCGTACCCATCCCTGTTCAGGTCGCCCAGGGCGAACACGCCTGTGCCCAGCGAGTAGTCCTCGATGATCCAATCCGCATCGTCGAGGGACCGCGTCTGATTCTTCGTTTGGCTGCCCAACAGGATATAGGCGCGGCCGCGATCGGGAACTTCGATCTCCGTGTGTGTCAGTTCCATGTACTGGGGATCCGCCAGCAGGACGTCTTCAAGGCCATCGCCGTTGACGTCGCCGGCGATTGTGACGACCAGGGCCGGTTGGATCGAAGTGGAGACGGCGACGCCGCTGAGTGGTGATGTGCGCTCCGTACCGTCTTTTTGGATTTGAAGCACCTTTGTGATTCTCGGCGGTGATTCGGCGAGGTGGGCGCCGGCAAGCACGTATCCGTGTTCGGCTTCGCCCGGCCCGTCGGCGGACGGCCAGACGACGAGCACGTCCGCGTTCGCGTCCCCGTCGTAGTTGAGGACCAAGGCCTGAGAATTCTCTCCCAAGGTGCCTGCGATCGTCACACTGGTAACGACCGCGTGGGCACCGATCTTCGTGGTGGCATCGATGAACCGCGGCAGGTCGTTGCGGCCGAAGAGGATGTTCATGGTGCTGCTGCCCGGTTTGACGAATACCAGGTCGGCCAGGCTTCGTCCTGCCGCGTCTGGACCGTCGATATCTCCCATCCGCAGAGCCGGACGGCCGAGCCACTTCTTCGAGTTCGGATCGGTGTCCAGAACGATATCGGCGTACGTCTCGAGGTCGCGCACCGACCTCAGATCGACCGGGCCGAGCAGGACATAGCTCCGTTGCTGTCCTACCACGAGCAGGTCATCGACCCGGTCGCCGTTCAGGTCGCCTATGGCGAGCGTTTGGCCCAGTTGTTCGTTCTTGGCAACTCCCTGGAGTGCAAAGGCATCGGCGGCAGAGAGAGTGCCGGCCGAATCGCGACTGAAGTCGAGTCCCGGAACGGGGCGAGCGATCCTATCGACCATCGGCGTGGCCAGTTCGAACGTAAACGGTTCCGCCAACCGACGGTCCGCGTTCGCAACCGGGGCAACAACACTTTGCAGGGCATCTCCGAAGAAGACGTGCGCGTGGCCGGTACGAGGATCTGCCACGGCTAGATCCCGGCTGCCCCCGGCCTCAGGGACAGCTACAATCCGGATCGCGTCGGCCACCACCGTTCCGGCGGTGTTGTTGGCCAACTGGATTGTCAGCGTGCCGAGGTTCTTGCTGCCGCCACCCCCGGTGACCGTAAACAGGCCCAACGGCTCCCACGGTACGCCGTCGATGACCTGACCCGAGGGAGTCGATCGCTGATTGAGCTTCAGATCGGCTAACCTGGTTCCGGACGTCGAGCCGTCAAAGATGGTAAACGGTGCTTGAACTGCGTTCTCGGGGGACGCGGGCCAGGTGGCGAACACTTCATAACGGACATTCGGATCGAGGTTCGGGAACGTCCACACCGCCGTCGCGCTAATGCCGCTCGCGTTTCCCGCGAACGCTCGGGCATCCCCGCGATAGCCGTCCATCCTCTTCCAGTCGCTGCCCGTCGGATTAGTCAACGTGAACCCATTCGTATCTCCGTCGTCGATCGTGCGGCTAGGCTGCTCGTTCTGCCACCCTATGCCAGCGGACAGCAACGTCTGGAGCGTAAGCTCCCTCTCATACAATGGCGCGTCTGATTCGATCACGACGTCCGGCAGCGTCTGCTTGTTGCCGTCCGCCAACGATGTCCAATCGCTCCGATCGCGGCCGAAGTAGATATCCGTAACCTGGTGGTAAAGAAATCCGCCGCGTCGTTCCAGCCGCGGAGACTTGGCCGCACGGGCCGCCACCAGGTCATCTTTGCCGTCTCCGTCAATGTCCCCAACTGGGCTGAACTGGCCCGCATCGGTTAATGCCACCACGTCCAGCGCATCGGTCCCATTTTCCAGTTTTAGCCTGCCGGTCAGGTCCTTTGCGCCGTCCCGCCCCCCGAATATAATCCACGTTCTCTGTCCGCTGGTCACCAAGAAATCCTCAAACGGCTTTTTCGTGTCGCCCCGTGAATCGCCATCGACGTTCCCCGCTTCGACGATCCGGTATGTCTTGTCAAATGTCACGCCCTCCGGAGCGATTAGCGTCAGACTGGGGCTTGCGAACTTTCTTTCGTCACTCCCGTAGTATACTTCTACCTTGTCCGTCTCTAGGACAGCAAAGTCGTCCTTGCCATCGCCATTGAAATCCCCGATCCCGGCCGCCGCGAATCCGGTTCCTGACCCTTCCGTAGCAGCAAACGTCGCAATGGCATCGTTTGGAGGGTTTCTGAATTGACGGCGCACGACGACATCGTCCACGTACCAGCGCGCCTCTGTGATATTTGTGCCCTTTGTGTCGTATTGAAACTTTAGCTGACTTTGGCCAGCAGCCTCGACCGTGAGCCGGAAGCGGCGCCATTTTCCGGTCTCCGGGTCCGGACCAGTCAGGCTTACGTTCTGTACCTTAGTTCCCAAGCTCGCTTGGGCGGTGTCGTCGCTGTCCAGCGTGAGTAAGTATGAAAATGCCAGTTCAAGGGGCACACCGCTATCGCTTGGAATGCCCGTTAATGAAGCGGTCGCCGAATCACTCGACCGGTTGACTCCGGATTCGGCCCGGAACTGTAGGTGGTGCGGGAGGGAGTGTCCCGGCCTGGGTACCCCGTCGTCGTCTTTCGGTACTTGATCACTCACCGTCCACAACGGGCTGTTGGTTGAAAACACGAAGCCATCCCGCGACCCCCGTCCATCCCCGTCGGCGACGTCGGCGGTGAAGTATACGTTCCAGTTCTTCTTCCCGGAGAACAAGTGGACCGTGCCATTCCCGTCGCCTCCCGCGCTGTCGCCGACCAGCAGGTCGCCGATCGAGTCGCCGTCGACGTCGCCGGCAGGAGCGGCCATGATGGTACCGAGAAAGCCACGGATCTGAACGTCGCGATCTTCGAGTACATTGATGATACCATTGTCGATAACACCGCCCCAGTGTTGTGGATCGGAACTCCCAAAGAGCACGTAGACCCCCGACTTGCTGAACGGGAGCACCTTGCCATCCGAGTCCTTGAAGGTGGTGAAGGTCGCCTCATCGCCACGCGTGACCGTCACCACGATGTCATCGATGCCGTCGCCGTTGTAGTCGCCCGGGCGTGCGATGAAGCTTTGCGAACCAAAGATCGACGGAGCGGTCAGTGGAGCCGGGAGCAACAACTGGACCGGCCGTCGGCCAAGCCTCTCGTCCTCCGTCCCGTCGCGGCCGAACCGGATCGACGCGACCGTCGGTCGGCTCAGCCGGTCTGCCGGATGCTCGCTTGTGGACGGATCGGGGGCCGACAACTCTGCCGGGTTGCCGAAGTACTCGCGCACCGCCACGATGAAGTCGCCGTAGCCATCCCCGTCAATATCGCCTAGTGGAACCGAAACAGGCTTGTCCAGATCGAACTGAGGTGTCACCGTCAGCGAATCGTTGCCAGCAGCCACGTGAAGCACTTGCCCGACCTGACCACCAAAGCGAATATGATACGCTCCCATGGGTTCCAAGTCGTTGTCTGACTTGCTGTCGATCTGGTTTATGTTGCGGACGTTTAAAAGGTAGAAGTTCGGCACTCCAGAAAACTGCTCGACCGGTATGGCTGACACGATTCTTCCATGCTCGTCGGTTTCCACCTGTGCGGGAAACAGAAACACGTTCTTGCCCTTAAACTCGTCCGCGTTAAACCGATCATTCTGCGCGGAGTTGATCGAGCCATCTTCGTTGACGAATGTGACCGAGATCATTTCCGGAGTCAAGAGGGCGGTCTTAGATCCTGCGAACTGGCGGCTCGATAGCGGAGCCGGGATGAGGTACCAGTCTTCCCGGTCACCAGGATGAATAGTCGCTTCGATCACATCACCGGGCCCTGGCCGCGGTACCAAGCTGGCGAAGCGTGGTTCGTCGTTGAAGCCGCGTTCGCTGCCCCGCGTGACCATCTCGTAGGGGTCGGGCGTAACTGCACGGCCCCCTGCGAGCAGGTCATCGTCCGGGCCGCCGGTGATGGAGTCGCTACCCGGGCCACCCGCGATAAAGTCCACACCGGGGCCGCCGTCGATCGTGTCCGATTCCGCCCCACCGAAGAGCAGATCGTTGCCCGGACCGCCAAGAATCACGAGCGACCCAATGGCCGAGCCCTGGGGCCGATCCTGGGGATCGATCCCCCACTCCCTCTCCGCGCCCGGGAACCTGTATCCGGGATCGGCATGCACAACGTCGTCGCCTGAACGGACGTCGATCACCGTGCGCTCGATCTCGAACGGCTGGTAGAAGGCGTAGTGCTCCAGGAATTCCCCCGGGCCGGTAAAGCCCGCAGCCCGGGCGGTGGGCGAGTCCGCAGCGACAAACTGTTCGTTGGCCACGTCCCACACAAGGCTGGCGAACTCGTAACGCTGCAGCGTCGTGTTGTAGCGGATGGCCACGTGATCAGGTACAGGGCGGCCCAGCCGATCCCGATCGCCGCCCAAGAAGATCACCTCGTCCCTGCCCGGCCCCCCATCAAACCGGTCGCTCAGTGTGGGGACGAACGACCGCTTCGGCCCCGAGCCGAGGCTACGCTGCGGCGGAGTCAACAGCGGGAGGCGGTCGGGAATGATCTGGAAGCGGTCATCCCCCTCGCCACCAAAGAGCAGATCACTGGCCTGCCGGTCCGCTCCACCCGTTAGAACGTCGTTCCCCGGTCCGCCGAAGATCCATTCTTCGCCCGAGCCGCCCGCGAGGACGTCGGCGCCTTCGCCGCCCAAGAGCACATCGCGACGCGGCTCCGCGATGAACGTAGCGACATCGACAGATCGCCCGGCGGACAGGTCGAGCGTCGCGAAGTTCTGCCCTTCGATCACCGGCTGCAGTTCGTAACGGGCAGGTTGCGGAGACGTTCCTCCAGGCGCGGCATGCGTGATACGCACGGTTCCGCTGTGAGCCAGCCCGAGGGGGAGGGTGGCCCAGGTCCCCGCCCCAGCCGTCTCGGCTGCTACCGTCACGCGCTGCGGCCTCGTGGTATCTCCCCCACCGCCAAGTCTGCCGTGGTGGCCGCGGCCAGTCTGATCGCGCACGGTGTCGCCAGTGCCATCGAAGGTCCAGTAAGCGACTAACCCCGGTTCCGTGCCGATCAGCCTCCGCCCCAGATCCCGCTCAATTTCCTCGGCCGTCCGAGCACGGTCCCAGAATCGAACCTCGGCTATGTTGCCGACGAAAAAGTCGTTACCGCTCTTTCCAATAAACAACAGCTCATCAGGGTTCGGTGCAAAGCTGTCAACAGTTGCGGTGCCAACCTCGCTGCCATCCACGTAAAGCTTCATGGTCTTCGTGGCATCGTCGAACGTGGCGGCGATGTGGGCCCATTTCCCGAGCAGAACGCGGGGCCCTCCAAGGGCAGTCCACGCCGTCTGCCCCTTCCCCTTGCCAACGGAAAACTCCCAGGTGTTGTCGGACCGGACCTTCAGGCTATACCCGAAGGTTCCCGCCTCGGAGCCCGTGATAGACTTGCGGCTCTCCACAATACCCCGAACTCGGTTCTCCCCGCCGGTCACCTGCACCCAGGCTTCGATCGTGAAGCTGCCGGGATTCAATTCAGCCGCGTGGGGCACACTTACGAAATCGTCAGTACCGTCAAAGGCCAACATCCACTGGTCGAGGTACTCGATCCTCACCGGCGTCGAGCCCCCGGTTTGAACGAGGCGCAATTGATCCGTGCCGCTCGGTAACAGCGGCTGGTCTTCTACGTCTTCGTTGCCTGCATCCTTCGGTAGGATAAGTTGGAACCGGAACTCGTCCTCGTCCGAAGTACCGTGGAGCGTTAGGCCGGTAACACGGTGCAGATCGACGAGGTTGCCCAGATCAGCCGTGGTACCGGCACCGCTCGATTCGGTCCGGTCCTGGGCCGCGACCAGACCGAACGTCAACTGGTACACCGTGGGCGTCCGGTCGGTGGTCACGCGGATCAGGTATTCGGTGTTTGCGGCGAGCTTCGCGGCGGACTGGCCGTTCTTCTCGAAACCGAGGGCTTCGGCGCCGGTGATCGTCAGGGCCGCCATCTTCCGTTCCAGAGGCACCAGGACCAACCGATCGCCCTCCACCCGGAACCGGACCGCACCACCGAACCCGGTCCCGGCCAGCGCCTTGCCCAGCGCGCCGTTGAGGTCGTCGGCCAGGTCTTGCAGCTTCGCATTATTGACCGTCGAAGCTGCCGCGAGGGTGACCGCAACCGCGCTGGCGGTATCGTCGTTAAACCGGAGCGTGAAGGTCACATCCTCGCTGAGTCTTCCGGCTGGGGGGCCGAGGTTGGCTGCGGTGATAGCGCCAAGGCGGTCGAGCTCGATCCGCTGGAAATCGTCGGCCGGTATCAGCAGCCGCGTACCGGCCAACACGCCGCTGGCATCGTGTACCGGTTCGCGCAGTTCCCATCGCATACGGTCGCCAAGCGATAGACTATCGAGTGTCAACACGTCCCCTGGCTGGGGGGCCGAAGCCAATCGAAACCGGTACCAATCCTCGTCGTCCGGGTTATCGATCGAGAGCCCGGTGACGGCAACGTCACTGCCGATGGGTGTGAGCGGGTCGTTATCGCGAGTCCGTTCGCCCGCATCGCCGTCCAGTGCGTAAGCGAACTGGGGCAGGTCATTGCGGTGCGCCACCCCGTCGCCGCCCCGCAGGCGCGCGATCGGATCGTCGGTCTGGTCGATCAGAATCGGCGCACCCGGTTGCACTTCGATCCGATCGTCGCCCCGGCCGCCATCCACCCAGACGCTCTTGGTTACCGTGGGACCGATCTCCACCCGATCATTGCCGTCCAGGGCATCGATGAGGATTGCCAGGAAATCGTCTTCGGGCGGCAGCGCCCTCTGGAGCAACTCCGTTTGGACCGCGGCCGTGTTTGTCATCGGTTCGGTGAATCCAAGCGCATCGAGAGCCGCCTCGCGCGCTTCGGGATCCGCTGTTTGCAGCGCGTCGAACGGAACGACCGCATCACGGCGATCCCAGATGCGGCGGCCGTCTGCATCGGTAGCGTCGAAATCGAGCCGTACCTGGGCATCGAATGTGAAGTTGCCCCCGTTGTCCGTCAGCCGTGTGATCAGGTGATGCCCTGAAAGCAGCCCCGGCTCGGTGACGAAATCGACCGTGATCACATCGTCCAGGTTTGACCCGGCATAATACCAGACGCGGTTGGTCGACCGAGCGTACTGTTTCCATTCGTCTCCGGCCAATTGGCTGTCGAGCGCTTCGAAGGGTTGGCCCGTCCGGGTGAAAAGTTGATCGTCGCCACTGCGGCCGTACATAAAGTCCAGGCCGGTGCCAGCATAAAGCGAATCGTTGTTCTCGCCGCCGAGCATACGGTTGAGTCCGGTGTCCTCTAGCGGGTAGGGCCTGCGCCGCTGCTCCTCGGGCAAGCCGGCGTCTTCGTCCAGGAATCCGTCGCCGTCCAGGTCGCCGTTGCTGTCGGTGAGGGTTCCGTCCGGTTTGACAAAGACGCCGAACTGGGGCGATGCGCCACCCTGCTGCGGCAGCGCGCCATCGCCGGCGACAACGCCTTCTGGATGGAACGACCACGCGTACAGCTCATTCGTCCCCGGCCCGCCCAGCAGGTCGTCGAATCCCTGGCCGGCAAAGAGCACGTCGTGCTGGGCCGTGTCCGGCGCCACCGCATCGCTGCTCGTACTGTCGCCCCACAGGCGATCGTCGCCGGCGAGGCCGAACAGGACGTCGCTACCTGGCCCCCCGTCCAGCCGGTCGCGGCCGCCGGTACCCACCAGCCGGTCGTCGCCCGGCCCGCCGTCGAGCACGCCGATCCAGTCCTGCACTTCGGCTTGCGCGTTGCGATCCAGCAGTGCCGAGATGTCCAGCGCGTCCGGTCCGGCCACGAACTCCAGCACGTCGTCGCCACCCAGTCCAGCCACACGGAACTGTTCAACGAGCGGCTCGCCCTTGGCGTCGGTCCAGACCGCCTCGAACTTGGCCGTGGCGGGTAACGTCGAGGTGGTGTACTCGACCAGCAACTGCCCTCCCTGCGCCGCGCCCACGTCGTTCCCCCGGAAGTTGTAAAGTCTCTCCCCCGGCTTCGATTGTCGCAACCGGATTGTGTCGTCGGCATTCGTGCCATTGATCAGCAGAATATCGGTGGCGTTATCATCCGGCACGTCGGCTGCTGAAGCATTGCCGAAATGGCCGTCGATCACGTCACCGAGCTCGGTATAGTTGGCTCGGGCGTCGAGCACGATCATGTCGATCCAGCCACCACCGTACACAGTGTCCCGGCCGTCCTGGCCTTCCAGCCAATCGCTGTCAGCTCCACCCCAAAGCTCATCACGCCCACCGCCGCCGAAGAGTTGATCTTCGCCCGAATCGCCGAACAACCGATCGGGCGCACCCAGCGTGTCCCCCTGACGGTTGCGGCTGTAACCCGGTCCGTGCAGCTCTTCGCCGTGCAGGTAGTCGTTGCCCGCCTCGCCGACCAGGATCTCCTGGCGAAGATTGCCGTACAGCCAATCGCCGCCGGGGCCACCGTGCAACTCGTCGCCACGCAAGCCCGTTTCCTGGGCGGCGTCGGTTGTCGGAGCGTAAGCGAACAGCGTATCGATCCCGCCGCCCCCCCAAAGGCGCTGGCCGGCGAGAGTCTCGATGGTGGCCGTCGCCCCGCTGTACTCGGGCAAGTCCTCACCGTCGCTGTTCTTGGCCTCGAAATTGGACAGCGTGACGCTCTGTGTCTGATAGCCCGAGCCGACAAAGATGCCGATCTTGGTCTTGCCCACGCGACGGGCTTCGAGCGCGAGGTCCAAGTTCGCCGCGATCAGAGCTGCTTGAATCGCTGCGTTGATGTCGGCCACCAGGTCGTCGATGCTCTGGTTGTCGGTCAACCTCGCACTCTTCCCCACGTCCACGGACAAACTCGTCGAACCGACCATCACATCGAACTTGAGTGTGCCCGGCGCAAAGTTGGTAGTTGAAGTGGTGATCGCCGCTACGGTCTGACGTACCCCGCCGTCTCCGAAGAGCAAGTCATCGCCGGCATCGCCGTAGAGCTGATCAATACCGCCGTCGCCACGTAACACATCGTTGTTAGCACCACCGCGCAGAACGTCGTTTCCGTCCCCCCCTTCGATCCGGTCGTGGCCGATGCCGGCGTCGAGGTAGTCGTGCCCCCCATCGCCGAAGAGCCGGTCGTCATCGCCCCCGCCGAACAGCCAATCGCCGTCATTGCCGCCATGGATGGTGTCGGCGCCGTCGGCGGAATCGCCCGGTACCGAGGCGCCGAAGACAAACCTCGGCGTGATCTGCGGCGGTGTGAATCCGGTCCGAAACCGCGCTTCGGTCGCCATCCAATCGTCCGGTGCCGCGAAGTTCTCCTGCTGCACCGCCGAATGCCGTGCGTCGGTCCAGAAATCGGTTTCGGCGAATTCGGCAAAACCGCCCCAGATCACGTCGCGTCCGGCTCCGGCGTCGACATAATCATCGCCTAAGCCGCCCACAATCCAGTCGTCGCCCCCTAGACCGAAGACCTGGTCATCGCCGTCGCCCGCATCGATCACGTCGGCACCCCCACCGGCGTTAATGAAATCGTCGCCGGTTTGGCCGAGGATCCAGTCATGGCCCCCGCCAGTGACGATGCGGTCATCCCCTGGGCCACCTTCGACTGTATTCTCTCCGCCCGCGATGCGGATCTCATCGTCCCCCTCCTGCCCGAAGACTCGATCGTTCCCGAGGTTCAGCCGTATGACGTCGTTGCCGGCGCCCGCATACACCGTATGATCGCCCAGCGAACCGAAGATCCGGTCAGCGTGGTCCTCGCTGGACGTGCCCCTGGGAATGGGTTCCGTGGGATCGGTCCGGTCGCCGTAGATGGTCTCCACGTCACCGCCGCTGTTTTCGTCCGATAGCCCCACACCAGGGAAGACGCCGGCGTAGATTCGATCGGCGCCCCATCCCCCGATAAGCGTGTCACTCCCCGGGCCGCCGGCCAGTTCGTCGCTTCCGGCCCCCCCGTCGATCTGGTCATCGCCTCTGCCTCCGTCGATCCGGTCGTCGCCCCCGCCGCCGAAGAGCAGATCGCTGAACGCCCCCCCGTCGATCCGGTCGTCCCCGTCGCCGCCGCGGATGTTATCGCCCCCTCGGCCGCCGAGGAGTTCGTCGTCCCCTGCGCCGCCGTCGATTACATCGTCATCCAGTCCACCATCGACGAAGTCATTGCCCGCTCCCGCGACGATCACGTCCTTTCCCGTCTGGCCCAGGATCCGGTCGTCACCGTCTTCGCCAAAGACCTGATCGTTGCCCCATCCGCCCTGGATCTGGTCACCGTCGGCGCCGCCGCGGATCACGTCATCGCCACGGCCACCGTCGATGATGTCGGCTCCGGAACCGCCATCGATCGTATCGTTCCCGCCTCCGGCGGTGATCATGTCGGCCCCGTCGCCGCCGGAGATCAGATCGGAGGATGGCCCGCCGGCGAGCTGATCGTTGCCCGCGCCCCCATTCAGCGTGGCCGGGCCGCCCCCAGCAACCAACACGTCGTCGCCCGGCCCCCCCACCAGCTCCACAGGCACGCTCACCCCCTCGTGAATGATGATCTGGTCGTTCCCAGCGCCGCCGTCCGCATAGATCCGATTGACGCCCGAAAAGGTCTGCCGGAGCCCGAAGGCCTCGACCACCACCTCATTAGGCGTGCTGCCGGGTAGTACGCGAAACACCTCGTCCCCGTCGCTGGTATCGCCATGGCTGCGCGCCACGGCGTTCGGGCCCATGTTCAGCGTCAAAAGGTCGCCGTTTTGGGACGCTAAAACTGGCGGCTCCACGTCGCAGAACGAGTGAGCCAAGTCGAAAATCGTAATCGAGGCCAACTCCTTGTGCGCATCGATGATGGTTAATTTAAAGAAGCCCAGCTTGATTTGGATCTTCACAAAGGCGGCCAGGCTCGCCCGCAAACTTCCCGTCACGTCGAAGACGCACTGCACTCCCTGGCGCAGTCGATGGCCCAGCTCGTCCAGATGGACTCTGCCACCGTCACTCGGGTCTGGGTCTACCAGGTCGAACCCCGCGTTGCCGAACAAACCACCGCCGGCACCCGCAAGAACCGTGGCAATCCCCAGATCCACGCCCAGGGCAGCATAGGCCGCAAAGCTGGCGAAAAAGTCGAGCTCGTTAATGTCGCGACCATCCACCGTATCGCGGATGTAGAAGCCATTGAGGAGGTTCCCCGCGTCGCCCGTTTCCACGGCCTGCCTTAATCCACGGGTGTCGAATCCAAACCGGAAACTCGCCGCTAATCCTGCCCGCGCATCGAAGTAGATCGTCAAGAAGGGGGGAAACACGGGTATCGAGGGAATCGGAATCGACGTCGTTACGTTAAACGTGGGCAGGTTCAGCTTGATCAGATCAATGTCTTGGCCCAAGAGCAGCCGAAAAACGGACGTGGGTTTGTCAATGAACGGGAACGTTAAACCGCTCCCGTGCTGACTGGGAATGTTCCCCGCCTCGTCGAAGAACTCCCTGGCTGCCTCCTGCCCCGCCTTGTTCAGTTCCTCCTGCACCTGCCTCTTCAAATCCTCGTCTCTAATCTCGTTGCCACTAGCGTCCCTGGGCGTGAGTCCGCTCAGCGTTTCGTTGTTCAGGTCGTCGGTGGAAATCGTGAAACCGCCGATTGGAATGTCGCCAGTCGCGAGGTTTCGGGAAGCGTCCGCCAGCCGCGAGATGGAATGTAAGGCGCTAACAAATTGCGCCGAGGTCTCAACCGATCGCCGCACGGATTCGTTCGGCGCGAACTGCTTCGCCAGGGTCAGCACCGTCACAGGGCTTTTGCTCAGATCCGAAATGATCGGGATCGGCGTCGTTAGGAAATCCACCACGGGCTTGATCGGGGCGAGAACCGAAGCGATCTTCTCAACGACCGGCCGCCCGAAGTTTGTGATGAGCTGCCCCGGATTGATCCGCACATTCTCGAAGGTCACGGAGGGCGTTCCGAGGAACTGCCCCGTCTTGGCCGCTGTATCCACCTGGTCGAAGGTCCAATCGATGCCGAAGTCGGCCTTGATTTCCGGGAAGTTCGCATTAGCGCCAAAGCCAGCGACCAGGTCGAGGTTGACGTCAGCGTTGCCATCGAGCGTCGCCTTGATGCCAAGCCCTGCGAACTCGGATGTTGTCAGCCGCCCATCACCGCTCGGATCAACGAGGTCGATGGTGAATTCCCCCGTGAACGCGCTCGGATCGCCCGAATCATCGGACGCATCGATTCGGAGGAACCCCAACCTGCCGGTGGCCTTGAAGTCCGGGATGCGAGCGTCCAGCGTGATCGACAGCTCTGGGATCTCGTTACCTTCTTTGTCTTTGTTCGATGTTCGGAAGTAGACACCCTGCGTCTTGCTGATCCCGACGCCCACGGTGAACGTGAAGCCGAGCTCGGTGGCCACCTTGCCGTCGAGTTCCAGGCCGAGGTTGTCCAAACCGATGTCGAAGCCGATCGGCACATCAAGCAGTGTGGCGTCGCGGCCAAGTTGCATGACGAACTGGACGTCCTCCGGTCTATTGGTGTCGGGCAGCCTGATGTCGTCCACGGTGATAACGCCGTCGCTGTTCATGTCTTTCAGCCAGCCCAGGTTGCCCGGGCCGAGGGCGTCGAACAAAGCCCGACGAACGGTGTCCTTGTCCCGCCGCACGTTGCGGGCAGCTAACGCTTCAAACTCGTCTCGGACGGCATCGCGGATGTCCGCCAGGAAGCGCGCTGCATCGCGGAGACCTGTGCCGATCAAGGGCAGCTTGACCGCGGCGAATACCCCCTTGTCCAAGCCTGCCTCCAGAGCACGGAAGAATCCCTCCCAACCGTCACCGATCGCCCCCATGTCGGAGGCCACGTCGCCGATCTGTTCGATGATGCCACTGAAATCGGGCACGTCGATGGTCGCACGCGACGGGTCGGCAAGATCCACTGTGAGTTGAAAGACGTGGTCCAAGACGCCATCACCGTCGGTATCGCGGCGCGTCCTGGTGATGGGCGTGTCCTTGTTGGGTCCGAACACCGGCAGCGTTGCCTTCGCCGTTCCTGAGACGACCACATCGAGGATCTGCGGCGTGTTGCCAACGAACTCGTCGAGATAGTACCGACGGTCCGCGGGGTCGTTGGCCAGATCGATCGTGAATGTCGCCGGATTCTCTCCGTTAGCGATGGTCACAGAACTGGCGATGTCATCCTTCGTACCCACCGTCCCATCGGCCCCGCTGTCAGGATGCACAAAGATTCCCAGCGGACCGACGGCCGCGCTGAACTCCACATCGCCGGCGGCCGCCCGAAGCCGCAGTTCGACGTTCGTCGTGTCCTTGATAAATGGCCGCAGTCGGCGATCCGCAAGGTCGATACCGAAGTCGAGATGTAACGTGGACCCGATGTCCAGTTGTAAGGGAGTCTCCCCCCGTACGTCGACGAAGCCTTTTACGAAGGGGTCGAAGTTGAGTTGCGCCTCGACACGCTCTTGGCTTTCCAGCGTTAAGTCAATTCCCAGGGCCGGACCGGTGGTGAGCTCCAACGTTAACTGACTGTCGGTGAGCCCGAAGGCCGACTCGATACGATCTTCGAGTTCCTGGAGCGTGCCGGCTGGGTTGTCGCGCAGGTTCGATAACAGCTCGATGAACTGCCCGTCAATGCCGACCAGTTGTGGGACCGACCGGTTGAGGATCGGCAGCTTGCGACCAAGCAGGCGGGTACTGTCGAGGTTCTCCAGGTCGGCTAAGAACCGGTCCGCCACCCCCTGGAGGCCGTCAACGATGGTTTGAAAATCCAGATCCGGCAAAGTGCCCAGGTTCTCAAACCCGGTGGTTGTGACATGCACCGTCCCCGGGAACTGCCAACTCGCCACCACCTTTGCGTCCTCATCCACCCTGAGGCCACCGATGTTGCCTGCCACCGAAACCGGCAACACCAGGTTGGCTGAACCGGTAACGTTCACGGAGTTGCCTGAGAGCGTATGGTCGGCAAGCTCGCGCAGCCCGATGCGTCCGTCTCCATCGCGGTCTTCCAGCGTCAGGCTGGCGCTGAGCCCCCCTTGCAGGGATCCCCCGGTGACGGTGACGCCGAGGCCGAAGTCCTGGGGGCCGAAGCGGGCCGAGCCATCGATGTCCTCGGCCGTTAGCGTGACCGTCCCCTCCAACAAGGCACTCCGGAAGAACAATCGGTCCGAAAGAGCGCCCACCCGGAGCGGCGGGCTGGTCAGTTTGGGCTCGCTATCGCCGTCTTCATCGCCACCAACCAGTCCCAGAGCAAACCCGGCTAGTGAACCATTGGTCGCGCTCACGGCAAACGTGTGGTCTCCCGTCGTCTTGTCTTCCAGTTCAATGAGCGTGCGATGGATCTCGTTCGAATCGGTCGTTTCGCTCCCCTTGCGATCCTGGAACACGAGCCGAGCACTGAACTTGGCATTGCCGTCACGATCGCTCGGAGCAGCCGCGTTCAGGTCCACAATCAGGTCAGACAGGGTGGTCACGTCTTTCGTCGGGTCGCTCGGATCGGAGCGCCGCTGGAAATCGACGTTGAACGTCGTCCCATCTCGGAGCGTGATCGTCAGGTCGTCTCCATCGGCTATCGGAATACCGCGTCCGTCGTTCAATTCGCGTAGGAAGGTCCTCTCGGTGACGGCCGGCGGCTTACTCAGGTCTAATGCAACGGTCAACGAGCCGCCCACTTCGGCCTGCGTGGTTAGCGTGCTGTCGGTCTGGAAGTCAGAGATCTTGCCCAAATCGACGTCCTCTCCGATTGGGATCGCAACACCGAACAGCACCGTGTTGAAGTCAATGGTGTAGGTGAGCGCCGGATCGTCTCTGGTGCCGTCACCGTTCAGGTCATCGGTGTAGCTCAGGTCGGTTATGACCCCCGGTAGCAGATCAGCCAGTTCCTGGGCGGTGGCGAAGCTCAAACCGGAGGCCTCCTGACCGGGGTCGAACCCGAGCGGTTCACCTCCGCTGATCGTGAGCGACCTGACCGTGTCGCTGCCGCCGATGAAGACGATCCGGCCGCCATGTAATCCCGCCTTCAGAGCATGTGTGTCGATTCCAACCGCATCGAGCGCCGGACCTAGTGACGCGTTCAGATCATTCACCAGGGCCCGCGCGTCCTCGTTGTCGGCTAGTTGATCAGGGGTAAGCGTGACATTCACGCTGGTCTGGCCGTTGAGTGTCAGCGTCAGGCCCACGCCCTGGCCTTGGCCTGGGACACCGTTGGCCGGGACCAACCCGCGCGCCACCAAACGCACGCTGGAAATCGGGTCGAGGAGCGTTTCTTTTAGCGCCTGTTGAAAGTCGAGCAGATCGCCCAGATCACCAGAGTCGGCAAAGGGCAAATCGACGTTGAGCCAACCGCTGGCACGCAGCGTGTCAAGGGCCAGCCCGGCCTGCCCGAACAACCCCACCACTGTCTGCGCATCCAGGGTGCGGAATGGCTCGAACCGATGGAAGTTCCGCGCCGTGTAGCGAGCTGTCGTCGTGCTGTCAAAATCCGAAGGCTGCACGAACACAGGAAGCTGATCGTCGAAGACGTTGGGATCGACCATCTCGAACGTCCCACCGGTGATGCTCGCTTCCCCCATGAATGCGCTGATGTCGAAGCCCACCTCTAGCGAACCCTTCGTCGCTACCGTTAAGCTCGACACGGGCAGTTCTTGCAATTCGCCCGCCGTGATCCGCGTTGTCTCCGTGTCCGGATTAGCCACATTCACGTCCACTTGCGCGTTAAACTTGACGCTCGAATCGCCGGTAAGTGGCGTCACGGAGACCTCAAGGAATCCCAAGCGTCCATCAAAACCGACCGAACTATTGACATTCAAACCGGTACTCAATGACACGTTGTCGAGGAAAAATGCGTCCGCGCCGGTCCGGTTCCCGTCTAGGCCAAAATCGAACTTGAGCGAAAAACTCGGCGCCACGTCGATCGTTACGTCCCCTACCGGGGCGATACCAAAGTCGAATAGTTGTTGGAAAGGCAACGGGATGCGGACATCTGGAAGGGTAGCGGACCATGTGACCTTGAATACGTCGTCTTCGAACTTCACGGCCTGGTCGGAGTCGCCCAGAGCGTCGTTGAGCCTGCTGGCCAGTTCCCTGGCGGTCGCGGGCTGACCCGGTTGCAGACCAGCGAAGTATGTTTGCGCCGAGGCGAGTAGTTTCTGGCGCAACAATTTGGGCAGGTCGACCAGATCGGCGATCGATGGGTTCAAAACCGAGGTGCTGAACTCTTCTGTTTCGAACAAACCGGTGAGCCATTCAGCGAGCGACGTAAGCCCCTGTAGAATCGCCGACTGATCCTCGGTGCCGAGTACATCGGGTGCGGGCGCGGTGATACCGTTCAGCTTCTCGACCAGGTCGGCGTCGATCGGACTGGCGGGATCACCGGCAGGCAACCCTTTTGCACTGCGAAAGGCTTCGATCGCGTGCTGCGTGTTCGGGCCTAGGATGCCGTCCGGATCGAGAGGCTTCCCGCCAAGGCCCCTATAGCCGAGTTGCCGCAGCCGCTGCTGGGTCGCGAGGATCGAACGCGGACCCGTCCCTGCCGTGACCGCGCCGGGACCTTGTGCGCTAAAACCCCGACGCACGTCGATGCGCAGCCGCTCGGTTCTCCTCCGCCCGTTGTGTTCAAATCCGACGGTCACAAAAATTACTCCCTGGAATCCCGCTGCCGCCGGGTCGGCGTCCAGTCGGGCAGTGGGGTTCCCCGCATCCGGATCGATGGCTTCGGGAACGAAGTAGAAGCGGCCCGTTTCAGCGAACGATTGGCCCTCGATGCGGTCCGAAAGGATGATCTTGCCGAGCGTCTTCTTCGTACCGCCGGGGAGGACACGCACCACGCGGAACTCACCCGGCCGCCGCGTGCTTTCGACCAGATCGGCCCCCTCAACGCCAAGCAATTGGAAATTCTGACGACCAGGGTTGGCCCCTGACGTGTTGACGGCGATCACGTCTCCGGTGCGTCCGCGCGCTCTGGCGGCTAGTTCCAACCGCACATTGTCGATCGCGATCTCGGAGGTAACCTCGCCGGAGCCGCTGATGACCTCAAACGTCACCGTGTGGACCTGACCGCGCAGCGACTCGGGGATCTCCAGCCGGTACCCCTGGAAGTCAGCATCCGTGGCGTCCAACCGCAGCCCGCCGCCGTCGATGGCCGCATCGCCTATCCGAACTTGGAGCCTGTCCGCATCGCTCGCCTGCAGGCGGCGCATCTCGAACCGCACGGCCACTGCATCAGGGGGCACATAGAGCTGGCTGTGGGTGAGCTTGGTGTGGCGGGCACTCAGGACCGCAAATCGATCGGCGTCGGGCGGCGCCGTAAATCGCGTGGCGTTGCCGGACCCTGTGGAGCGGGCAGGATCAAAACCGACCTGCGCGCCGAATGCACCGGTCCCGTGATCCGACCACCCCGGATAGATCGTCGGGCTCAATCGGTTGGAGAGTTCTCCGATGAGGTTCGGCCCCGTCTGAAAATCGCCGTTCACAATCATCCCCGGATCGAACGCCGGTTCCCACCCGCCCTGGGTGACGAGTTCCGCCGTGAGGCCCAACGACTGAAGACCCGAACGATTTGGGCTGCCGGTTGAGCGGTCGACGAGCGATTCCGGCGTGTTCCGATGGTCCTGTTGGCTGAGATCGAGCTGCCCGTTGCCGTTCAGGTCCTCCCCTTCGTCCAGCACCCCGTTGCCGTTCAGATCTTCTGTCGCGTAGAAGACCGCCGCCGGCCGGGCAATCGGCGAAGTACTGGGATCGCTGTCATCCCGAGTCTGACCCCCCGCAATCCGGCTGAAGGCATAGCCTGTGGATGACACGTGATCGGTAACGGTCTTCAGATAAAAATCCTTCCAGACAGCCGAATGGGCGTTTCCGGATACGTTAGAGAGTTGCTCGTTGATCCATACGTTGTACGCGCCTGGGATCGGACGGCCTTGTGGGGTGTCCTTCGTCTGGTAATAGACGTCAACGAATTGCACATTGCTCCAGACCGCTGCTCCGTAGCCGGGCGGTTCACCGAGCACCGACTGGCGTTGGTCTCCGTCCACAGGCAGCCCCGGCTCGTCGAAGTCGTGGGGATCGAGATAGGTGACCTGATCCACCGGAACACCGTAGGCGGCCAGTCTCTCGACGGCTTCGCTGGTCACCGCGGCGCCGGAGCTGTGCCCGATGAAATGCAGTGGGACGTTCGCTGCGCCGGTCGAAGGGTCGACCAGACCCAGACCGACGAGCATCGCGAAGAGGGCCTCTCCGGCTGCCTCTGACCAGCCATCGGACAGTTCGTTCGATTCTGGCGCCCAGTCGAACAGGAGTACCACCTCGCCGGACAGATTGGGTGGATTGCCATCTGGCAGGAGGGATCCGTTGTTTAAACCGTCGTCCTCTCCGCTCAGGTCGGCGTCGAAGAACCCGGCGTCTCCTTCTTTCCGCACGTCGTAATCGAGCAACCACGCCGTGCCCGCATCGGCGTTGGCTTCATCAGCCCGGTTGCGTATTGCCTGGGCAAGCGGCATGAGCGAATCGCCCCCCTCGTCCCTGAACTGATACCCGTGCGTGATCACCGTCGCGCCCGTAACGTCGACTTTGGTAAGCAACCCCCTAACGTCCTGTATTGAAAGCGTGGACAGCAACACCCGCTGTTCTAACCGCTCGAGCGCTAGCGTCGTTTTCCGCGCCCGCGGGCGATTAGGCCTTCCCCCCTTCCGCCTCGTTCCGGCTAGGCCAAGCAATCCCCCTGGTGCCTGTGAATTCGAATGGGGATCGAACATCGTCTTCCACTCCACAGGTGCTGTCTCGAGAATCGCGTCCGGAAAACATCTCGCCCAAGCTACTGGCAGAGGACGACGGCGTGGTACATCCAGGGCTGGGAGGCGACCTGTGACGAGGAGCAAGGAGGCTTGGCGGGTGTGCGCGCGGTATAGCGAGGCCGGACTGGAAACGCCCGCTCAGTTGGTGCAGATGGATGGCCAGCGAGGGGCGCAACAGCGAGGACCTCGGTCGCGTTAGGCATGGGACGCAAACGGCTTCACGCGCTTTCCCCTCCAGATGGGCCTCCAACCAAGGGCCCCCCCGCACCGGGAGCATGGTTCGAACGGTACCGCTGCACACCGCTGGCTCGCCCCGACCGCGGTAGCATGAAGCTTCGCGCCGCTGCACGGTACCCCCGTCGCCCCCCACCGTCACCATGGCGTCGATAAACGCCGGGCTTTGGGCATGGACGACAGGATCCGCCGTGCCCTGCTGAACAGCGAGCAAACAGGCCCAGGGGCTGCTGGCTGCGGAACGTGGCAAGCGAAGAGCGTCATCCTCATGATTGCCTAGCCTCGCTCCCTGGCGATCCCTCCGACCACGGTCGAGCGACCTCGCAATTGGACCGGCTCTCGTTCCGCTGAAGCTCGACCGCTTTTCATCGACCTGGCGCGCCTCAACGCGGCGCCCATGGTATCCCGGGGGCTCCGCGCGGCTTGGGGCGTCTTCCGGGTAACCGAGGGCCCACCGCGGAGTCGCATGTTCTCGGCCCAGTCGCGCACCGTCGGTGAAAACTGGTTCAGGCGCGAGCCTTGGTCTGCTGGACCGAGAGCCCATCACGCCGGGACGCCGTAGCAAGCTCGGTGTATCGCCACCCAGGGCGGGCAATTTCGTCAGCCTGTACGCGTATCCAACGATCGACCTTGGCGAAACCTTCATGGCGCGCAGTCCAACTAACCGAACACACTCTGTGCGCCATTCATTCCCCGCGCGCCTCACAGAATCTCGCGACCTGTTGCCCGCGCTGAGCCATCAGCCAGGGCCAGCCCGCCTGACGCGGAAGGCTTTGGGCGAGGCACCGAGACGTTCGCTGCCAGCACGCAGCTTGCTCTCCTGTGGCTTGGCAGAGCCGAACGATAGCTGCCGCGTTCCCACGCGTCCGCTCTCGCGCGGCCCGGCTCGGCCATCCGGCTCTGGTCTTGTGCCTGCCCGCTTTGGGGCGCAGCCCGGGGCCGCAGGAGGTGCTGCCAAAATCATCCCCCGGCAAAGCTAGAAACGCCCTCCCATCGCGGGATTGGCAATCGCGCCCGGTCTGTCTCGCCGCTTCGGCCGCAAGCCGAAGCGGCCCCGAGCCCGCCGCCTGGCGGGACGAAGGGAGCGGCGGACCGCCGTCGCGCCGGCGACGGCGCATTGGTTGCGCGACCCGGCCCCGGGTCCGCCCCAAGGCGGTGGCGCCAAGGAAGCGCCGGCGCTAATGGCCCCCGCCGAGCAAAAGAAAAGCCCACCCGTCGCGGGAAGGACAAAGGGGGGGGCGCTCGCTCTCGCCGCTTCAGCCCGCCCGGCCGAAGCGGCCCCGAGCCCGTCGCCTGGCGGGACCGGAGCTCCGCCGCTGCGAAGGCGGAGCAGTGGTAGCCGGACCCGGCCCAGCGGAGGAGCAAGTGAAAGCGGCAGAGGACTACCGCACTCCAAAGCGGCAAAAAAGCCGCTCGACCGCACGGTCGAACGGCGCCGGCTTCTTCCAAGTCGGGGCGCCGGGATTCGAACCCGGGACCTCTAGAACCCCATTCTAGCGCGCTAGCCAGGCTGCGCTACGCCCCGAATCCGCCTTATTCTACAGCCCACCACCGGAACCGGCAAACGCGGTCGCCGTCTCAGCGGTCGGCCTCGGCTGCCGGAAACAGATGCGCGCGCTGAGCCGACGGGCATCGGTGGCGGTGCCGTCAAGCCACCAGGGCGGCAAGCCAAATGAAGAAGCAGCTCGCATCCCGCCAAACGCTTACCCGAAACCAAATCGCTCTACCCCCCACTGGCAACCTCCGAGCGCGCCGAACTGTCGCGACGAAGAGCGCATGCGCCTGCTTGTATACCGGTACGGCCCTTCTGGCCCGGTGAACGCGCCGACCTGTCGCAACGGAGAGCGCATGCGCCGCCGCTGCCACCAGAAGGGTCACGCGGTGCGGGTCAGGCCGACTATGACGGTGGCCATGTTCTCTCGTATGCTGATATCCAAAACCGATTAGAATGACAGTGGTTGAGGTCGGGCCCATGGTGGCTCCCGGCTTCGTCGTTGGGCGATTCGGTCCTTCCTGACCAGCGAATGGGAGCAAATATGGAACGGAAGCGTCGGCGTGGGGCCGCAGGCTATGGGCTGACCCGGGTCGAGAGGGCTCTGCAGAAGTCAGCACACAGGCGGACCAGAACAGCCGCGCCGGAAGAGATCCGCCACCGCTGGTATCTCTCATCCGCCCTGGCGAGCTTACTCTTCCATGTCTTGATTACCGTCGTCCTCTTCCTCGTTCCCGGCCTCGTCCAGCATCGCAGTCAGGCGGTGGTCGTGGACACCCGTTTGACCGACCTGAAGGAGAACCTCCAGTTCACCCAGGTGCTCGATCTGGACACGATCGAGGTAGGCGACACAGCGCGGGCGCTGAGCCCGTTGAGTTCGGCTGCGCCCTCCGCCATGATCGAAGAACAAGACCCCGCCGATGAGCTGCCCGAAGAAGTGCTCCCCGATCCAGAGTTGCCCGCCGTTGCCAAAATCGACCTCCCCCGCTCCGATCAGCTCACCACCTCCGTCAGCGTACAGGGGGCAACCGGAGAATTCGTAGGCGGAGTCGAGGGGGCAGTCGACAGGCTCACGGTCGAGATCCTCCGTAGCCTCGAGCGAAACAAGACGCTGGTCGTTTGGATCTTCGATTCCACCGAAAGCCTCCGCGACGAGCGAGAAGCGATCGCCAAGCGGTTCGAACGGGTGTACCGCGAACTGGCAGCGTTCGGCAAAACCGAAGGCGATGAACTGCTCACCGCGGTGGTAAGCTTCGGCAAAAAGCCGCAGGTGCTCACGAAGAAACCCCTCACCGACGTCAAGAAACTGCAAGAAACCGTACGCAACATTCCTCTCGACACGTCGGGAGAAGAGTACGTCTTCACCGCAATCCAAACGGCTGCAGAAGCGTTCGGAGCGTACCGTACCCGCGGCAGGCGTGACCTCATGTTCATCGTGCTCACCGACGAGGTCGGTGACGACGAAGGGCGGGTCGATGACGTGTTGCCGATCCTGCAGAAGCTGAAGGTGCGCGTCTATGTCCTGGGGGCCGAAGCTCTGTGGGGTAAACGTACCACCACGATCCCGTATCGGGACGAGAACGGCCGCGTGCTCGGCTACCCGGAAGTCACGCGTGGACCGGAGTCGGCCATGATCGAAGTTGCCCACCTGCCGATCTGGCACGGTGGCAACCCAGGGCTACTTCGATCCGGCTTCGGTACGTGGGGGCTGACGCGGCTTTGTCGAGAGACCGGGGGCATCTATTTCATTGTCGACTTCGGCGACATGAACGGCCCCAGCTTCGATCGGATTGCCCTGCAAGCTCTGGAGCCGGATTATGTCTCAAGGCGCGAGTACACGGCGAGAGCGTCGCGGAGCCCGTTCCGCACCGCCTTGCTGCAGGTGGCGGCGAGCGTCAAGGTCCGGACCCGCCCCCCGCGTTTGCTCTTCCCGGCGTATGACAAGAACGTGATGAGCGAGGCGATGAAGCAAGCCCAGGGTGAGGCTGCCATTCTGAAGGCCCAGGTGGACCCGGCCGTGTCGATGCTCGCCAGAGTCGAGAAGCTCCGCGACAAGGAAAAGTCAACCCGCTGGCGTGCGCACTTCGACCTGATGTTCGGCCGACTGCTGGCCGCCAAGGTACGTGCTTACACCTACAACGCCATGCTGGCCCAGATGCGGGTGGCGCCCAAGGCATTTTCGAACAAGAAGAACAACGCCTGGCGTCTGGTGCCGGATGAGAACATCCCCGAGGACACGCCTGCCGGTTTCGCGCTGGTCGAGGCCGCCAGGAAAGCTCGGGAGTACCTGGAGCGATGTGCAACGGAGTATGCCGGCACGCCCTGGGGCTACCTGGCGGAAAAAGAGCTCGAGTACCCGCTCGGTTTCCGCTGGGAAGAAGCGTACGTCCCGCCGCCACCCCCTCGTAGGCAGGACAACAACAGAGCCAGACCCAGGCCGCGGCCGAATCGGCCCCGCCCACTGCCGGGCCCGCCAGCTCGGCCAGTACCCAAGAAGATCTAGCCTCGCCGGAACTCCAGACGGCGTCGGCAGAGCCTCTGCTCAGTCGAACCGCAGCAGTAGCCGTTTGGCTCCCGGCCCACTGCTCTTAACGGATCCCGGGCGGTCGGCTGCCTGACGAAAGCCGGTGCTTCGGACGGAGGTACAATCTTTTGCGTACTCGGGAAAGCGGTCGCGATACAGCAAACGCCAGTAGCCTATTTCTCGCGCGGGCAAGTCGCTCACTCGGCTCGCGCTGGAAAGCACAGTCGGAACAAACGCACTCATCGCATCGGTGAGGGGGGTGCATAGGAAACGGGTGGCCTTTTCGGGGCGAGGGTATGTCGCGGCTCGCGAGACCAACAAACGGGCGCCGACAAGAGACCGCTGCGGCGAGACCGAAGACCTGTGCCGCTACCGTCCTGATCGCCTATCTGAGGCGCTGGTACCGTACGTCCCCCGCGTGGCTCACCAGTTTCCTTCTCCACGTGGTGGCAGCTATTCTCCTTGTGCTCGTCCCCTACCGCCACAGGCTTCTGGCCACCCACGTCGTAATCGAAACACGGCTCGACGACTCTGAGCTCACCGTCGAGTTCGCTCGTCTGCTGGAGCCTGACTACGAACCGGGCGACAGCATGAGCGGTGGTTCGACCCCGGCGACGCCACACGGAACCGACCAGGGGTCCGTTCTGCCTGATATCCCAACCACTTCGACTGAAGACCTTCCCCCCGCCCCTCCGATCGCCAAATTGCCGAACATCGGGCTTGGGGCATTACCCCAGGACTCGCAACTGACCATGGACGTCTCCGTAAAAGGTGATCCGATCGCCGTGGTCGGTGGAGTAGGAGACGCGATCGATCAGATCACGCGCGAAATCCTCACTCGTCTGAGCAAAGGCCCGGTGTTGGTGATCTGGATGTTCGACGAATCCCGGAGCATGCAGGACGAACAGCAGGACATCAAGGGGCGATTCCATCGGGTCTATCAGGAACTCGCCGAGAGACCAGAGACCCGCAACGACGCGTTGCTCACCGCCGTCGTCGCGTTTGGTAAGGACCTGCACTTCGTCCTCGAGAAGCCCACCGCTGACGTGCCACGGATCCGGGAGGCCATCGACCAGATACCCGTTGATCCCTCTGGCCAGGAATGGCCGTGCAAGTACTTGATCCAGGTGGCCCGTAAGTACGAGCCTTTCGGAAGACGGGGGCGCCGCCAGCTCATGTTGATCCTCGTCACGGACGAATCCGGTGAGCGGTCTCCGGATGGGCTTACCCCGCTGGACGGTGCGTTCCTTGAAGATGCGATCGCTGCGGCGGTGAAGGCCAGGATGGCGGTATACGTGATCGGCCGTGAGGCGGTTTTTGGGTATCCCTTCGCTCAGGTGCCGTACCGGGCGAACGGCCGGAGCTACCACCTGCGCGTCACACGAGGGCCCGAAGCACCCGACGTGGAATGCCTCCAAACCATCGGGCTGCGGCCTACCCGGCCGTTCCTGCTGTCCGGCTTCGGCCCCTGGGAACTCGTCCGGCTCGTGCGAGAAACCGGTGGCATCTACTTCCTCAGTCCTGCGGATGAACCAGGCCGACCCGTAACTTATGCTTTCGACCCCCTGGTGATGCGAAACTACTTGCCCTACTACGGCCCCCGGACCCTGTATGTCAGCACTCGTGACCGCAGCAAACTGCGCGCAGCCATGTACGACGTTATCAAGCGGACCGCTCGCGTGGGTGTGCCGCTGGTATTCCCTTCAGCTCCTGCCGCGTTCACCCAACAGGCTGCCCGAGCGATCCAGCAGTCTCGCCAACAACGAGCAGTACTTGCTGAGGCCTATCGGGTTCTCCAGCAGGTAGCCCCCCTGTACGACAGCGAGGACTCGCCCCGTTGGAGGGCGGCGTTCGATCTGATGGCCGCTGAGCTGGCCGCGTTCCAGGTCCGGCTCTATTCGTACGAATCGATGCTTGCCAAGCTCATGAAGGACCCTCCGAAGCCGTCGCGCCAGCCCCCTCCGGGCCACGTCCTGCGCTGGGAAGTGTTGCTCTGCCCGCACACGAAGCATGACTGGATTGGTGATGACGAGGGGGCTGTGGAGGCGCGCAAGCGAGCGATCGAACTGCTGCAGCAGGTGATCGACACGCACCCCCGTACCCCTTGGGCTCGACTGGCACGTATCCACCTCGACGTAGGACTAAGCGTCCGCCTTGTCGAGGTCTTCGTCGGTGTCCCTCCTCCCGGTGTCCCTCGCCCCACCCCCCGCCCGCCTTCCCTTTGACAGGATCCCAGTAGCCCAGTCTGGCGGGCCTGATTCCCCGGAAGCGATCACGCCGTGGACCGACTCAAATGCACCGGCCCACCCAGGTGCGGGCCGCCCGAACGCCGACGAACGCAATCGCCCCAACTTCTTATTACCCGTGCCCGTGTCACACTCAGCGCCCCTGGAAGGGCAAGGGAACGTTTTGGAACTCCAACCGTGCGCGAACCCACTCCGGGCGACGAGGCAACTCGTACACAAAGTCGTAATCGCTCAGCTTTCCCGGCAGGTCGACGAAGAAGTACTCCACCGCAAAAGAACGGTCTCCCGTGCTAACCAGGTTGAAGCCTCCGTTGCAAGGCTGAGCTTTTCCCGTTGTCCGATGCACTAGGCGTACAGGATTGCGCAGAAACCAGCTCTCAAAACTCTCCGTCGCCGGTTCCGCATCATCACGCTCGTACTCCACCTGCACTTGAATTCGCCAGATGCCCTCCTCATCGACCGCACGGACCACCGAAATCGTCGCGTCCTCGACCCGAGCCTGGAGCGGTGCTTTGCCCCTAAGGGGGCCCAGTTCGACCTTCTGCAACATGCCCGCCACGAACAACTCTAGTGGCACCGCAACGCGCGTCAACCTGGTGGCTCCTGGCGGCGGCAGAGCGGGCAGGATCACGGGAAGCTCCACGAAACACTTGGCACCATCTGGATGGGCCTCAACCACCGGTCTCGGTAACGGGACCGCAACCGGCTGCGGCTGCTCGACCGCGCTTACCAGGCCCCCTGCGTCTGTTTCCACCTCGAGTGCCGCCACCCGCACCCTCGCGCGAACCACCGTCAGCCGCGGCTCCCAACCGATTACCAGCGACAGCTCCGTGGCGGTGCTCCGGATTTCGAGCTGCCGGCGGAGCACCACCTCACGCACGTAACCGATCACGGCCCCCCTAATCGCCATCGGTACTGGGGGGATGCTACCGCTAGCGACCGCAATCGACTCCCGCGACTCGTAAGGGGCGATCCGCAACCCCGCCTTCCGGGCAAGCTCCAAGAAGGCGGTCCAGAACGGGGTGTTCTTCCAGGAGACATCGATCGTTGGATTCTGCACGGGCTGACCAAGTTCCGCACGAAGGTCGTGGATGCGGTTCCCCGTCGCCTTCTCCAAACGTTCGAGCAGCTCGCTCAACGTGTACTGCCCCGGCCCGAGAGTGACCCGGGATGGCGCGATGATTGCGGCTCGACGTTTCGCTTCAAGCGCCGCGATTACCCGGCGCAGCCGGTCCTGCTGCTCTGCCGACAGGCTCGGATCGTCCGGATCAGGGAGCAAAGGCAGGATGGATGGACCGAGCTCGATCAGCGACGCCTGAGCTGCCTCACGCGTTTCGCGATCGGCAGCGTCCAACTGCGCCACCAGCTCGGCTATCTGCTCGCGGCCAGCTTTACGCTGCTCCTCCTGACCGCGCCCCGACTGCGCGAACCCTGCGTGGTAGAGACCTGCGATGACGCCAACCAGGATGAGACGAATCGCCAGGGTTTTCATCGACGGCTCCTGATTGCTTGCGGCTCAGTCCCCCTAGCCTCGTCCGGTGTGTACGGAGCGGGCCTGGTCCGATCCCCCTCAAGCTCCGGCGGCAACTCGTACGGCAGAGACTTCAAAAACTCCACGAGGGCGTCGATTTCGTCGTCCGATAGATGGCTGGTTCGCCCATGGCGATCTTCCCTGTTGTATGTGGTGAGGACATCTCGCAGAGTGCGAGCTTTGCCGTGATGAAGATAGGGGGCCGTACGGTATACGCCCAGCAAGGTCGGTGTGTCAAACGCGGGTCCCAGCTTCTCCGACGGATCATCCCGCCCCGTCCCAACATCGTGCATCTTCTGGTCCGTGTAGTACGGGCCACTGTGGCAGGTGGCACAGCCCACATCGGCACGGTAGAACAGCTCCCGGCCCTTTACGGCTTTTTCGCTCAATTTCCCCCCGCGAGCGTAGGGACTCAGCGTAAAGCCGATCGAATTGCAGTATTCTGCCAAAGCATCTAGAGCCTCGGAGCGGCCCGCATTCGGAGCGCCAAGAGGAGGATTGGGCTTCCCCTGAATCAGACCACACCCCCGCATCAACGGACCGCGAATCGTGTGCTCAAAGTCCTGGACCTCGTCCCGGTCGGCGGACCAGTGCAGCGGATGGGTGTACCACAGCCCGGCAAGAGAGGGCGTATTGCGCGGCCCCTCGGGCATGTGCCAGGTACGCCCGTCCGGCTGACCGTCCGGATGGCAGCTCGCGCAGCTTATCCATCGGCGCGCGACCATCGGCTGCAAAGCGGAATTGAACAGGATCTTTCCCAGGAGATGACGTCGAGAATAGGGGGCAGTCGTCACGGTAACGCGGTCCACGATCTCCATGCTGTGCGTGTCAAAGACTGCCACACAGAAATCCAGGGCCGCGTAGACATAGGCGTACCTTCCGGTGGGGTCCACAACAACAGCCCGTGGATTGCGGCCGACGCGCACCAGCGGCCTGGCCATTTCGATCTCGTAGTAGTTGTCGTCCAGGACCCGATTCACGTGCATATCGTCCGTTCCTGCGTAGACGATGTACAGCATGCGGCCGTCCGGACTCACCGCCGCCTCCCACGGGTTCGCCACCGCAAAGAAACCGTTGTAGGTATCAAGCGAAATGGGCTTGCGCCGCTTACCCTTCACTCGGTCCAGGTCGACGACGGACAGGATCGGCGCGATCGAGCGATCCGCGTCGATGATGTCCACGTCAGAGCGAACGTGGGGAATGTAGGCCTTGGCTCGGACCGGGTTCAGGACCACGTTCCTCGCCAGGTTGTACTTCGGGACGGCTGTCCAGCGGTCCACAACACTACCGGAGGCCGTGTCGATCTTCAGCAGCTCAGCGGTATAGAACTCGGTGGCGTACAGCCATCGATCGTCGGGGGAAATCGCCACACCGCGCACGAACCGGCCCACTTTCCAGGTTTTCACCAGTGTGCGGCGGTTGAGATCCACCACAGAAACGGCACCTGGGTAATCGTGAGACACATAGGCGAGCTTGCCATCCCGGCTGACGACCACGCCGTAGGGCTCGTCAGGCACACGGATCCGCGCCTCCACGCGACCGGCCACCCAGTCCAGCACGACCAGGACGTCCTCGTCGTAGACCGTGGCAACAGCAAAGCGGCTGTTCGGGACGACCGCCACCCCCTGTGGATTCCTGCCCACGGGCAGCTCAAAGAGCGCCTGCCGGGCCCCGGTATCCACCACCGTAACGCTACCGCTGTCCGGATTGGCGCAGAGCAGCCGCTTACCGTCGGCCGTAACAGCGATCAGGCTGTTGTTTCGCGGTAGCGGATGCGCATCGCACCATGCCCACCCACGCAGGATCGTCACGAGCAACGCTGTTGCTAGCAAGGACCTGAGCACGATCTCCTCCTGACGATGCTCTTGCAGGGATCCCTAGATGGTCAGGGCGTGTCGACTTAGCACAGCCGACGGCGAACCATTGCCTGTACGTCAAACCTCCCGCCAGGGATCCCAAACACCCACGAAGATCATCCCGCACCGGCCGGTTGCGAGGCGGCCCGTCTACTCGCCGCCGGAGTCCCCAGAGGGGTTTGTGGGGCGTTCGAACACAACGTAGATTTCTGTCCCGTGGTGGATAGCCTGGCGGAACCGCCACCCGTCAGCGGCGTACTTGTTCAGGGATTCCTCAATCGTAGCTTGAACCATCCTGCCCCCCAGATGGACTCGCGCGACGCTGTACTCGTAGCCGTGCGCCGTCGCCGCCACCGGGCCGCTGGCTTCTTGCCGCTCGGCGGCAGGGGTGCTGGGCGGAGTAATCTGGCTGACTTCGTGGGAACTGGCTTCCTTCGCCTTCTTGAGCTCCTCCAATTCTTCGTCCACGATAGCTTCCTCGACATCCGCTAGCTGCGTACCCCCACCGGCGGTTGCCGGCTTGACCACGAAATGCGCGTCGCAGTTGTTGCAGGCGACCTTGAGCCCAAGGTACTTGGAGGGAATCTTCAGCGTCTTGCCGCAGTTCGGGCACTGGCGGATCACCGTAGCTTCTGTGGACATGCTGCACCTCCGCCGTCACGCTTTACGCGGCTTTACCATAACTCTATGATACGAAACCGCTCACGACATGCAACTGCACGGATGCCGTACCATACGTCAGGATGAGGCCCGAAATCTCGCTCGATGAAGGACCATGGCAGCAAACCGAACAAATCGGCCATCTTCGAAACAACCTCACCGGATTGGTCCCTTCATCCTGGAGAAGCGTCTGGGTGCCGGCGCGATGGGGGTGGTTTTCCGCGCGCGGCACGAACCGACCGGCAAGATCGTCGCCGTCAAGCTCTTCCCACCCGCCCTGCTGGACAACGAGTCGCTGGTCAAGCGGTTCGAGCGGGAGATGCGCGTGCTGCGCAACTTGCGGCACCCGAACATCGTCCGCTGTTACGGTGGCAGCCCGCGCCCACCGCAGCCGTTTTTCGCCATGGAGTACGTGAAAGGCGGCTCGCTGGCCGAGCTGATTAAACGCAAAGGCCACCTGACGTGGGAAGAGACGATCGACTTCGGCGTTCAGATCTGTCGCGCCTTGAGCTGCGCTCACGAACACGGCATCATCCATCGGGACCTGAAGCCAAGCAATCTACTGCTTACCGAACGGGGCGTGATTAAGCTCAGTGATTTCGGCCTGGCGCGGGGCCAGGACACCACCGCCCTGACGGCTCCGGGTAAGACGGTCGGCACCTACGCGTACATGGCACCGGAGCAGATCACCGGCAAGCCTGGGCTGTCCCCGAAGACCGATCTCTACGCCCTGGGATGCGTGCTGTACGAAATGCTCGTAGGTGAGCCGCCCTTCCAAGCGGAATCGCCTGCCGAGGTGCTCTACAAGCACATCCAGGAAAAACCGCCCGAACCGATCGAACGAGCGCTCGACTGTCCGGTCTGGCTCAACGCCATCGTGCTCCAACTGCTTCAGAAGGATCCCCAGAAACGTCCTCCGGACGCCAACTTCGTCGAGCAGCAGCTTTTGGAAGCGCGTGAGCGAACGATCGAACAGACGGCCGCTACGGTACGCATCTCGCGAGGGGGGCCGGACCCCCTGGCAGATACCGCTCGGAGCGACAACATTCCGGTCGAGGTCCGCCGAGAGCTTGCCGGCAGACCTACCAAAAAGACGCGGAAGAAGAAACAGCACCGCCCGTTCTACGAGCATCCCGCCGCGCTCGTCGGTGCCCTCGCTGCTCTCATCCTGTTCATCGTCTGGATGATGCTACCCCCCAGCGAAGCTGAGCTGTACGCCCGAGCCCGGGAAGCTATGCAGTCCAACAGCGAGGCGACCAAGTACGAAGCGTACGAACGCTACCTTATCCCCTACCGCGAGCGGTTTCCCGAAGGGGAGCACATCGACGAGATCAATGCCTGGATCGATGAAGTCGAGATGATCAAAGCGGAAAACCGCTTCCTGGCGAACGTCCGGCTCGGTCGCGATCCGCGATCCGAATACGAACGGAAGTACCGAGAAGCCTGGCAGATCGAGCAGTTCGGGGATCCGGTTACGGCGCTCCAAAAGTACCAGGCACTGGTGGAGCTTTTCAAGGACGATCCCGACGCACGCCCTTACGTGAACTTGGCCCGCAAACAGATCCGCCGCCTCCAGAACACGGCAAAAAACGTAGATCGCATCGCGCTGGTACGACGTAAGCTCGAACTCGCCGACGAACTCTACGCCAAGGGCCAGCGGATCGAGGCACGCCGGATCTGGATCTCCATTGTGGACCTCTACCGGCAAGATCCCGAAATGCAGGAACTGGTCGACGAAGCGCTCGATCGTCTGGCCGGCGGCTCCACTAAACGGTCAAAGAGCCAGCGTAGCGACGAAGCATCGGACCAGGAGACACGGGGGCAAGGGAATGACGATGCCCGCGAGCGACAGCCCTAATCAGGCTTCGCCACAAGAGCCAGCCGTGCTGTCCGCTGTACTTCAGCGATACCTGGGCAAAGTCGTGGTGGTCGATGTAGAGGCTCCCTACGTGTACATCGGTACGCTGGTCCGCTACGATGGCCACTTCCTTGAGCTACGCGACGCGGACGTCCACGACCTGCGCGACTCAACTTCGACCCGGGAACTGTACGTCTTGGAAAGCAGCCAGTACGGCGTGCGCCGCAACCGCCGCGCCGTCCAGATACGCACCGAGAAGATCGTAAGCATCTCGCTCCTCTCAGACGTCACGGACCGCTAAACCAACGCTCCTGCATCGTGCCAGGTCCCACGGCAACCCGCTTCGCCGACAGCCTCTTGGACAGCTTCGGGCATCCCATCGACCGTTGGGATCGTCTTGCACCCGCACCTGGGCGTAACCGCGTTCGCGCAAAGTCACTCAGCTTGCTCCGCGCAGACCGGCCGCTGTGTGGTGTGCGCGCCCCAGGGACCCCTGTGCCGCTCAGATTTCGGCCAGATCGGGCCGATCGATCCGATCAGTCCGATGCATCCCCAATTCCTACCGTTAGAATGGCAGACCAACGGGGCTGCCGTTCTGCTCCTAGTCACAGGCGAATTGGCAGCTTCCCACAGGACCGGACCGTCGAGGAGGCGATTCCGATGGGCCCTAGTCGGCGCAGCTTCTTCCGCAGACTGGCGGGACTGCTCACGCTCGGTCTCTATCGGCCGCAAGCTGATGCCTCTACTCCCAGCGACTTGACTCTACCGCCGGGCCAGGACGTGGTGCGCCCTCCGAGGACGGGCGAAACGCATATCAGAGCGCACTATGACGTGGTGGTCGTCGGTGGCGGCATCGCGGGGACCTGCTGTGCGATCGCAGCGGCGCGAAACGGAGCCCGCGTCGCTCTGGTCCACAACCGCCCCATGCTCGGGGGAAACTCCTCCAGCGAAGTCAAACTCTATCCGGAAAACAACAGTGCCCACCAGCCCTGGATCAAGGAAGGGGGTATCCATGAAGAGTTCCACACCGAAGAACGCGTCCGGAATCACCAGCCCTACGTGGAGGGGCTGATGAACTGCCACTGGGACCTGGTGCTGTACGAATGGGCGATTCGCGAGCGATCACTTACCCTCCTGCTCAACACCCACATGCACCGGGTCCATATGGCTTCCAGGCACCGTATCCGCTCCATCGAAGCAATCCAGCTCGGAACCGAGAAAACGTACGAACTGTCCGCCGAAATCTTCGTGGACTGCACAGGTGACGGCTACCTCGGCTATCTTGCCGGAGCCGAGTTTCGCTGGGGTCGAGAGGGACGAGGCGAATTCAACGAACCGCTCGCTCCCGAGCAGCCAGACGACAAGGTAATGGGCAACACGATCTTCTTCCGCGCCTGGGATATTGGCCGGCCCGTTCCCTTCAAACGCCCCGACTGGGCCGCCGAGTTTCCCACCGAAAGGGACCTCACCGCGCGCGGGCATTCCTTCATCGAAGGTGGTTATTGGTGGATTGAGGTGGGCGCCCCATACCATCCCATTCACGACAACGACAAGATTACCCACGAGCTGCTTCGCCAGGCCCTCGGCGTTTGGGATCACATCAAGAACAAGGGAGACCATGGTGCCGAGAACTACGGCCTGGAGTTCGTCGGCTTCTGGCCGTACAAGCGCGAGGCCCGCCGCCTACGCGGTGACTACATCCTCACCCAACAACACGTCCAGGACCCGCCCGAATTGCCCGACAGCGTGGCATACGGCTGTTGGGGAATCGACATCCACGTTCAGGGTGGAATTTTGAACCGCCATGAGCCCCCCTACCCCCCACCACGCACCAATGACAACTGGGACCAGCTTGGTACGCTCGTCTACCCGATTCCCCTGCGCGCGCTGTATTCGCGCAACGTCCAGAACCTGATGATGGCCGGCCGGCCAATCAGTTGCACCTACATCGCGTTCGCCTCCAGCCGAGTCCTCTCTACCGGAGCGATCGTCGGACAAGCCGTGGGTACTGCCGCCGCACTCGCCGTGAGGCATCGGGTCCCGCCCCGCACCGTTGCTCAGCGGCACATCAAGGAATGCCAGCAATTGCTGTTGAGACAGGACTGCCACATACCCGGAGTGGAGAACGAAGATCCCCAAGATCTGGCCCGCCAGGCCACCGTCACGGCAAGCAGCTCAGCTCGGCTGGTGTTTCCCCCCAAACCGCTAGGGAGCTGGTCGCTAGGCAGACCTCTCGCCCAGGTGTTCCCCGTAAGCGGAGATCGAATCCAAGCCGTGAAGCTATGGCTGCGCTCTGTTGCCGATCGGCCGGTACCCATCACCGTTGGGCTGCGACAGGCGCCCCATGTGTGGGATTTCCGCTCTACCAGTGATATCGCCAAGGCCGACGCGGTGGTCCCCCCCAGACATAACGGCCCGGTCGAGGTCGTATTCGACGCTCGGGTCAAGCCTCGCAAGCTGTACTACGTCTACGTGGACCGGGCGCCCGGCATCTTTTGGCAAGCCCATCGTGACGAGCCCGGTAAACCCAGCCTGGTCCCCCCTGGCGTGACTCCTGCCGACCTGCCCGGCTCGAAGATGTGGCGACCGGCCACGGGCGGCCGAGCTTTTCTCATGGAGCTGGATCCGCCCTCCTACCCCTTTGGTCCAGAGAACGTCAACCGAGGTACGAATCGGCCGGACCGGTGGACGAATATCTGGATCTCCGACCCCCAGGCAGGCCTGCCCGCCTGGATCGAACTCCGTTGGGATCGTCCGATCCAGTTCAACCTCGTCCAGATCACCTTCGATACCGACGCCCTCAAACGTGTGACCCTGCCCCTATTCCGCTACCCTGAATGCGTTCGTGACTACAGCATCCTGGTCTGGAAAAAGGGGAGGTGGGAGGAGCTTTGCACCGTCACGGGCAACTACGTCCGCCGTCGGGCACATCGGTTTGACCCTATCACCGCGGATCGGCTCCGGGTACTCGTTCACGCGACAAACGGTGCGCCCTCGGCCCGAATCTACGAGATCCGTGTGTACAACGAGCCGGTCTCCTGAGATAGAGTGTCGCAATGCAGAACCGTGAACGCCGCAGCAGGGGCGATCGCCCGCATTACGCTCCGGCTCGCGGTAGGGAAACCGGTGGCGTGAGAATAACGTGAGCGTGCAAACACGGGGGTCCCAGGGAGCCCACGCCGGTAAGCGGTTGCGAGCGTGCCTCCGGTCCGGCGTTCGGAAGCGTCATCCCGTAAAAAAGGATCAGGGCCGTCTCCGAGCTGAAGGGGTAGAAGGGGAGAGGTGGGCCCGTGGCAGTATCGCTGCCGTGCTCAACCGGTCCCGATGAGGATCGGAGCGTCCCCCGAGCTGTGGCACTGGTCCCGATCTGAATGGGACAAGTACCTCGAGCAGGTGCCGGCTATGACATCGACAGAACGCGAAGCGATGCCCTGTACGCCAAAACCCGTGGCGGACTCCGCCAGGCGTAACTCGTTCACCGTGTTGCCGGAGCCCACGGTCTTTGTGGTCTTCGGGGCCACGGGGGATCTCATGCGGCGCAAGCTCATGCCGGCCCTCTACAACCTGCATCTGGACGGTCTGCTCCCCGAACAGACCGTAATCGTGGGCGTGGGACGGCGAGAACTCAGCGACGACCAGTTCCGCAACATGATGCGCGAAGCTGTCCGGGACCACTCCCGGAGGGGAATCGGTGATGAACAACGCTGGGAGTCGCTCAGTCAGCGCACCTTCTACGTGCGGTGTGCTTTCACAACCACCGAAGGCCTGCAAGAGCTCAAAGGGAAGCTCGATCAACTGGACGAGCAGTACGGCACGGGTCGCCGAAGATTGTTCTATCTGGCGGTTCCCCCCCACCTGTTCGAGCCTATTGTCAAGGCATTGCGCGAAACCGGCCAGGGAGACCTGCGCGCCGATGTGGCCGATGACTGGAGACGGCTTGTGGTCGAGAAGCCCGTGGGGACAGATTTCCGGTCAGCTTGCCGCCTAAATCACGAAATCAGTCTCACGTTCCACGAGCGGCATGTCTTTCGTATCGACCATTACCTGGGCAAGTTCACCGTCCAGAATCTGTTGGTGTTCCGGTTTGCGAACGCACTTTGGGAGCCCGTCTGGAACCGGAACCACATCGACCACGTGCAGATCACCGTGGCAGAAGACATCGGTGTGGCAGACCGCGGTGAGTATTACGACGCCACAGGAGCGCTTCGGGACATGGTGCAGAACCACCTCCTCCAGTTGCTTTGCCTCACCGCGATGGAACCGCCGGCATCCCTCGAGGCAGACGCGATACGCGACGAAAAGGTCAAGGTTCTTCGCGCCATCCAAACGACGGCACCGGCTCAACCGGGTCCGGTCGTCGTTCGTGGGCAGTACACGCGCGGCTACGTGGACGGCAAGGAGGTGCCCGGATATCGGGAGGAGCCCGAGGTGGCGCCGGATTCGACGACCGAGACGTTCGTGGCGTTGAAGCTGTTCGTGGACAACTGGCGGTGGGCGGGCGTGCCGTTCTACCTGCGTACCGGTAAACGGCTCGCTCGGCGCGTGACCCAGATCGTCATCGAGTTCCTCCGGCCCCCATCCGTACTGTTTTCGAAGCAGTTCCCCCAGAGTATCCAGAGCAACGCTCTCGTGATCGAGATCCAGCCCGACGAGGGGATCTCACTTGAATTCAACGCGAAAGTGCCCGGTACGCTCACGCAGATCCGAACCGTGGACATGGAATTTAGCTTCGGGGACGATTTCGGCTCGTATTCTCCCGAAGCGTATGAGCGGCTCCTGCTGGATGCCATGCTTGGCGATGCCACTCTGTTCACACGCCGGGACGAGGTCGAGCTTGCCTGGGCGATCGTGGACCCGATCCGCGCATGGTTCGACCAACTGCCTCCCCCCGAGCCGTATCGCGCCGGTACCTGGGGACCTCCGGGCGCCGACCGGATGATCGCCGCCGACGGACGGTTCTGGCGGAACCCGGACCAAGGGAATTAGGCCGCCATCACCCAGGCGTTACACGCCCCTAGCCCGTTAGCAAGCCCGCCCGCGGCTCTTACGCGAAGTCCGCCCCCACGCACCCGTAAAATGCCACAATCACGAACAGGGAGCCGCTTCAGACGGCCCCCTTCTCTGGACTTACTCCATGTGCTTATCGAAAAGCAACTATGACGACGCGAACGATGTTTCGAGGCAAAGCACTCTGCACGATTATCACCGTCGGCTTGTTCTGCACGATCCTGTGCCCGCAAACCGCCCACGCTGCCGACCGGGTACTGGTGCTGGGCAAGAGCCTGAGCGAACTTTTGCCGGATGCATACAGGGCCACCGAGCAAGGCTTGCCTTCCTCGGCCGTCCCCCCTGAGCTGATCGAACAGCACCGCGCTGTGATTGTCGATCTCACTGGTGTTACCCCCGACCGACTCGACGCGGTCGTTACCCTGGCCCGCCAGTTCGTGCAGGCCGGGAAGGGCTGTGTGTTTGTGGGCGTCGCTCGGGAGCTGTCTCCCCTGTCCGCCCTCGTCGGCGCTCAGGTCAGCGGCCCGACGGGGGCCTTCAAGGCACGTCTCTGGTTCATCGACACCGGTCACCCTGTCAGCAAGGGGCTGCGTGGAACAATATGCCCCCTAAAGAGGATCGAAACAGGGGAGCTCTCCAACGATTGTCGTGCCCTTGTTGCTGCCTACCAGGATGGCGGTCTCCAACCCTACGTCTGGCTGCGCAGGTTTCCCTCTCGTGGCCGTCTGTTCATCAGCCTTCTGCCGAAAGAGACCTACACGACGCCCGTCTTCCGCGAACTGGTAGCTCGCGCCGTGCGGTGGGCGACCGGTGATCTCAACCTCGATCGTTCGGTCTTCCGCTACAAGGAGGTCGAAAACATCCCTGTGTACCGACCCGACCGCCGGGTAGAGCGTCAGACGAAGATGCAACTGCCCCTTCCCGCAGAGCTCTCCATGCAGAGATATGCCCTTCCGGAAGGCCTCCGGCTGCAACTGTTCGCAAGCGAACCCCTCGTCGTCAAACCGATTTGCATGACCTTCGGTCCACGCGGCCGCCTCTGGGTGGTGGAGTCGGTAGACTATCCGAACAACGTCCTCCCCAACCCCGAACGAAACGGTAACGATCGGATCAAGATTCTGGAAGACACGGACGGAGACGGTCGAGCGGACAAAGCCACCATCTTCGCGGACAAGCTCAATATCCCGACCAGCCTTCTCCACGTCAGAGGTGGTCTGCTCGTTGCCTGCGCCCCCCACATCCTCTTTCTCAAGGACACCGACGGCGACAGGCGTGCCGACGTGCGCCGCATCGTTTTCACCGGCTTCGGTCGTGCCGACACCCATGCCGTCCACGCCAACTTCCACTACGGGTTCGACAACTGGATCTGGGCCACGGTCGGGTACAGCGGCGGAGAAATCAAGCTCCACGGCAAGCGGATCAGCTTTCGCCAGGGCGTGTTCCGATTCAAACCGGACGGCAGCGCTTTCGAGTTCGTAGCCCCCACAACAAACAACACGTGGGGACTGGGCTTCAGTCCCGACGGAGATGTGTTCGTCTCCACGGCCAATAACCAACACAGTTTTTACCTGGCCATACCCAACCGCTACTTCGAACGGGTGCGGGGCTGGTACGCCACGGGAATCGCCAGAATCGAAGACCACAAGAGATACCACCCAATAGGACCGTACCGTCAGGTGGATTTCCACGGGGGGTTCACCGCCGCCAGCGGTCACAACTTCTACGGCGATACCCGCCTCTTGCCCATCTACAACAACCGGGCCGCCCTGGTGACAGAGCCGACGGGGCACCTGGTGCACGTCTGTCTACCGGTTCAGCGGGGCAGCGGTTTCGTTACTCGCGACGGCTACAACCTGGTAGCGAGCGATGACGAATGGGCAGCCCCCATTGCGGCTGCACCTGGTCCGGACGGTGCCGTCTGGTTCCTGGACTGGTACAACTTCATCGTGCAACACAATCCGACTCCCCCCGGTTTCCGAACCGGCCTCGGAAACGCCTATGAAACCCCCCTGCGCGACAAAACGCACGGACGCGTGTACCGGGTGGTGGCCGAAGGTGAAGCCCGGCAAGAGCAGCCGAATTTCCCGGATGCCTCCGATGACGAACTCGTTGCTTTGCTCGGCCACGAAAGCATGTGGTGGAGGCTGCACGCCCAGCAAGAGCTCGTCGAACGAGGCGACCTGTCCGTTGCGCCCAAGCTGGAATCGTTCGCCCGTGCAAACCGCGACTCGCGCGCGGCGATTCATGTCCTCTGGACTCTACACGGTCTGGGGGTAACCGACGAGCTCGTTCGCGCGGCCCGGGTGTGTCTGGGCAGCAAGCATCCGGCGGTCCGACGAGCCGCGGTCCAGACGTTGCCGCCTACTCGTGAAACCGTCGGCATCCTGCTCGAAGCCGGCGCCCTCAGTGATGACGACTTTCGAGTGCGGCTTGCGGTGCTCCTAAAGTTCGCCGATTGCCCCCCGGACGATCGTATCGCCGCCAAACTCGTCGGAGTTTTCCTTGACGAAAGCGTGGCTCGTGACCGCTGGCTCCCCCTGGCCGCCATCTGCGCGGCTGCCACGAATGACGTCGCTTTCCTGAAAGCCGCATGTACGGTGGCTAGAGCGTCGGAACTGCTGGCACGGGCGGTAGAGGTGGTGGCGGAACATTGGAGTCGCGGAGCGCCCGCACCGGAACAATTCCGACAACTCGTTCGAACGTTGCAGAACGCGTCGGAGCCTGTCTTAAATGCCTTCTGTCAGGGGGTCATCCGTGGCTGGCCAAAAGGTCATGACGCGGGTAACCTCGATGAGTCGGACCGCCGGCTTGTCCTTCACCTGGTACGCTCCACTCCCCCTGCTGTGCGCCCTGGCCTTGTCCTGCTATTCCGCAGAGTGGGCTGGTCGGCACCCATCGGCGAATTCGTCGCCAAGGTGCGGGAAGAATTGCTCCACAGGCTGGACAATCGTAGTCTGCCAACACGTGACCGACTTGAGGCGGCAGAGCGTCTCCTGAGACTCGATCCCTCCGACGAAACCGTCCGCGCGCTGGTGAGCCGTATCGCGGTTGCCGAACCGCCGGAGTTCAACAAGAGCCTGATCGATTTCCTGGCTCGCACGGATAGCCCAGCAGTGGCAAGCGAGCTTCTGCAGCGGTGGCGAACTTACTCGCCCGAACTGCGCCGCCTCGTCGTTCGAACCCTGTTGCAGCGTCCCGTTTGGGCGAGTCAACTGGTAGCCGCGCTGCGCGCCGGTGTCCTAAACCGCGCCGACCTCACCCTGGACCAACGTCAGCTTCTGCTCGCTCATCCGGATCGACACATCCGCGAACAAGCGCAGGCCCTGTTTCAGGGGGCCGTTGTGTCTGCAGGTCGAGAGGACGTCCTGAAGCGGTACCTTCCGCTCGCCGACCGGAAAGGCAATCCAACGGCAGGTCGGAAAGTGTTCGAGGAGAACTGTGCGAAGTGCCACCGGTTCGAGGAGATCGGTGAGGCGGTGGGCCCGGATCTGACCGGAGTAGCTGTTCGCGGTCGTCGCGCGATCTTGACGGACATTCTCGACCCAAACCGCTCGGTCGAGGGCAACTTTACCCAGTATCTCGTGCTCACCCGGGACGGAAGGGTCTTGACCGGCCTACTTGCTGCCGAGACCCGCACCGCCATCGAGCTTATCGACACAGAAGGAAACCGCGTGATCGTCTTAAGAGAAAACATTGAAGAGATCACGAATTCCGGCAAGTCGCTCATGCCGGAGGGGTTTGAGCAGCAGCTTAAGCCCGAGCAGATCGTTGATCTGCTCGCCTTCCTGACTCAGCAACGACGGTTCGTCCCGATCCCTATCCGGCGTGCTGCCACGATCGTGACGACCCAGGGCATGTTCTACCGCAAGGAGTCCCCCACCGAGCGATTGGTCTTCAGCGATTGGGGGCCGAAAACGTTTAAGGGAGTCCCGTTCCACCTCGTGGATCCCAAAAGCACGCTTCAGCCGAACGCGATCATGCTGTACAGCCCGAATGGTGCCGTCAGCCGAGAGATGCCGCGGCGTGCAGAGGTGGAGTGCAATCTGCCTGCCCGGGTTGTCCACATCCTGGGCGGCGTAGCCGGTTGGGGCTACCCGGCCTCACCCGCGGGTACGACCTCCATGGTCGTCCGGTTTCATTACGCCGACGGTTCCTCCGAGGACCACCGGCTGATCAACGGCGTACACGTCGCCGACTACATTCGCGTGGTTGACGTACCCGGATCGGAGCTTGCCTTCGTCCTGCGGGGCAGACAGCTTCGCTACCTCGCGATCGAACCAAAGAAACGGGAAGTTATCCGGAAGATCGAGTTTCTGAAAGGCGACGATAATACGGCCCCCATCGTAATGGCGATTACGGTCGAACTGCCCGGCGAAGGACGTGCCAGCTCGGGTAGCTAGCGGGCCAGTGAATGACACCGCGATGCTCCAGTCGAAGCCCCACGGCTTCCATAGTCGCGGCTTTCCCGTCGACGACGTCGGGTTCGCGCGATCTCGTTCCACAGCCCCTCTCCCGCTACCGTGCCCTTCCGACAGGCGCACCGATTGGCTTCCGGGTTGCCCACGTGAGCCAGTCTTAAAACTGTTGGTCCGCCTCGCCCAACGGTTCTGGATGCGCTGAGGCATCGCTGCCGCGTACCCCTGGAAGCTGGACCGGTTTAGCGCCTCTCTCTCGAAGGCCAGGGCACCTCTGGGCTGTCCGTCGCTCGCGCCCGGAAAAAGGCTGGACACGGACGCGTTGACCGGATCTGTTCGATCCAGATCACCCCGTCGAACGCGCCGCTGTTGCCCCGGGTCGTGAGGAAGTCTACCAGTCCGTCCTCATTGAGATCGGTTGGAATGAACATGTCGTACATTGCCCGACGGCGGCGCGATATCGGATAGCGGATCCACAGCTCCGTCGGTCGCTCGGGCTGCTTAAACCAGACCAGGCAGCCGCACCTGTCCGACGGACGGATTACGGCCGGTTCGTGTAGGCGGGGGCCGGCACTGTAGCCCCCCACGATTAGATCCTTTTGACCATCGCCGTCGATGTCCGCTAGCCCGAGCCCTGTCGCCCAGTCGGGAGAGACATCGCCGATAAGGTGGAGCTGCCACCGGCCTCCGTCCATCCGCGCCGGCTGCTGCAGCCAGAATACCCGCCCGCCGTGGTCCTCTTCCGTAATGATGTCCAGCCGACCGTCCCTATCGAGATCAATGAACTGCATCATGAAGCCCTCGCTCGGAGGATTTGAACCCGAGTAGATGGGGATCGTTCGCCAGGTGTCCCGCTCGCGGTCCAGACAGACGATCCGCTTCTCGCCTCTGCTAGCGGCGACGAGCTCCAACGTGCCATCCCCGTCTAAATCGACGGGGCGCACGTTGATGGGGGTCCTGCACCGCCAGACCACTTTCTCCGTCCATTCGCGACCGTTGCGGGGTTGAGCCCCAGGGTAGAGAATAGACACGCTTGTCCCCCCTTTGTTCGCCGCCACCAGCTCGTTGTGCCCGTCTCCGTCGAGGTCCACCACTGCCAGGCGGATCCAGCTCCCACGCCCACGCGTGGCTTGCACGATCACGGGTAGCCAACCGCTGTGCTCGCGCGGCCGCCCCAGGTTGAAGAAGACGACAACATGGCCGCGTTCGCACGCCACGGCCACGTCATCCCAGCCGTTGCCGTCCAGATCACCGATGGAAACGTCTTCGCAATCCCCGACAAGCGGCCCCTTACCAAGCGTGAGGCTCCCCGACCATCCCGGCTGACGACGGACCTCGATTGGCCCCCCGAATACAGCGCGAACATGGGAACTGTCCTCATGCACGGCAATCACGTCGATAAAGCCGTCCCGATCAAGGTCCCCCACTGCCAGCCCGTCGGCCCCCAGAATGCGCTCGCCGGCGACGCCCCCATCATCGACGATGTGCTCGCGCCAGGCGATGTAGGCGCCTCGCGATATACGAGCCGCAGGGAAGGGATGATCGGAACCGACTGGGCCGGACGCCAGGGAGAACCACACGGCCAGCACTAGCTGCAGAAATACGCCGCACATGGCTGTCTGCACCTTTTCCATCGTCCCACCGCCACAGAGGAAAGCACGGCCGCGCTCGACAGAGCCGACGCTAGTACCGATCGTACCAAGGCCTCAGACAGAAATGGCCCCTTGCGTAGTTCGCAAAGGGGCCAGGTTTCCGATGGCACGCGTAGCGCTATTCCTCAAAGCTGCTAAAGCCGACGAGGTCGTCCAGCCGAACGTGCTCCGGATCGAACTTGTGTGCCGCCTCGAGCATACGGTCCATCGTGGCATCGTAATCGGCGGCCGACCTTTTTCGCGGCTCCAGGGGGCTCAGCCGACTTACCACATAGGTCTTCAGGTACGGGCTCTCCACGCCCTGAGCTCTCAGGGCGTCGACAATTGCGGTGATCCGCTCGTCGAGCTGCAGCAGCTTCTGCGCGCGGGCCTTGCGGACCTCCAGCGCTTCCGGCAACGGCACCTCAAGGAACTGATCGATCCGCTTCAGAAGGCTTTGGTAGGCACCGCCCGAGAACCTGGCGTGATCGAGGTAGCAGAAGCCAAGGGTGAGGAAGTAGGGTTCTTCGAACTGGACGGCAAACTCCACCTCGGGCCGCGGGTCGAACGCCGCAAGGTCCTGCGCCATACGCACTGCTTCGAGCGACTTCTCCTTGAGGTTGTGTGCCTTCTCGGTATTGAGAGCAAGGATCTGGTAGGCGATCTCACGTTCGGGGAGAACGATCGCCAGGATGCTTGTCGCCCCAAGCTGCTTCATGGCGGCCGTTCGGTGATAGCCGTTCGGCGTCCAGTACCGCCCATCCTCGGTACGGACCGCGATGATGGGATCGAGATAGCGGTCGAGCTTCTCGATCACGACAGCCAGCCGGTTCACGTGGCTGGTGGAGAGGTCTCGCTGGAATGGAGTCGGATCGACCCGCTCCAGGGGCAAGGCGACAAGCAGTTGCCAGTGCCCTCCCCAGGGATCACGAAAGGTGCATAGCACTTTGCCGCCATCCTGTTCGATGAGGTCGGCAAACTCTTTCAGCTCGGCCGGCACGACAGGCTCGGCCACCTCGGCAGGCTTCAACCCCCGGACGCCGATCCCGGCCACTGCCGCCTTTCTTTTCCTCCCCATCGCGCACCTCCCGCCAGTGCTCTTTCGGAAAGCACGGTTCCGCCTGGCCATCCGATCGGTTTGCAATCTGCGTTCCGAAAGTACACGCGACAACGGCCGGTCCTGGCGTGAGGCGCCGGACTCCGAAAAACCGACCAACGCACGACCGGCGTTGAGGGCAACCGTGCCTTCAGCCGTCGGCGGCCGGCCAGCCGAGCCGGCTAGGTAGCGACAAGCTGACCGGGCGCCGCGCACAGTTGCCGCCCACGCTCGCCCACTCCTCCGCCGCTTAGCGGACCGACCAAACCGAGGCAGGCGGCCTGGTCGGCCCCCCGGAGCGGTCGTGGTCGCAGGGTGTTCTGGTCGCCAGTCGCATGGGCAATCCGATGCTGGACGGAGTATACTCGGGAGCATGGATGTGCGTGCTGGAGGCGAACATGGGAAAGCTCACGCAGAAGGTTTGGCCCGCGGCCCTGGTTGGAGTTCTTCTCGTTTCCGTGGCCGGGGCGGCTCGCGAGGCTGTGGCCCAGAGCTATCCGGCCAATCCTGAGGCGGTGGTCCGGCAGCAGCGCGGGCCTGATTGGCGACGTCGCCCGGTCGCCCCGGAGATCCGCCTTCGGGAAGCCGAACTTCCGGTAGGTTCGGTGACCACAGTTTTCGTGCAGTTCGGCTTAAGGGACACGGGCCCGCGGGACTGGTCGGGATCCGTCACGACCGAGGGAGCGCGCCTCGTACGCGTTCGTGGCTGGCGGTTCGCACCCGGAATGAGCGTGAGCGGGGCCTCCTGGACATGCGGCTCCTGGTGGGGGCCGCGTCCGGTGCAGCGCGTCTTTGACGTCCACCTGCCCGGCCGCTTATGGCCCTTCCTTCGGCCCGGACTGCTGATCGACCTCGAACACGTCTCCACTGCCGCCCGATTGCGTTTCAAAACCGCTCAGGGGGACTTCGATATCCCCCTTCGCGACATCCTCCGCATGGGGCAGCTCAGGCGGTTGCGCGGGGCGGTCCGGGCAACACTGGCCGTGTATGGACAGCCGGCCGGCGTCGAGCCGCTGCCAGACCATCCGGAGGAGCACACGTGGCACGACTGGCCTTCGGTGCTCGCCGATAACGGCGGGGCGTGGATCGCCTACCAGAGCTACCGACGGGGCCGCGGTGACGTCCTGGTCGTACGCCGCTTCGAAGCGAACAGCTTGACCCCCGTGCAAATCATTCAGCCCCCTGCCAACGACGTCTACCGTACGGCATTAGGTCGGGATCGAACGGGCCGGATCTGGCTGGTGGCCAGCGTCCAGGTGGAGGGCAACTGGGATCTCTACGGTTGGGTACGAACCAAGGGGGGCTGGCAAGGTCCTGAGCGCCTCACGCACGCTCCCTACTCAGATATCCATCACGCGCTTGTTCGAGATGCTGACGGTTTGCTTTGGCTGGTGTGGCAGGGCTTTCGGGATGGCCAGAGCGATATCCTGGCCAGGGTGTTCGACGGCGAGCGTTGGTCGGAAACGGCGCGTATCAGCGAATCGCCCCGCAACGACTGGGAACCGAGTGCTTGCCCCTATCCCGGAGGGGGCATAGCTATCGTCTGGGACAGCTACGACCAGGGCAACTACGACGTTTTCGCTCGGCTGGCACGGGCCGAGTCCGCGAGCCACGTTCAGGTGAGCCGGGTTTACCAGGTAACCAGTGGTTCCTGGCGCGATTGCCGGGCGAGCGTGGCGGCCGACCGCAAAGGGCGGCTCTGGATCGCCTTCGATCGCGGTGGCAAACACTGGGGCAAGGACACCGGCTATTGGCTTGAGCTGAAACGGATGCCCCAGGGCAGTCGCCTGTACGAGCACCGCTGGATCGAACTGCGCGTCCTCGACCCGAAGACCGGAGCGATCGATCTACCCCCGTCGTACCGGCACCCGGATAACTTCGATCCCTCGTTGATCGAATCGGCCGAGAGGCCGCAACTCATCGTGGACGACCAGGGCCGCCTGTGGCTGCTCTATCGGCGTTACAGCACGAGCGACCGAAGCCGGCGGGGCGTCGGCTGGCGGTTCTACTGGGAGGCGTACATCACCGGGTACAACGCGACCGAAGGCCGGTGGGGGCCGGAGTTGCTCCTGGCGGACTCAACGGGACGACTCGATGCAGTACCCGGCCTGTCGCTCCACGAGGGGACATTGTGGATCGCGTGGCCGACGGATCACCGCACGATCCTGGGCGCCCGCCCGGACGCAATGAGCGTGTTCGCGGGCATGCTGGACGTCTCCTTGGCGCCTCTCTCCGGGGAGCTGGCTGCGGTCACGGGGAAACCGGCCCCCTTCGATGCGCCGGAGCCCGATCCGGTGCATCCTCACGAGGCCCTGGACCTGGCTCGGATCAGAAGCTACCGGGTCCAAACCGCCGAGGGGGAACTCCGCATCCTGCGCGGAGATATGCACCGCCATACGGAGAACTCGCAGGACGGGGGCAACGAAGGCTCGCTGATCGACGTCTATCGCTACGCCCTTGATGCCGCCTCGCTCGATTACCTCCTCGTTACAGACCACAATGACGGCTACGCACACTACCAGTGGTGGATCCGCGAGAAATCCAACGACCTGTTCCACATGCCGCCTTACTTCGTCACACTCTATGGCTACGAGCGAAGCGTGGGCTATCCGAACGGGCATCGCAACGTGTTTCTCCTGAACCGCGGCGTCGAGCCCTTGCCGATCCGACCGGACGAGCAGCCGCGGCGGGGACGTGTCCGTGCGGGCTCAGGCAAGTTCCTCTACCCATATCTGCGCGAAAACCAGGGCATTTGCTTTTCCCACACGAGCGCCACTGGCATGGGCACGGACTGGCGAGATAATGATCCCGAGCTGGAGCCGCTGGTTGAAATCTTCCAGGGCGACCGAACCAACTATGAGATGATCGGTGCCCCCTGGGCAGCCGATCCCGACGACCCCAGCACTCAGGAAGGAGGCTTCCGACCGGCCGGCTTCGTCGTAAACGCCCTGCGGAAGGGATATCGGTTAGGCTTCCAGGCATCCAGCGATCATTTGAGTACCCACCTGAGCTACGCGTGCGTTCTCGCCCCCCGAAACCGGAGACGGGCGCTGTTCGAAGCCATGAAGAAGCGTCACACCTACGCAGCAACTGACAATATCATCGTCGATGTTAGGCTCGCTGCCGGTGACAGGGTTGCCATTATGGGGGACGTGACGAGCTGCACGTCGTACCCGAAGCTGAACATCTACGTCCGAGGCACGCGCCCAATCGAGAATCTGGTAGTTGTCCGATCGGGCGAAGTCGTGTTCTCCTGTGCTCCACGCGACACCATCGTTCACCTTACTTTCGAGGACACCCGTCCCGAACCGGAGGGGCCGCTGTACTACTACGTACGCGTGCAACAAACCGATGAGCGAATCGCGTGGAGCTCGCCGATCTGGGTCAAGCTTCAAATGAAGTAAGGCAGCCTACGGCTCCGGTGTCCGCGCCGCTCGATTTCCACTCACCCGCGTCGCCTCCTCCGCCGTCTCCGACGGGTGCAGGAAATAGTCGTCCCAGCGATCGTTCAAGATCCGTAACGCCTCGTCCAACGGCACAACATGCCAGAGGGCGTCTTCGTCCTGGCGTGCCAAACCAAGGTCAACAAGCTTCCGCAAGGCGTCGTCGGACTCAAAGTCCACTCTCACCCCGAAGCGGTCGTAAAGCAGACGCTCGGCACGAGCATCCAGCTCGGACTCGCGCAACGGCCCCTCGGTAAGGAGTAATGCGTATGCGAGCAGAGCTTCCTTGCACTCCTGTTCGGCCACCGAATCCAGTAGATAGAGGATGACACCCAGATCGTTGTCGCGGTGCTTCGAGTACAGCGCATCCGTGACCAGAAGCAGGTAGCGATCCCGGGATACCTTGAACTGGAAGAACACTTTCGATCCGTAGCCGGCAAGGGAAATCAGCGTGCCGAAAAACACGGCCGGATTTAGAACGGCGGTGAGTAGCCTCATTATCAGGATGCCCGCCCCGACCAAGGCGGTGACCGCAAGCTTCACCACGTCGAGCGGCTTCATAGACATCTTCTTGGCCGGGAAGATCACCTCGAGGTCTGAAATCGGAATGTCGCGGTAGGCGCGGATTTGCAGCGGCGTACAGGAACACTCTTCGTCCCCCTGCTTCTTCCGATGCTCCGGAGGGCACAGGCGGTAGAGGAGCACTACCTCTTTGAAGGTCGGTTCCGTGATCTGCGTCACCCGAAACAGGTTCCTCAACCCATACCCGGCCTGGCGCAGGGTGACACGTCGTTGTCGTACCTGACTGTGAATCGTCCGGTACTGCGACCAGGCGTGCACCAACCCGTCGTCGCCCCCTTCGCTCTTTTCGCTGCCCGGCTCGCTTCGTCCGAGGAACCGGCGGCACAATGCGGCAACCACACGAAAGGGGTCAAACACAACCAGGTCCAGCACGTCACCGACCAGTAGATCGATCTTCTGCAGCAGGAACCGGCCCTCGGCTGTCTCCTCGCCCAGGCCGCGCACGAAGATGAGCATGTGCTCGGTGTGTCTGCCAGGCGGAAGGACGTGCCGCCACTCAGGATGGCGCTCGTAGAATCGCCGCAAGTAGGAGTCGTCCAATTTGGACCAGTCGACGCGCAGGGGGAGCATGTACAGGAAGTCATCGCGCTCGGCTTGCTTGATCACGCTGTACGGGATTGGCCGGAAGTTCGCCCGCTTCAACGTTTGCAGAAAAATGTCCAGAAACGTATCCATCGCCTCGTCGCGCTGAGACCGGTCGCACCACCAGTGGTCATTGGAGGCGTGGATGACCGACCAGGCGCCCTTAGCCCGCTCCGATTCCGACCATACCTCGTGCGCGTACACAGCCTTGAGGATGCGACAAAAACTGGTCCACTGGTGTGATTGGCCGGAACCGAGGGCCCCAGTACAGACAACGCGCGAAATACCCGTCAGAGGCACCGGGATGTAGTGCTCTGGCTCGAAGCATTCGAACGTGCCCGAATCATTGGACGTCGTTTGCGCTTCCATCCCCTACGAACACACTCAGGCGGTGCTACGGCGGACCAACCAACGCATTCTAATGATCCCCGTCCCTGGCCCCACTCTATGGTACACACATCCGCCGGCGGTTTCCGCCTCGAGCGAACCGCCGCTACACTCACGCTGCAAGGGCCCATCAGACAAGGGCGCTCGGCGCGACCTCCACGCTCGACAGCTTGCGGATGACTCCCGACACCGCCTAAACCTGTTTTCATTCACGCGGACGGTCTGACGCCGGACTGCTCCGCGGGCGCATGCGGCACGCTCCCGTACAGAGCTCTTCGTACCGACCACCGTGGCCGGCCAGCCCGGCTGCTGATTCGGTCCGCCGGATCGCTGAAGAACCGATCCCACTCGCCGGTCCTGCCCCCTTACGATAGCAACACCTCGCACCACGATGGCCCCTACGGCCCCCTTTACAACCGCTGACGCAACCTCCCCCTATGGCTCATCTACCCCCTTTGCGTCCACCCGCTGCCAACGTTGTCTCAGGTCCGCAACGAAGTGGTCCGGGCTTTGCGGAGAAATCGCCAGCGGCATCATACGCCCCAACCCGAAGAGGCCGTCGTATTCGATGAGGACGTATCGGACAGAAAGGGCGAAGTTGATCGCTGCCCAGCACGGCCTGCCGTCGGCCCGAACCGCCCTGATCGAGCGGTATGGCACGGTCAGGCGGAAGGGAAAAAGGAGAATGCGGAGCGAGTCATCCCGCAGCTCGTACCGCAGCAAGAACGGTATCGCGGGCACCCAGACGCCGACCACGAACATAGCGCCGACAGCGACGTACAGCCCCCAGGGATCATTAGCCCTGACCTGTGCCGCCACCAGCCCGAACGCCAGTGCGATCAACAAGATCCCCGACGTTGCCAGCAAGGCCAGAACCCACCAATCAGCGCGAGCCCTGTACACGCTGGTCGCGGTCTCGGGCATCTCTCCAGTCCCACAGCAGGAGATCATCGGTGGGGTACCCAGGCAAATCAAGGCGGTCACTCTGCCATGCTGACGCGAGCGATCGCCACTTGAGAATTGTACTTCCCCCCTCTTCGTGCGCAACCTGACCGCGCCGCCGAAACCGGACGCCTGTCGCACCTCTGGCTCAGCCTGAATCTCTTCCCCAGCCCTTTTTGCATCCCTGTCGTAACCGCTCGGCCGTCGACATTTGGCTACACCAAATTGACCGGCCCAGCAAGCGCGCAGGCACCGCCGACGTGATCTACCCCGGTGGGCGACACAACCGGGTTACACAGCCCTCGGCCCCCGGATCCAACGTTGCTCGCCTTCGCGCCCTGCCAGCAAGGGTGCTCACCCGTCGGAACCCATCGGCCGAACCTCGTGTCGGACCGGGCAGCCACCGGTACGGGGACCGGTTCAGGTTGTAGCGCAGTGCCGAGCAGGTCGGGTTGCCGAGCCGCCCCCGCCGTTTCTGGACTTGTCGGGCAGCAGCCCGAGTCGACGCATCTTCTTGTACAGCGTGGCGCGGTTGATCCCCAGGGCGCGCGCCGTGCGCTGCTTGTTCCAATTGTTCGCCTCCAGAGCCGCCAGGATCAGGCGGCGTTCCGGATCCTGAAGAGCCGCCTTCAGGTTGTTCGGAGCAGGCTCCGGAGCCTGGACGCTGATCCCTGGAACCGCGCCACGAACTGTCGGAGGCAGGTCTTCGGGCTCGATGTACTCGGATCGGGTCAGTACCACGGCGCGTTCAATCGCGTTTTCCAGCTCCCGAATGTTGCCCGGCCAACTGTAGCACTGCAACAGATCCATCGCCTGCGGCGTAAATCCTCGCACGACCTTGCCTGTTTCCTCCCTGTACTTCTTGAGAAAGTGCTCGGCCAGAAGCGGAATGTCGGCGCGTCGCTCGCGCAGGGGTGGCAATTGGATGTTGATTACATTGATCCTGTAGTACAGGTCCTGACGGAACTTGCCTTCGGCCACGAGCTCCTCCAGGTTCTGATTCGTGGCCAGGATCACGCGCGCGTCCACGCGGATCGTCTCTTGCCCCCCGAGCGGCTCGAACTCCATATCTTGCAACACGCGGAGCAATTTCACCTGCAGGGCCGGAGATGCCGTGGCAATCTCGTCGAGAAAAACCGTGCCACCGTCCGCAAGCTCGAACTTCCCCTTGCGATCGGTGACCGCACCAGTGAACGCCCCGGCCTTATGACCGAAGAGCTCGCTCTCCAGCAGGGTCTCCGGCAGGGCGCCGCAACAAACCTCAATGAATGGCCCGTCACGCCTCTGACTGAGCCGGTGAATCGCTCGCGCCGTGAGGCTCTTGCCCGTACCGCTCTCGCCCGTGATCAGCACCGTTGTCCGGGTGTCCGCCACTGCTTCGATAAGCTCGTACACCTGGAGCATGCGTGCGTCGCGGCCGATGATGGCATCGAGACTGTAGCGTTGCTCGAGTTGCTTCTTCAGCCGACGGTTCTCCTTTTTCAGCGAGCGACGGGCGAGCGCACGATCCAGAGCGATCTTGAGCTCTTCCTCAAAGACCGGCTTCACCAGATAGTCCTCGGCGCCCCGTCGAATTGCCTCGACCGCGTTCTCGACGGTGCCGTAGCCCGTCACCAGGATGACAGAAACATCAGAATAGTGTTCCCGCAGCCAGTCCAGGAGGTCAAAGCCGTCGCCGTCCGGCAATTCGGTCTCCACAAAAACGATATCGAAGTCGCCGTTGCAACATTTCTCCCTAGCTTCAGCGATCGAACCACTGCGGCTGACGTCGAAACCTTGCTCCTCCAGATAGCTCGCCAGAGGATTCACAAACGAAGCATCACTGTCGACGATCAGGACGGAGTGATTTGCCATTGCTCCCCCTGTGACGTGTTCCGTTGACGGTGGTCAACATCGCGACGAACTGGCCGGATACATGTCACTTGAAATATACACCGCTGAATTGAGAGAAACTGGAGAAGCTGCGCACAAAGATACAACCTGTGCCGATTTTAACGACCGTACGCAGCGTACCAATAGAGCCACCGTAGCCGGGCAACTGCGTGGAACCTGGACCGGGCTCAGTGGACCTGCCGCTTCAGCCGCCACGCACCCTCGAGGTCCCGGTTCGTACCGCAACCTCAGGCCCGGATAACGCGTGTTCCTCGTGGTGCACCCTTACCCCAGACCGCCATGCCTGGCCGCCCAGCCGGGCGCACCAGCGGCCGAGCGAGGTTTCGGATCGCCTGCCGTGGTTCTGCAGCACGCTAAGCCCTGATCAGGAACCACGGACCGATCGCACTCTCGGACCGCGAACCCGCCCAAGCGGCAACCTTCGCCCGCTTTCGCAGGTGCAAAGGCCAGGGTTTAACGCTCGAGCTGGTTAGGTACCGGCTTGATCGAGGCCTTGTGCTCCTCTGCGACCCGGGTCAGGCGACGGACGATATCGGGATGCCTCGGGGCCACGTCGAAGTTCTCGCCCGGGTCCACTTCGACGTTGTAGAGCTCCGGTATCTCGTGCACCTCTCTTCGGGGCCCGATGCCGTACGATCCCTGCGTTATGAAGTGTGCTTTCCAGGCACCGACCCGCACGGCGTACAGCTCCTCTTGTCGCCAATAGAACACCCGGTCGCGGGGACTCTTGTCCATTTTTCCGAGCAGGACCGGGGATAAATCGTAGCCATCCAGCACCCGATCTTTGGGGAGAGGCACGCCGGCCAGGGAGCAGAACGTGGGCAGTAAGTCCAGCACCGAGCCCATCCCCGTCTGGATCCCGGGGCGGACATGCCCGGGCCACCAGAAGATGCCCGGCACCCGCATCCCGCCTTCGTATGTTGTCCCCTTACCGTTGCGAAGTAATCCTGCGGATCCGCCGTGCGTGCCGAAGGGAAGCCAGGGACCGTTGTCGGAGGTGAACACCACGAGTGTTTGCTCAGCCAGGCCCAGCTCTTGAAGCGTCTGCAGGATTGCCCCCACTCCGGCGTCGATCTCTTCGACGGCGTCTCCATACAGGCCTCGTTTACTTCGGCCGAAGAACTGCTTGCTTGCGAACAGGGGAATATGTGGCATGTTGTGAGCGAGGTACACAAAAAATGGCTGGTGCCGGTGCTTTCGGATGAAGTCGATGGCTCGTGCCACGTAGCGTCTCGTAATCGTTCGCTGATCGACGGGACGTTCGATGATGCTCGTTCCGTCCAGCAGCGGCACGTTGAACTGTTGGAATGGGGCCATGTAGTGCGGATCCATGAGCGCCCGCTGACGGTAGTTCGGAAAACCTTTCCTGGCGTCCATGTCGTTCGAGTATGGGATCCCGTAGTAGTAGTCGAAACCATGCGCTGTGGGGAGGTACGGGGGCAAGTGTCCGAGATGCCATTTGCCAATCGCAGCCGTCGCGTATCCTGCCCCCTTTAGAAGCTCTGCAATTGTCACCTCTTCGGCGGGCAGTCCCCCTTTAGAGTCCGGGAACAAGACGCGACGACGGTCGGACATCATACCGCTACGGACCGGCACTCGCCCGGTAAGTAATGCCGCCCGACTGGGCGTGCAGACGGGGGCACCACAGTAGAAGCTCGTCCACTTTTGCCCTTCCGCGGCCATCTGGTCCAGATGAGGTGTACGGATGGTGGGGTGACCATAACAGCCAAGGTCGCCATAGCCCAGGTCGTCGCAGAAGATGACCACGAAGTTCGGTCTTTCCGCTGCCGGCGAGCGGTTCGGTGCACCAATTGCCAGCACTAGCCCGGCTACAGCCAACCATACGCGACCAGTTGTTCGCTTCATGGGTGCTTCCTTCCCAAGCTCCGTCATAACTGGGAGTAGCCGCCGCCCGAAACCGCGCCTTAGCTATGACGGCTCCTCCCTCACGCGGTGGCCGCACCGCGGTGTCTCGCAAACCAAGCCTCGCCGCCCGTGTCCCCACCGGACGGCGCTTCCACTGGTCTATCGCCAGACCAATGGTAGCACGGCCTGGCCAGGGCACGGTCCCCGAGCGCAAACGAAACCGACCCCGCGCGGCCGCACGGCGGCCGGGACCGTCAAGGAAGATCGGACTTCCCGTCACGCCGCGCATAGACCTGCAGCGCTCCCCTATTGCTGGCTGCGCAGCAGATGGCCGCTGCGAGCTCGGCGAGTCAAACTGATCGGGCCGATGATGGTTTGCCGCTATCCGGAAGGTGGTTTCGGTCGATCACCGCGACGTCCCCGCGGCGGTTCCGGTCCGCCACCACCCACGCCGGCCAAGCCCTGCGGCGAACCCGCGGGCGGATCACACTACCGATGTTCCGCCGCCGGAGCAGAAGACTTCGCCGCCCACCCCGAGCCGTCCCCGCTCGCTTTTGCAAGCGTTTGCGGATCGCGGAAGCGCCGGGAGATGGAGAGCGCCCGTCCGCAGGACACCATCGCCGCTGGCAACCGCACCGCGACGTCGCCTACGCCGACACTCAGCCTACCAGCGCCAGATGTCGACCCCTCCGAAGACGTTGGGGCGTGTGCTGAACAGCGGCCGCGCGCCGCGATAGGCATCCTGCCCACCGAAGATGTTCCTGCGCGTGCTGAATAGCGGACTGCTTCCCCGGTACACGTCGTATCCACGGAAGATGTTCGGCCTGGTGCTGAACAGCGGCCGCACACCCCGGTAGGCGTCCTGGCCACCAAAAATGTTCCGCCGCGTGCTGTAAAGCAGTCGCCCGCCACGATAAACATCGAAGCCACCAAAGATGTTGGGCCGGGTGCTGTAGAGGAGACGGCTTCCCTGGTAGACGTCCACCCCGCCGAACACGTTCGGTCGCGAAGATGTGAACTGGGCAAACGACTGTTCCGAGGAGGCAACAAAGAACGCCACCGTCAACGCTGCAGGTGCTACCCATCTGGCGAGCATGACTTGCCCTCCACTCTCGCGTGAACCTCGCTTCAAACCGCGCCCAAGACGGGCCCTCTCATTAGAGCTATACCGGTGACCGGTTGGATTTCGGACACCCGAAACGACCTGGCCTTTCTCAGGAAAAGCCGGCTTGCAACCTCCGCCGAATGCGTTACATTCCCCACGGCCAGCTCGCGCGCCGTCAGCGTGTGTGCGCGATTATAGCCGAATCCTCAACGGCAGCGCAGACCATCGCACCGCTTCGCCGCAACGGTCCGGTCCCTCTGGGCGCGGCCAGCCGCGGTCCGGCTACGAGGGTTCTCGCTCTGATGCCCGGCGTGGTCCGGAGCCGGTCTCGACCTACTATCCCGATCTCGCGACGAGGACCTTTTCGGCTCGCTGCGGTGCCGTTGACCGATCCGGTCATGGCCAGTAGCCTGGCAGCAACGCAGCTCACGGCAGATCGCCGCTGCAGGAATTCCCGTTAGGTGAGCGACGAGCAGGAAGCAGTATGGAGACAGGACGACCACGCCGGTTGCATGTGCGGCACGAGGGAAACCGCGAGCACCTTGAGTACGCACGGCAGGTGCTCGAAACCGAAGCCGCCGCTCTGCGAACCGTCCGGGATCGGCTGGACGAATCGTTCGCAGCGGCGGTGAATCTTTTGCTCACTTGCAAGGGATCGGTCATTGTGACCGGCATGGGGAAAGCCGGCATTGTGGGCCAGAAGCTAGCCGCGACCCTTGCTTCCACCGGTACACGGGCGCATCCGTTGCATCCGGCCGAAGCGGTGCACGGTGACCTGGGCCGGATCGGTGCCGAGGACATCGTGCTTGCCCTGTCGTACAGTGGCGAAACCGAGGAGGTGGTGCGTCTTGTGGATCCTGTGCGGCAGATCGGGGCGAAGCTGATCGCGATCACGGGCCGGGGCCAGTCCACCCTGGCGTGCGCCGCCGACGTAGCGATCGTGCTCGGCCCGCTCAACGAAGCCTGCCCCCTTGGGCTGGCGCCGAGCACATCCACCACCGCGATGATGGCTGTAGGCGATGCCCTTGCCTTCGCCGTTAGCAAGGCGCGGCGGTTTGAACCAGAACAGTTCGCCGCGTTTCACCCTGCGGGCAGCCTCGGGAAACTATCCCAGTCGGTTCGAAACCTGATGCGGGTTGGAACTGAGGTGCGGTTGGCCCACACGGGACGAACCGTGCGCGAGGCGCTGATCGAAGCCCACCGGCCCGGCCGCCGTACCGGCGCAATGCTGATTGTCGACGAACGCGGCGTGCTGCAGGGCATCTTCACCGATGGCGACCTGGTTCGGCTGCTCGGACGAACCGACCTGGACGATCCGCTTGAGCTTCCGATCGAGCACGTGATGACCAGGAATCCGGCGACGATCGGGGAATCGGCCACCGTGCGCGAGGCGGTGGAACGGCTGTCACGGGGGAAGTTCAGCCAGTTGCCCGTTCTCGATGAACACGGCCGCCCGATAGGCATTCTTGACATCACCGACGTGATCACGCTCATCCCAGACCTGGACCGTGAGCAAGACTCGACGGCCAAAGCTGCCTGAACGGGGACCGACTCATGGCGGCGGACGAGAAGGAACTGCTCGAAAAAGCGCGGGCAATCGAGCTGCTGGTCCTCGACGTGGACGGGGTCTTGACCACAGGCGACATTCTCGTAGGCGACGACGGCCGCGAGTGGAAACAGTTCTACGTGCGTGACGGGGCCGCTCTGGCCTACTGGCACCGTATGGGCAAGAAGTCCGCGATTCTGAGCGGACGGATCAGCGAGGCCGTGTACCACCGGGCAGCCGAGCTAGGCGTCCACGAAGTGGTGCAAGGTCGGCTTGACAAGGGACGGGCAGTCGAAGAACTTGCCACAAGGATGGGCGTACCGCTGGAGCGGGTCTGCTTCATCGGGGATGACCTGGCCGACCTGAGCGCGCTGGCCCGAGTGGGCCTGGCCGCGGCCGTGGCCGATGCGGTAGCGGAGGTGAAAAGCAAAGCAGATTATGTCACAGAACTGCCGGGAGGGAAAGGAGCAGTCCGGGAACTGGTCGAGTTCCTGCTTCGTACCCAGGGGGTCTGGGAACAGGTGCTTGAGATCTACGACTAGGTCACGAGGCCCCACGTACCGCACGTAGGGAAACCATCGAAGGAGTTGCAACTGTCGTGGTCCGTCGCGTCGTCACGGCAGCCATTGCATTCACCGCCCTGATGTTTTTGTACGCCCTCTACCTCGCGGCGTTCCGCCGCTTCTGGGCGCTGCAAAAACTGCCCACCGACCTTCTGCCCCCTACGAGCGCACCTCGGTACACGGATCTGGTCAACACCAAGGAAGACATCGCCACCGAGGTGGCCGCAGAGGTCTTCGGTGGTGACGCCTGGCAAACGCGGGCAGTGATTAGCCTGTACTGGGCCGAACAGGGGTTCTTTCTGTATGCGAACGAGTACGCGTTCCCGACCAAACAGAGCATGACCCTGGCACCGGTCAGTGTCGTGCGGAAACGCACGCTCGAGGGGGGTCACGTGGAGTATCTTGTGCTGCAGGCGGAAAAGGCATCGATTACGTTTGATCGGCCCATCAGCCTAACCGACTTTTCAGCCGCTCGCCCGGTCCGGGCGCAGGCGTCCGGTAACGTGGTCGTCGGCTGGAACCGCGGCACGCCGGACGAAAACGACGACGTGACTGCTTATCTGACCGACCTGGTCTTCGACCGCAATCGCAAGCTTGTCTGGACATCGGGCGAGCTCAGGGTGACGAGCGACACGATGTCGCTCAACGGCCACGGGGGGCGGATCACGCTCCGCGGCGGGCAAGACGGCCGGCTGGAAGTGGAATCCCTGCAGGTAAGCCGACAAGTACGCGTGGAAGGGCTTCTCAGCGATCGAAACCGCAGCCTGCTCGTAGCCACCGAAAGAGGTGGCTCGCGTTCCAAACCCAGCAAGGGGGGCAGAGAACAGTATCTGGCGATCGAGTGTCGTGGGCCACTTGTTCTCGATGCCGCTGGTCTGCAGGCGATCTTCCACAGGGACGTGGTCGTCACGGTTCAAACTCCTGGGCTATCACCTGACGTAGTGCGAGCCGATGAGCTCCGGCTAGCATTTGCGCGCGTGACCGAACCATCGGAAGGTTCGGCTGCGGCGGTCTCGAACCGGCTTACGTTGAAGCTTGCTGAGGCGGTCGGTCAGCCGGTGGTGGTCAGTTCCCCCACACGTCGTCTGACGGCCAGCGCGACCAACATGGCCTACGACATGACCACGCGGGTGCTCAGCCTTGAGTCGCCTTCGGGAGTGCAGGCGTCCTATGGGGCGCTGGACATTCGCGTTGCTCGGCTCAGACTGCAGATTGGCAGCCCAGGCGCGTTGCAGGGGGAAGCCCCGGGTCCTGGAGAACTGGTGGGAAAAGGGAAAGCGGGCGCGGATTCAGAGGGAATCCGCGCCTCCTGGCAAGAAAGCGCCCGCCTTGAGCTTGTGGACGGACGACATGTCGTCACGCTCACGGGCAATGTGCGGGTCGAGCAGCCCGGGCGTGGCGAGATGGTGGCCCAGCGATCGGTCCGGCTCTGGTTCAACGGTTCGGCGAAGCCTACCGCGGAGAAGAGTTTTTCCCTTCCTGAGCGGATCGAAGCGACCGGCGGTGTGGTTCTCACCTCCGACGATTTGGTCTTGCGCACGGAACTCCTGATCGCTCGTTTTACACCGGCCAAACGAAGGGACTCAGACGCCCCCGAAAAAAATTCCCATGAGGACGCGCGTGCCAGCCCCGAGTCTGCGAGTCCGAGCTTCGTCTTCTGCCAGGACGTGGAACGGGGGCCGGTGATCAGGATCCGGGCCGTTACGCCGGCTGTTTCACCGGCAGATTCCGAAGTACCCCCCGGACCGGCCGACGGTACACCGCCTGATGGAGGCGAAGAGCACCACCGGCCCGGCCGCCGGATCGAGATCACAGCGGGCCGCATCCGCGCCGATATCGAGGCCGGCCCTGAGAAATTCGTAGCTCGCGAAATGTGGGCAGACGAGGCCGTATCAATCGTGGAGCGGCTCTCCGAAGAACAGTCCGGCCTCACCATACACGGCGACAATGTACACGCCCGCGGGCTCGACGGTAGCTACTTCTTCGAAATCACCGGCCAGCCTGCCCTGGTGAGCACCGACACCCTGACGCTCCACGGCAAGCTCATCGGCCTCGATCAGGCAACGCAGGTCGCCTGGGTACGGGGGGAAGGCAACGCTGTCTTCCGCACCGATGTTGCCCTTTCCCTGGACGAACAGGCCGGCGGGAACGTGCAGATCGTCTGGTCCCGCGACATGTTCTTCGATGGCCTGGTGGCGGAGTTCACGGGCGCGGTCCGGGTGGAACAGGGTCAGACGGTGCTCACCTGCGAGCGGCTCGAGGCGCACTTGAGCGAACGGATCCAGCTCGCACGCCGGCCCCAGCAGGCTGCCCCCCCAATCCTCGCCCGGCTCATCGCCACAGGAGCAGTAGAACTACGTCGCCAGAGCGATCAGGGCATTACGAGGATCGAAGGCCCCCGCGTCGTCTATTCACGTCAGGACAATAAGATCGTCGTGGCCGGCCCAGGCCGGTTCTGGTCCAGCGGCAGGGGGTCGCCGGCAGTCCTTCGTCCCGCCGCTCCGCCCCCCCAGGATCCGCGCTGGAAGGGTACTCTGGTGCTGTTCGATCGGCTCATGGACGTCGACCAGGACAAAGGCCTGGTCCGCTTCGTCGGCCGCGTGCGTGTGTGGCACGCGCCGATCGATGGTCCGGATCGCGAGTTCTCCCATGCGGCACCACCGTCCGAGGCCATGTTCGTCGGCTGTGACCAACTCGAGCTGCTCACGACCAAAACCACCGGAGTGGCGTCCGTAGGCGAGACGGGCTCGATCCAGAAGCTCATCGCGCGTGGCAATGCCAAGATCCATGGCCAGGGCTTCTACGCTTACGCCGATGTCCTCAAATACGACACCACGGGCGGCGAAGAAAAGATCATCGCCGAGGCGAGCGAAACCGGTTTTGCTACCTTCTACCGCCAAACCGTCCCCGGACGCCGCCCCGACGTGCTACGCGCCCGAAAGATCACCTACTGGCCCGTCACGGGGGAGTTCCGCCAGGAAGGTGGCATCATGCTAAATGTCCGGGAAAACGGCCCCCTCCGCCAACGAACCCGCCGCTGATTCTGCAAGAGCGTGCTCCATCCGCACAACCCGGTCCCCTGCTTATCAAGTGCCCGTCATCGTCAGCCCAGTACCACTGCGGTGCACGCGCTTTTCGGATAGCCTCCAACCAGCAGCCCCGGTGAACACCAGATCACCTGGTCGAACCGTTCCGTGGTCGAGGTTACTCTGCCTCTCCACCCGGCAGCGGCCGCAGCTCGTTACTCCGCAGAGCGAGCACCGTGCTCCTCAGCAAGGCCGCCAATTTCGCGCGCGCCAGGCCGAACAGGTCTTCCACAGGCGCCGAGACTACCTCCCACTGATGGGGGACACCGATCGCGACCAGCTTGTCATGCAACCGCTCGATCCCCCGGAACCAGGTCGCATCGTCCCGGTTGGCCAGCAGGCTGATCGCAAGAGGCCGGTTTAGGGGGTTAATCCAGAGCGTTGCGGTCAACTGCCGCGCGCTCTCGACATCCGGAAACACCCGCTGGAGCAGTTCATCCTCCCAATAGCGCTGGTGAAAATCGATCCAGGGCTGCACGGCAGCAACCCCGGCGAACCGCCGGGGATGGCGGAAGGCGATTCGCAAGGCACCCTGACCGCCCGTGCCAACCCCGCTCAGCACGACCTGAGCGGGCCGATACCGCTCGTGCAGCCAATCAAAGACGGCTTCGGCCACCCACGCGTCCGGCGTGAGCTGCGCGTCGAATTCTTCCACCTGCCGGTGGAGCCACCACGTACCCCGGGCCTCCAGCAGAACCACGGGACAGCGCAGTTGCTCAGCTTCCTCCTCGATCAGCTCTGCGCACGCAAACGGCTCGAACAAATCGTGCCCCAAACACACAATCGCGGTGTCCCCCACCGCCTGCGGCTTATACACCAGCGTTTGATGGCCGACAACGCGATGCTCCTGCCAGCGATCGGACGGCACGTGCACCTCCTTTACTGACCACCAGCAGTCTGGGCCGCAGAATCGCCCAGCAAACGAACCTTGAGGTTACGTATTCGCACCGCAAATCCGTCGTCGCTCCTGATCTCGAATCCGACGGCGCCGCGCAACCGAGCCGCGGGATCGTCATGCTCACGCAGCACTTTCCCATCCCGGTACAGCGTTAGCCGCGAACCCTGAGCAACGAGCCGCACGGCCCCGGACCTCGCCCCCGTCAGCCCGGCGGATGGCAGGAGAATGCCGCGCCCCCCACGCTCCAGGACCGCTCCAGAGCGCGGCCCTGTCAGAGGAATCTGGTAGCCAACGAGTTTGCCGTCGGTTCCAAACCCACACCGGAACAGAACCGAGAACTCTCCCGCTCCATCGACCTCATAATCGAAGGAAAGCTCGAAATCCTCAAACTCGAATTCCGAAAGGATGACCGTACTGCCCCCGTTGAGCCGCCCCTCCAGCGTTCCGTTCTCGGCGCGCCAGGTCGGGCCGGTCACGAGCCAGTAGGTAAGATCGGTTCCCGAGAAGAACAGCGAGATGTTGCCCGGTCGGGCGAGGATCGGGGTCTGCCGGGGACTGGCGAGATACGCGAAGAGGGAACGCACCTCATGGGGCGTGAGTTGTTCCAGCAGGTTGTCGGGCATCATCGACTGCTCCGATTGCCGCATCGCCTCGATCTCGTCCCTGGCCAACGTCAGTTGCTCGTCGGCAGTCTGGACCACCAGGTACCGGTCCGTTTGCTGACGTACGATACCGGTAATGACTCGACCGTCGGCGGTCGCAATGATGTGCGGGATGTAGTCATTGGCCATGACCGCAGAGGGGTCGAGCACGTTGGAAAGAGCGTAGTCGAGGTCGGCCCGGTTGGAACCGGTCAAATCTGGCCCCACGTGCCCGCCCTTACCGAACAACGTGTGACATTGGGCACAGATCTTTTGGAACACAGCGCGTCCCAGGGCCACATCTGGGGCGGGAAGGTCGGTCCTTTCGATCAGCTTGCGGTAGCGTTCGATCAGCGCCTGCTTCTCTGCGTCGCTTCGCCGCACATGCCCCCAAACTTTTTCGATGCGTTTTCGAAGGTTGTCGTCGGACACATTGACAAGCTGCCGAATGAGATCAGCAGTGAGGTCGGTTCGGGGCACCGTTCCATGAGCCACCGCGTCGAGCAACTTCGCCGCCCACTCGCGTCTGGTACTGAGCACCGCCAGTGTCGCTCGCTTTTCGAGGGGGCGAAGCTTGGGATAGCGATCCAGTAGGATCTTCGGCAAGACGGGATCCGCCACGGCAGCGGCCCCCCGAATCGCCCGGCTCGTCAGAGCTTCGCTGTCCCGACCATCGGTCAGGACGCGCACGATCTCGACCAGAGCCGGATCGTGCACCTGGATGAGCGCATCGAGGGCTCGCATTCGGCTCGGTTGAGGGGCTGAACGATCCAGGACGACGTCACGCAGGGAACGCAAGGCCGCTTTATCGCCAAAGCGAACGCTTAAGCCGACCACCGCATCACGCACCCGGGCATCGGGGCTGCGCATCAGCCGAACCGCAACCTGGGCCCATCCTGCCGGCGGAGCGATTTTCCTTTTCCCTTTCAACGCCGTTTCGAAGGCCGCCAGGATCTCGAGTTGTTCTTCCACCGACTTCGAACTGCCCAATGTGTTCGTGAGCAGCTCCAGAGCCTCAGCCGTACCCAGATCGCCAACCCGACGGAACGTGAAGCGTCGCACCAACCGAATGGCGCCTTTCCGCGCCACCTGGATCGCCCGGGGGGGATCGGACGCCACCAGGGGTTCAAAAGCGTACCAGTACATGTACGGCAGGTTGTGATCGGTGTTGTCCTCCGCATGAGCCAGCAGCCTTCGCAGAACTTCCCACCGCTGCGACAGGTCGGTCCGCTGCATGGCGGAGGCCAGGTAGAGCCGCACAATGGGTGAGGGGTCATGGGCAGCAAGATCGGGCAGCCGCTGGACCAGCTCCGAAGGGGGGGAATCCTCAAAACCGAGCTGAATGGCCCAGGCGCGGACGTACTCGTTCTTGTCTTCCAACATGCGGGTGAGGTCGCTAGGACGGAGCGCGTTGCAGACGTGCAGGGCCCACGCCGCACGCAGCCGGTGCCGTGGATCCGGAGCCGTCGCCAGGCTCTTCCGCAACAGCTCGATCGCGTCGGCGCTCACCCCGCCGGAGGCTGCCCGCTCCTGAAGGAGCCGCCTGGCCACGCGCACGTACCAGTCGTTCGGATGATGTTGCAGCCTGGCAAGCTCAACATCGCTCAGTCTGGCCAGGTCCAGCTTGCCCGACCGATACTGCTGCAGCAACCGCGCGTACAAGGAATCGGTTGGACGGGCCTGCCGATCTTGACCGCTGTCCCGATACACGATCTTGTACACCCGCCCGTTCGATCGGTCGTGCACTCGGGGGTCGGTCCGGTGGCACTGGTTACGGTCGTACCAGTCGATGACAAAGACCTGTCCGTCTGGTCCGTACCGCAGGTAGAGCATTTGCGACCAGTAATCGCCCGTGATCAGGAAATCCGGCCCGTGATGGCCGACGAACCCGGAGCCGCGGCGTTCGAGGATGTCCATATTGGTTCGTGCTCCGTGGATGTTGTTCATGAACAGCTTGCCGCGGTACTGCGCGGGCCAGGCGTCGCCCAGGTAGACCATGGCGCCGGCATGAGCGTGGCCACCCCCGGCTGCTACAGTGTCTGCCGGAGTGATCGGGGTGTGGCCCCAGTGAGCGTGTTCCTGTATGGCCCCCTTGTAGTGGAGATGGTCGGCGATGGTCTTGATGTCGTCGTAGACGTAGGGATTGAAATGCTGCCCCGCCTGTCTCTGGTACCTGCCCCCTTGGATTACATGGTACAAGTGGGGGATCACGCATGCGGTGATGAATGCCTGGCCGAAGTCGTCGAAGTCCACACCCCAGGGGTTACTCGTCCCGTAGGCAAACACTTCGAAACGCTTCTTGACCGGATGGTACCGCCAGACGCCCGCATTAATCCGCACACGCTGCTCATCCGGTGTGCCCGGTTTTCCCACCCGCGAATGGGTGAAGACGCCGTGACATCCGTACAGCCAACCGTCCGGGCCCCAAATGAACGAGTTCAGTGTCTCGTGTGTGTCCTGATAGCCCCAGCCGTCCAAGACAACCTCCGGTGGCCCATCCGGACGGTCGTCTCGGTCTCGATCGGGGATGAACAACAGATAGGGTGCGGCGCCCACCCATACCCCACCGAAGCCGACCTCGATACCGCTAACCAGGTTGAGCCCGGTGCAGAAGATTTTGCGGCGGTCCATCCTCCCATCGCCGTCCGTGTCCTCGAAAATCAGGATCCGGTCCTTCCCCTTACCCTCCGGCTGGCGAACGGGGTAGGTGTACGCCTCCACCACCCACAGGCGGCCGCGTTCGTCGATGGTCATGGCGATCGGTTGGCGCACATCCGGTTCGGCGGCAAAGACGCGCACCTCGAACCCAGGGGGAAGCTGCATGACCCGGGCTGCCTCTTCTGCTTTCAGGCCCTGGTACGGGAACGGGTTGTCGGCACGGGCTTGGATTTTTGGGGGGGCATCGTGGAGACGGAAGTCATCGAAGTTGATGTGGCCCCAATGGCCCGAGTGTTGATCGATTACGCGGACAAACGCCACTTTGCCCAGGTGCTTGCGCAGATCGACGACAACCCGGCGCATGTCCTCGCGGTCCTGACCGGACGCCTGGAACAAGACCGTTCCATCAGCGAGAACCACTTCCACGCGGGTCTCCTTGTGATGGCCGCCCCCCACCAGAAAGCTCGCCCAGGGTTTCGTAATCCGAAACGGGCTGGAGACGAGTACGCCAGTGGGGGCGTCACCCCCCACCTCGTACGTCCCGATCCAGTACTGGCCCTGATGTCTGCTGTGCATATCCTGCCGCCTACGGTGGACGGTGTCCCCCCGAACAGGCTGACCACGAAACGCTTCTCCTTCGGCGCGCCAGTCACGAAGGTCACCGGTCTCGAAATCCAGGTTCAGTGGCCGACCGTCCAGACCGACCGGCAGATCACCATCGGAACCGGACCGAGCGGCCAGACCGGCGAGAAGAAGAGCAGCTACCAGGCGGAGCATCGACTTACCCCCGCATGCGTTGTTCGCGAAACACAGGATGTTCGAACTTAATTCTAAACTCGGCTCGGGGCTGTGCCCCCGAATAACCTGCAAGACCCCTGGCATCACGACGCTTCCTTACAGCTCCATGCCGATCGGCTCACGCGGTACGGTCAGCGCCGCCGGCCGGTGACATGTTTGCCCGCACCGCGGAGCCCGGTGCACATCGAGGCGTGCCACCCTTTGGGTTGGCGGGCCCCCCATGCCCAGACGTCTGGCCTGAGCTGGTTCGTGTTGGAACCACATATCTTCCGTGCCCGCGCCCGGCACTTCCTCTCCCACCAAGAGGCGTCACTGAAGAGATGCCGGTCGGTGCACGATTAGGTATCCTTTGAATCGGACCCACCCGCCGGAGGAGAAGGAGATGGTACGCACCGTGCGATTCACGCAAGCGCTCGCGGTCCTGACTGCCCTGGGCATGCTGTTCGCCAGTGTGCTGCTTGGAACAGTCCGCGGGACGTCACATCAACAGCGGAAGAAGACAGCTCATGTGCCGTCCGACGAGCTCCTTGCGGCTCCGCTGACCAGGCAGGTGCGTCGTGCGAACGCGCCGGTGTCGGAGTATGTGCAGGACATGATCGAGCGTGCTGAAGCAGGAGGGGCATCGGTCCTTTCCGTGGGCGATTCGTATGACGACTTCGCATCGGTAGCGGTGACCTCGGATGGCGCGGTCTACGTAGCGTACGCGTCCTACTACAACGGGCACGACCAGATCCGGCTGCATCGTTTGCTCGAGAACGGTACCTGGTCCACGCACACGTACGTTCCCCTTGCCACCCCACGCCCGGACATCTGGATGCCACAGATAGCCGCGGACAGTCGTGGCCGCCTTTGGGTGATTTGGTCTGAGCAAGTGGGTATCGGATCGGGCAACTTTGAGTTGTTTGCCCGCTCGTTCGACGGCACCCAGTGGGGGCCGCTCGTGCAACTCAGCGACAATCCCGGCCCGGACATCAACCCCCATGTTCACGTGGCACCCGACCGCACCATCCATGTGGTTTGGCAAGCTCATCCGCACCAAAATGGAGACATCTACTACACGGTCTTCGACGGTCACGAGTGGGCTCCGCCGCGGGCCATCACCTCCGATGCCGCCAGCGACTGGTATCCCCATGTTGCAGTGGACCGGGCAGGGATTCCCTGGGTGGTTTTCGATAGCTACCGCAATGGGGACTACGACGTGTTCTTGACCGCTGCCGGCGGCGAGTATGCGGGCAAGCTGATCCCGATCGCAACGTCCGGCTACTACGAGGCGCACGCCAGTCTGGCCATTGGCTCGGATGGACGGATCTGGATCGCTTGGGAGCAAGGCGGCTGGAACTGGGGTAAGGATCAGGGTTACTGGCTGCGTCGCGAGAACCGCAACGTGGGCTCTCCGCTGGGCAGCACACGACGGGTCGTCGTGGCAGCGTGGAAGGGGGGCACACTGCAGGCTGCGCCATCGGTGAGCAGCAGCCTCTCCGGCGGTGGGGCCCGTCACAACACCGCTTTGCCTGAACTTGCGTCGGACCGGCATGGTCGCATCTGGCTTCGGTTCCGCCGCCAGGTCCGGCGCCCGGTGGCCAATCGAGCGCGTCGGCTGTGGATCGAGCAGATCACTTACTTGACCCCCAACGGCTGGGCGCCCGCGGTGGCGTTGCCGGCAAGCGCCGGACGGATCAGCGTGTTTTCGCGGCTTGCACCGGCGTCCGATGGGGGCCTGTGGGTGGCTTACTCTGCCGATGGCCGCGCGCTGCCAAACCCGCACCGTCCACTCCATGACCTTGCGCTGGTGAAGAAAATCACCCCGCCCGATACTCCGCCTGCCGTTCCCAGTGAGCTTCCTCCGTACGATCCGCCGGTGCCCCCCGAGCAAGCGCGGCAGTGGGATCGGGAACGCGAGGCGAAGCAGGTGGCGGCGATACGCAAGCACCGCGCCAGGATCGGCGCTCACGAGGCACGCATCTTCCGGGGCGATTTACACCGGCACACGGAACTGAGCTGGGACGTTGGCCCGGGCAACGACGGTTCCTTCCTCGACTTCTACCGGTACATGATCGACGTTGCCGCTATGGACTTCGGAGCGATCACAGACCACCAGGGTGGGGGCCACTATGCTTACTCCTGGTGGCTCACCGAAAAATCCGCCGACCTCTACTACCTCGCTCCTCGCTTTACCCCCCTCTACGGGTACGAGCGCAGTGTCCGTTTCCCCCATGGTCACCGGAACATCTTTCACAGTTACCGAGGTGTCCCCGTGTTCGCTTTTCGGTTACGTGCGAACCAGACCGGCGTCTTTCCCGGTGTGGGCACAGGTGCCGTTACGGACGACGACACCCAGTTGCTCTACGAATTCCTCCACCGCACGGGAGGGATCGCGATCTCGCACACCTCGGCCACCTCCTCCATGGGCACCGATTGGCGCGACAATGATCCTCTGGTGGAGCCGGTGGTCGAGATCTATCAGGGGGCGCGAAACAGCTACGAAGCTCCGCATGCGCCCCGGGTCCATCCCTCGAACGAGCCGCCCAACCGGGCTCCAGGTGGCTTCCAGAAAGCCGGACTGGTCTGGAACGCCTGGAAGAAAGGCTATCGGCTGGGCGTGATTGCATCGAGCGACCACGGCTCAACGCACATCAGCTACGCACTGGTCTATTGCCCCAAGGCGGACCGGAAGGAACTGATCGAGGCAATTCGCCGCCGACACACGTACGGAGCGACGGACAACATCATCCTCGAATTCTGGGCCGACGGTCACTTCATGGGCGAGGAGTACGAAACGAGCGAGCCGCCCACCCTGGTGTTGCGTGTGACCGGGACCGCACCGATCGCTCGCGTGGACTTGATCCGCAGCGGACGATACGTCTACTCGGCTGCGCCGGGTATCAAGAAGGTCGAGATGAAACACCGTGACGAGCAATGCCCTCCCGGTACGCACTGGTACTACTTCCGTATTGTGCAACGGGATGGCGAGATTGCCTGGGCAAGTCCGATCTGGGTGACGTACCGGCCGGCGAACTGAACCGGGCACAGGGCAAGCGCGGGCCCTGCCGCGGCGACATTTAAGGGAGCACACAGCGCTACGGGGGGGTGTCTTCTACGCGGTACCAGTCACACACCGTCGCTCGCCCCGAACCGGGCTGCGGCCCACAAGCCGAGGCAGGAGCAGGGAAAAGCACACTAGGCGCAGCGCAAACGGGCCGACTGGTCGGGAGGCCGCAAGAGGAGGATGGCTTCGACGGTCGTTCCGTGGGGCCCCGACAGAACACGTAACCGTCCCCCCTGCGCCTCGATAAAACGACGCGCGATACCGAGCCCGAAGCCGGGCTGCCGCCCTGCCTCCTTCCCACAGTAGAACGGCACCCAGGCTAGGGTGAGGTCACGTTCGGAAAACCCTTGCCCCCAATCCTGGACACGAACGACGGCTCGGTCTGGCCCCATAGGCTCGGCGCTGAGCAGGACATCGGTGTCCGAACCGGTGTGCTGGAGGGCGTTGCAAATCAATTCGGCAAGTGCAGCCGCCGCCATTTCGGGGTCTACCCAAAGGAACAGGCGATCGGCCGGCTCTTCGATCCGAACTCTCAGCCGGGCGTCCGGGCATCTGTCCTCTGCCACCGCAATCGCCTTACGCAGAAGGACATTTACGTCCACCTGAGTCAAATCGGGATCGGGCGGATCAGCCATGTCGTACAGCCGTTCGAGCAGCTCGCGGACTCGTCCTACCTCCTGTTGGATTTGCGTGAGCCAGAGCCGCCTTTGTTCGTCCTGTTCCGATTCCAGCAGCAGCTCGGCGCGACCCGCGATTACCCCCATACGGTTGTTCAATTCGTGTCCGGCTCCGTACGCCATCTCCACAAGTGCCTGCCACGCCTTCTGCTCGGCCAGGTTCGCAACGCGCCTGCGTCCCTGAAGCCGCTCGGTCGCAAGCTGCGCTTCGAGCTCGATCTTCCGACGCTCCGAGAAATAGCGATCCAACGTTTCCTTTACGGCGTCGAGCACCTGGTCCACCTGGTCCTTCGGCAAAACGGCCCCTCGCGAGACCGCTACACGGAGACACCATCCCGTGCCGTCGACAGTCCACACGTTCGGTTCGCCGCTGCGACGAAACTCCTCGGGCAGCAAGCCCCCCTCCCGGTCGGCCGGTTCCTCGGGGACGAGAGCCGAGGGACCGCTTCTGGACCGATCGGCGTGTGCGGACCAGTCCCCCTGATTGGGGGTCTGCAGCAGAACGGCGCACTCAGCGCCCAGACCGATTGCCACCGCCCTTGCCACCTGATCCACGACGTCCGGCAGCGGCAGCAGCGAACGGCTCGCGTCGATCCGTTTCAGCTCCTGGTCCCATCGGTTGCGGATCTCCGCGCTGAGCTGCCGTACGGCCAAGCTTGCCCCCTCACGTAGCCAGTCGCAGCACCCGGCCCGATCCCGGCGAGACTCAGCCAGGAGTCGTTCGGCGGTGGCAATTGAATGGGTCACACCATCGAGATCCAGGCTGTCGATCACCGGAGCTCCGCGACGCGCCAGCGAGGTCAACCGAAACGGACTCGCGTCGATAAGTCGCGAGGCAACCGCCGCCAGCGCAGGGGGGGTTGGAAGCTGCTGCTCCTGGTGCCAGGTCGAAGGAAGCTTTGCGTCCGTGTCAAAGAAGCACTCTACCGTCAATCCCCACCGAACGGCAAGCTGCACAGCGAGGGCGAAATGATCGATCCCGAAGGTGTCTGCTTCCCGCTCGAGTAGGTCCTCGGGATCGGTCGCCTGAGAACGGATCTGCTCCCACCGACGCGGATCGTGCAGAACCAGAGCGTACAGACCGACGCACCGGACCCACGCAGCTACAAAGGCTTTCGAACCGTGCTCGTGGTGATGGGGGCCGGCGAGCCGTCGTGCCAGGAAGGCGCTAGCTGCCCCGTACCGCCAAATACGGCATAGCGTCGGTTGCACATCGCGATCCAAACGAATCACGTTGCAGTCGGCAATCCGCTCCCAAAACTTGTCCCGGGTCGCAATCGCAGCCAATTCTTCCAGGCTGGGAAGCACATCCGGACGCGCTTCGGCGTGCATTCGGACGGCAGCAATCAGTAGAGCGGGCTCGGCCGCAAGAAGCTGACGGAGCCGCAGCGGATGGGTGAGTTCACGGTGGAAAGCGAGTAAATACGCCGCGGTGTCGGGACGCAGCGGCAAGCCATCGCCACTGAGAATCTGCTCTGTAAGACGCGCATCGCGCACGCAGCACCTCCACGTACGGCGGGCCAGGAGAGACAAGCCTCGCTGGCCCGGTCATAATCGTCCGCCACCCAAACGTCAACCCGAGCCCGACGCACAGGCGTAACCCGTCGACAGGAAGACGCCTTCGGTGAGAACAACAACCTGCACCAGCGGCAATCGCCGAACGATCGCCGCTCACGTGTCGTCCCAGGCTGCTGTGCACGGATGGCGTCCCTGACCGGCACCAGTCACCTTCTGATCATCGGCTGCACCGCCCGGTTCTCTTTCGGGCTGTGCCGGCTCTGCCAGACGCCACCCGGGGTTGGAGCAGCTTGGGGTTCCCGAAGCCGATGCACGGTTCACGTGCTGGAGCCGGTGTACCCGTGCACGGCACCAGAACTTCGGATCTTACGACGGCGAGCGAGCCGAGAGTACCCCGTCGAACGGGAGCGGGAATGTACGTTGTTCCAGAGCGAGGAGATGCGTAGAGTTAATGCAACAAGCACGTACTGGGTCAGTCTTGCACACCGCGTCAGGAACCGCACATACCGAACCATGGCAGATCTGACTTACGAATACGACGTTGTCGTGGTCGGCGCCGGCCACGCGGGTTGTGAAGCCGCGCTGGCGTGCGCGCGGATGGGGCTGCGCACGGCGCTGTTGACCATGAATCTGGACACGGTAGCCCAGATGAGCTGCAATCCCGCCATTGGGGGTATCGCCAAAGGTCAGCTCGTCCGCGAAATCGATGCGCTGGGTGGCGAAATGGGCCGGGTGATCGATGCGACGGGGATCCAATTCCGGATGCTCAACCGTCGCAAAGGACCAGCCATGTGGAGCCCCCGCGCTCAGGCGGACAAGAAAGCGTACCAGTTCGAGATGAAGTACCGGGTCGAATCACAGCCCGGGCTTTCCCTCCGTCAGGAGATCGTTGAGGCGATCGAAGTCGAGTGGCTCCGCGATCCCGATTCCATTGGACCAGGTCCGGTGCCCGACTACGTGGCGCGTGTGACCGGGGTACGCTGCCGTGGGGGGACGTTCTACCGGGCGCGTGCGGTCATCCTCACCACGGGCACGTTCATGCAAGCCCTGATGCACATGGGTGAGGCCAAAACGCCAGGGGGACGAGCCGGCGAGGGTACCGCTTCGGGGTTGTCGCGTTGCCTCCGCCAGCTCGGTTTCGAACTGGCTCGGTTCAAGACGGGAACCCCTCCCCGGGTCAATGGCCGCACGATTGATTTTTCGGTCCTCGAGGTACAGGAGGGCGACCCCGATCCCCAGCCGTTCTCCTTCAGCACGACGCGAATCGCACAGCCACAGCTTCCCTGTCACATTACGTACACGAATCCCGCCGTACACGAGCTCATTCGAGCGAACTTGCACCGTGCGCCCATGTACAGCGGCCAGATCCGCAGCCGGGGTCCCCGATATTGCCCCTCCATCGAGGACAAGGTCGTGCGGTTTGCTGAGAAGGAGAGGCATCAGATTTTCCTGGAGCCCGAAGGAAGGCGGACATGGGAATACTACTGCAATGGGATCTCCACCAGCCTGCCCAAGGACGTCCAACAGGAGATCCTCCGGCTCATTCCCGGCCTCGAGCGGGCGGAGATCCTGCGGTTCGGCTACGCGGTCGAGTATGACTACGCCCCTCCGACGCAGCTCCATCCCACGCTTGAAACGAAGCGCGTCGAGGGCCTCTACTTTGCGGGACAGATCAATGGCACGACGGGCTACGAGGAAGCGGCTGCCCAGGGGCTGATGGCCGGCATCAATGCCGCGTGCAAGCTGCAAGGCAAAGACCCCGTGGTGCTGAGCCGCGCCGAAGCGTACATCGGCGTCCTGATCGATGATCTTGTCACCCGTGGCACGGACGAACCGTATCGCATGTTCACGTCGCGCGCCGAGCATCGCCTGCTCTTGCGCCAGGACAATGCGGACCGCAGGTTGACCCCCATCGGTTGGCGAATCGGTCTGGTACGGCGTGAGGACTGGGAGCGTCTGCAACGGAAGGAGGAACAGATTCGGCGGCTGCAGCAGTTTCTCGAGTCGCACCGACTCGAGGGCGTACCGCTCAACCAGCTTCTCCGCCGCCCTGAAATCGATTGGGACTATCTGCTCGCTCGCTGCCCCGAGCTCGCCACCATTGAGGCGGAACCGGCGGCCGTGGAACAGGTGGTGATCGAAACGAAGTACGCCGGCTACATCGAACGGCAGAAAGCCCAGGTCGAGCGGCTTCGCCAGCAGGAAGGTAGGCGAATTCCGCCGAGCCTCGACTATGACACCGTGCCCCACCTGCGGTTTGAGGCGAGGGAGAAGCTGAAGCGGATTCGGCCGCGGACCCTGGGCCAGGCGGCACGTATTCCGGGCATCACGCCCGCGGACATCGCCGTGTTGATGTTGAGGCTGGACGGTGGCGGTAGCGCGCGCAAACCGTCCGATACTTCGCCCGGCGAACCGCCTGGCCCCGTTGGGTCGCGGGGGTGATCCGAAACTGACGGCCGCACGCGGGCGGCCCGTTCTGATGAGCCAGCCTGTCGACGACGAGCGGACCTGAACGCGTGCCACAGTAGTCACCAGTCGTCTTGGAAACGTGAGCCGATGGCGACGAAGGGGTTACCGCTGGAGTGCACGCCGTCGAACGCCGATGAGAAAATGGGGAATCTGTGCAGTTAGGACACTCTGGGTGGAATAACCAAAGGTCTGGTTGACACGTTTCGGGTGCGTTCTTAGAATCGCGCCGTTGTCCGGGGAGCTCGTTTGAGGAAGGGTTGGACGTTCTTTCGGGCAGCGTTGCGGATGCAAAAGGAGGCCGCCGGTCACCCGGTCGGCGGCAGGGGAATTGTCGGACAAGTGCGATGAAAGAAGTCTTTACCACCGGTGAAGCAGCGAGGATCTGCAAGGTCAGCCAGCAAACCATCATTCGCTGCTTTGATTCGGGCCAATTGCGCGGCTTTCGCGTGCCCGGATCGCGTTTCCGGCGGATCCCTCGGGAAGAGCTGATCCGCTTCATGAGGAAGTACAACATCCCGATGGATGCGCTGCTCGAAGAGGACCAGATCAAGGTGCTCGTCGTCGATGACGACCCCGATCTGCTCGAGCTCATCACCGACGTCTTGCAACGGGAAAAACGGTTCCTCGTTCGAACGGCATCGACCGGGTTTGAGGCCGGCATGCTGGTGAAGGAGTTCGAGCCGGATGTGATCGTCCTGGACGTTATGTTGCCTGACATCAACGGCAAGCAGGTCTGTCAGAGGATCCGGTCCGACCCAGATCTCAAACATGTCAAGATCCTCTGCATCAGCGGCATGGTGAATCGCCGCCGCATCAACGACCTGAAGCGAGCGGGGGCGGATGATTTCCTGGCCAAGCCTTTCAGTTTCAGGACGCTGGTGGAACGGATCTGCGACATGGTCGATATCGCGCCCCCTGAGTCGGTCCCTGAGCTTCGCCGGAGGCGGAAACGGTCCCAGCGAAGAGCGAACGCCTCAGCCGTGGCGCGTCGTTGAGGGCGCACAGGACATCCCCCCAAGCCCTGGCTCTGTCGCAGGCTCTCTGATCAACGGGCAACCAACAGGATGACGTTAAGGATCAGGGAGCCCACGAAGAGGGCGGCAGCGAGAAGGGCCATGATCTGCCAGAACGCCAGTTTGCTCTGCAGCTCCGTTAGCTTTCGTACCGACGGTGGTGCCGCTGCCCCCACCGCGTCACCAATCGGCTGGCCGGTCTGCTCGATCCGCTCAAGGGCCGCGATGTCGATCTGTTGGCGAGCCAGCAGGGGGGGCTCGCCGGCGAGTAACCGCTTCAAGTCGGTAAGCAGCTCTTCCGGTGTCTGGTACCGTTCTTCACGCCGTTTGGCCATCGCCTTCTCGACCACTTCACCGAGCCCACTGGAGAGCCGCTGATTGATGTGATCCGGGGGGGTGAGTGGTTCGTGCAGGTGTTTCTTCATCACCTCCACCGGATCGTTGCCCGGGAAGGGTACACGGCCGGTGACCATGTGGTAGAGGGTTGCCCCAAGCGAGTAGATATCGGCTCGGATGTCGATATCCTCCTGGCCGCGGATCTGTTCGGGAGCGATGTAATAGGGAGTTCCGATGGCGACGCCTTTTTCCGCCTTGGCCATCGGGTCGCCCTGGGAAAGTCGAGCCAGCCCGAGGTCAGCGAGTTTAGGGACCCGTTCCCTGGTGAGCATGATGTTTTCTGGCTTGATGTCGCGGTGCACGAGCCCGCGCTGGTGGGCATGGTTGAGTGCGTCGGCCACCTGCACGATGATTTCCAGCGCCTCCTGCTCGGTGTACACCTTGCCCTTCTCGAGCTCCTGGCGGATGTTCGTGCCGTCCACGTACTCCATCACGAAGTAGTGGTACCCCTTGTACTCGCCGGAGTCGATCGCCTGGACGATGTTGTTGTGGGACAGCTTGGCCGCTATCTTCGCCTCTCGGTGAAACCGCTGGATGAATTCCCTGTTCGAGGCAAGCTCCCGGCGCAAGATCTTCACCGCGACGATCCGGTCCATGCTGAGCTGCCGCGCCTTGAAGACGACCCCCATCGAGCCTCGGCCAATGAGCTCGATGAGGTCGTACCCAGGCAGGTGGCGCGGCACACCGCTCGGCCGCTCCAGCACCTCCTTCGCAACCCGCTGAGCCTGGCTGGCGGTCAGCAGGCCCTCGCGGTGGAGCAGCTTGAGCAGTTCGACGGTGCCGTTCGGTTTGCCCGCTCCTCGAAGGGCGGCAATCTGCTCGCGCAAACGGGACAATTCCTCCTCGCCCACCAACCCACGCTGGGTCAGCAAGCGGATCAACTCGTCAGGACTGGCCGAAAGGGCCGCCGATGTGGATGGTTTCTCCCCACCAGCACCGCTCATCACAGGTGGCTCCACCTACCCCTCGGGACCTTCCTGAGTGGCCCAAACGGCCCCTGCAACACCGGCAAACCGCTCGAGCCCAACGAAGTCCGATCCCACACACTAGTCTATACCAGGGCCGGTTTCGTGCCAGAAAGCGGCCGCCTATTCGAGGCGGCGTACAATCTCCATACGGCTTGTCCGGTATTCCGGTTCCCAAGGACGTGCAGGAGATAGACCGTGGCTCACAAGATCGCAGTCATCCCAGGCGACGGCACCGGGCCAGAGGTGGTACGTGAAGGTCTGAAGGTACTGGAAGCAGTCGCGAAGTTGGAACGGTTCACCTACGAGCTGGTCGAATACCCCCTGGGCGGGGACTATTACCTTCGCACCGGTGAGGTGTTGCCGGATCGCGTTCTGGAGGAGCTCAAAACGTTCGATGCGATCTATCTCGGTGCAGTGGGGCATCCGGACGTCCCCCCCGGAATCCTGGAAAGAGGGCTTCTGTTGCGGATCCGCTTCGAACTGGACCAGTACATCAACCTCCGGCCGGTCAAACTCTACCCCGGCGTCGAGACACCGCTGAAGGACAAAGGACCGGAACATATCGATTTCGTCGTGGTCCGGGAGAACACGGAGGACCTCTACGCCGGAACGGGCGGCACCCTGCGTGAGGGGACGCCGGACGAGGTTGCGATCCAGACGTCGATCAACACGCGCAAGGGCGTGGAACGGTGCATCCGCTGGGCGTTCGAGTACTGCCGGAAGCGGCATGCCGATGGCCCGTGGCGCGGGCTCTCCGAGCAGGAACGCGCCGCGAACAAAATCGGCCGCCTCACCCTGGTGGCCAAGACCAACGTCCTCACCTATGCGAGCGGCCTGTGGTACCGGGTCTTTCAGGAGGTGGCCGAGGACTACCCCGACATCGCCACCGACTATAACCACGTGGACGCCTGCTGCATGTGGATGGTGAAAAACCCCGAATGGTACGACGTGATCGTGACCTCCAACATGTTCGGGGACATCATAACGGACCTGGGAGCAATCATCCAGGGGGGACTCGGCGTGGCGGCCGGCGCGAACATCAACCCGCACGGCGTAAGCATGTTCGAACCCATGGGCGGTTCGGCCCCCAAGTACACCGGCAAGGGGGTGATCAACCCCATCGCCGCCATCGCAGCGTTGGGAATGTTGCTGGAGCAGATCGGCGAACCCGCGGCTGCCCGCAGGGTCGAGCGAGCCATCCAGCACGTGACAGGCACAAAGCTCAAAAGCATGGCAGCCGGCAAGATGGGCTATTCCACCTCGGAAGTAGGGGACCTGGTCGTCCAGGCACTGGATCTGGAGGAGTAGAATGTTTTGAAGAGCTTGGGGTTGCGGCAGTGGGCTTCGCAAGGGTATCCGCGCACGGATGGAGCGCGCCTTCCGTCGCCTGTGTAGCGGGCCAGGCCGGCCCCTCGCTACACGGGGTGGAGCACAGAAATGAGACGTAACGGTCAGGCGGCTCTGGAAACCAGCGTACTCGTGCTGAACCGCCTGTTCCTGGTTGTGCACATCATTCCGGCCAGGCGGGCGTTTGGCTTGCTCTACAAGAGCCTCGCTGAGGTTATCGACGTAGAGGACGGGGGCTTTGTGTCTTACGACTTCGACGGCTGGGTTGCCGTGAGCCAGATGCGCCGCCTGCAGAAGAAGCCGGACGATGACTGGATACGTTGCGTACGGTTCGAGATCCAGGTCCCGCGCGTGATTCGCCTCCTCACCTACGACCGCGTGCCCAAGGACGGGGTCAAGTTCAACCGCAAGAACATCCTGGCCCGTGATAACTTCCGCTGCCAGTACTGCGGCAAGCACTTCTCCGCCCATCAATTGACCCTGGACCACGTGATTCCGCGCAGCCGCGGCGGGAGCACCTCCTGGGAGAACGTCGTCGCTGCCTGTGTGCGCTGCAACCTGCGCAAGGGCGACCGGACCCCCGCCGAGGCCGGTATGCGGCTCATCCGCAAGCCGCAGCGGCCCCAGCGGAACCCGATCATGCAGATGAAGCTCCGCAACATCAAGTACCAGTCCTGGCGGATGTTCCTGCCCAACGTCTGCTCGGACCAAACCGAAGCAGACCAGGACGGCAACGGGCGTCCCAAACTGCTCCGACCGGCCGAAAACTGAGCTTCCCTGCAGACGCCACCCAAGCAGCCGATCCAGGACTGCCTGGGCGCTCCTAACAACCCCCTGGACCAGAAGCCCTCGCGGCCGTTGTTCGGGGAGATGCCGCCAGGTCGAGCCAAGAACCAACGGCAACGATACCGCGATGCCCACTCAGCCCCAGGCAACACACGCGGATCCGGCACCACTAGCGAAACACCATGATTCAAAGGGGACCGGCATGACCAGCGCCCTCTGGCCGATCGTGCTGCCGCTGGTCACCGGACTCGTCGGCCTGCTCGTACCGGCGGTTCTTCGACCAGAGGAACTGTTTTCGGGAGCCGTAGGCGTATCCTTGCTGCTCATGGCAGCCAACACCCTGGCCGTCCTGATCCGCAGCCACAAGACCAGCCCGACGGTACCGGCCCGTGGCGACCGCGCCTTGTTTGTCATCGCGGTTGTGGTCCTAGCCATCCTGTGGCTCGCGTACTTAACCCCGCCGCCCAGCTCGTTCCAACTGCGCGCCGACGATCACGACTATCTTAACGCCGCTCGCGAGCGTGGCCCCCTTCTTCGCTACCTGCTTACCCCCTACAACGAGCACCTCTGCGTGGGCACGCGGCTGTTGATGCTACCCCTCGCCCAGCTCGACGATCGCACACTCGTGATTGCAGCGGCGTGGTGGTGTAGACTCGCGGCGCTCGTCAATCTCCTCCTCTTCTCCGCGCTGCTCTGGCGGCTGACCGGCACGGCCGCAGTCCTTTTGCCCATGTGCGCGCTCTTCCTTGTTCCGGTCGCCGACGAGATGGTCCAGTGGTTCGCCGCGTCCCAGTGGCTGATCGGCTCCGCTCTCGCCCTCGCGGCGTGTCATCTGAGCTTGATCGATCGCCGCGGCGCCGTTGTCGCGGCCGCGGTTCTGGCCGCTCTGGCACCGCTCAACTACACGATCTCCTTGCTGGGAATCCTCCTCTGCGTCGGCCTGTCCCTCGCCTTCGGCCGCCGCAGCCGAGCAGCCCTGATCGCTGCTGCGTCCGCGACCGCCCTCGCACTGGGCATGACCGCTATCTTGCCTGAGACCGTCCGTACTGCCGACTATGGGGGGCAGTCCTTCACGCAGGGGGTTGCTTCCTTTCGGGCCCTCTACGAACTCGCCCGTGTCCCAGGGGACGTGGCCACGGCCTACGTGCCCTTCTTCGCTAACCCTCCCCTCGCTCCCGCCCTGGCAGCAAGCGTCGCTCTGGCAGTGACCTGGATCGCATGGTTCACCGGTCGACGGCGCACCGACCTCGCCGGAACCATTAGCTCCGTCGCCGTTGTCCTGCTGGTCGCGGGCTACAGCGTGCCGCTTTTGTTTCGGGCCTGGCTACCACACCGCATCTTGCTCGATTCGGGCCGGTACCACTGGTGGCCGCATCTGGCGCTGGTGCTTCTGGTGACCGCCCTGAGCCTCGCCTGGTACCGCTGGCTGCACAACCGAATGGGCCGGCGACTGACCCGATGGGCACTGCTGGCCGTCGCAGTCGCTTACGGCGCCGCCCTGACGGTCAGCCATCGTGGGGGCCTTTGGCCCTGACCCCTCCCCGCCCTTTTCCCGATACACTGCTGTATTCCCGTTTTCAGTGGTGAACGGTGCGAACCAACGAACAGTGAGGCAACACGGTGTCTGAACCAGCGGGTCGAGTTGTTCTCAAGCCACAGAAGGCTCGCCCTCTCTTCGGCCGACACCCGTGGGTGTTCAGTGGAGCGATCGCGCGCGTTATCGGCGAACCGGCGCCTGGTGACGAGGTGGCGGTATTCAGCTACGAGGGGGAGTTCATCGCATGGGGGCTGTTCAATCCCCACAGCCAGATTCACGTGCGGCTCTATTCCTGGGATTACGACCGCAAGCTCACGACCGACTTCTGGCGCGAACAGCTCGACCAAGCGGTGGCGCTCCGCCGCGACGTCCTCGGCCTACTCAGCCCCACAACCGCGTGCCGACTTGTCTTCAGCGAAGCAGACGGGCTGTCCGGTCTCATCGCCGACTGGTACGCCGGCTGGTTGGCCGTACAGGTGACGAGCTTGGGTATCTACAAAAGGTTGGAAATGCTGGCGCCGGTGCTGATGGAGCTCACCGGTGCGAGGGGCGTCTATGTACGCACAGAGAAGGGAATGAAAGAAGCCGAGGGGATCGAACTCCAGGACGGCCCCCTGCTGGGCGAAGAGCCACCGGAGACCGTGCAGATTGAGGAAAACGGTCTGAAGTTTGCGGTGAACATCCGCGTCGGGCACAAGACCGGTTGGTACCTGGACCAGCGCGAGAACCGAAGGGCTGTAGCACGCTATGCCGCCGGCCGGCGCGTGCTGGACCTATTCTCCTACGCCGGTGGGTTTGGACTGCTCTGCGCTCGCTTCGGAGCAGCCGAAGTCGTCGCCGTCGATTCGTCCGAGGCAGCCCTGACCCTGGCGGAACAGAACGCCGCACTGAACCAGATCACCAACTTCCGCACCCGGAAAGAAGACATCGTCCGCTGGCTGGCCGAAGAACCGGGCGAAGGCGACCTCTGGGACATGATCATCCTCGATCCCCCGCGGCTGGCCAGGAAAAAGAAGGGCATCAACGGGGCAGTCCGAGGTTACCTGCACCTGAACCGCGCCGCGCTGCGCCGGCTCCGCCCCGGGGGTATCCTGGTAACCTGCAGTTGCTCCGGACTGGTCACACGCGAGCTGTTCCTGGAGGTGATCCGTCAGGCAGCGTTCGACGCCGGTAAGGGGCTGCAGATTCTCGAACACAGGGGCGCCGCGCCCGATCACCCTGTGTCCGTGTACTGCCCCGAAAACGACTACCTGAAATGCCTGATCTGCAGAGTACAGCCGCTTTAGTCGGCCAGCGGCATGTCTTCCGTAACGCCCGCAGCGTTCCGGCTACGCGTTCCCTGCTCAGGGGGCGGGGCACTCACAAAGCTATCCGACGAGCAAGTACCCAATCGGCCGGAAAAACCTTCGCACCCGGCACGGGCCGCTTCGCGCAACCATAGCCGCTCGTGGCCCCGGTCGCGAGTAAGTCGTCGAACAGAGTCCACCTGACCGGGGACGGCCGTATCCTCCCCCAGGCCGTACCTGGAGATCAGCCAGGTGTGACGGAATCGAACCGAGGGCGGGCCCAGCAATGTGGGTAGCGGCGGACCGATCACGCACACCTGTCAGGTCTGGCTGACCAGCGTCGCGATGGAGCGACCGATTGCTTCCGCCACCCGGGCGCACTCGGCCATGAGCTGATCGAACTGGTCGAAATTGATCGACTGGTAGCCGTCGCTCCACGCCTCCTCCGGTCGTGGGTGCACCTCCACGATCAACCCGTCTGCGCCGGCTGCCACCGCGGCCCGAGCCATCGGACGCACGAGGGAAGCCTTGCCGGTTCCGTGACTGGGATCGACGATCACAGGAAGATGGGTCCGCTCTTGCAGGTAGGGAACGGTCGCCAGGGGAAGGGTGAACCGCGTGTGCGTCTCGAACGTGCGGATGCCCCGTTCACACAGGATCACCTGCTGGTTGCCTCGATCGAGGATGTACTCGGCGGCCAGCAAGAACTCATCCACCGTTGCACCGTGGCCGCGCTTGAGGAGGACGGGCTTGCCCGAATCGCCGACGGCCTGCAGCAGCAGGTAATTCTGCATATTTCTTGCACCGATCTGGAGGACGTCGGCGTACTCCGCCACCAGCGGCACCTGTTCCGGCGACAGCACTTCGGTGACCACGGCCAGGCCGGTCTCTTCGCGCGCAAGGGCGAGCAACTCGAGCCCCTTTTCCTTGAGTCCTTGGAAGCTGTATGGACTTGTACGGGGCTTGAAGGCGCCTCCCCGCAAAGCTGTCGCTCCGGCCGCCTTGACCGCCCGCGCCGTAGCGAGGATCTGTTCCTCGGTTTCCACCGAACACGGTCCTGCGATCACCGCCACCCGTTCGCCGCCGACTTCCAGCGAACCCGCACGAACGACCGTCTTCTCCGGCCGCACTTCGCGGCTGGCAATCTTATAGGGAGCCAGGATAGGCACGACCTGTTCGACCCCCTCCATCGTCTCGAGCGCCTCCCGCGCACCGTCCCTTTTCTCACCAATGGCAGCAACAACCGTACGCTCGGTCCCGACAATTACGTGCCCCTTCATCCCCATAGCTTCGATTCTCCTCACCACGGCATCGACGAGTGGTTGCGGTGTTCGCGGTTTCATCACGATCACCATCGTTGGCTCAACCTCCGCACGCTGAACGCCAAAACAAAAAGCCCTGAGGCTTTTTCCAGGCCTCAGGGCTTCGATCGCTCTCGCTTGTTCGTTGCCAGTTTCAGGTGGCGGGAGAGCCGACGCGGCCCTGCGGCCCAGCAGGGCTAAAGTAAAAGAACCGCCACCACCACCCGCTCCGGGCGATCAGACGGTCCAACTTGTCCGCGCAGCTCTTCGCCATCTTCGTAGTCACTCGCAGCACGTCACTCGTAAGACTAGCGACAGTCTTCAGCTCTGTCAAGAGTGTCTGTCGTCGTACCAGCGCCCGGGTGACACCCGAACCCACCAGAATGCCCGCGTCCCCCGCCTAATCTCCCGACTAGCGGGGCCTTAGGGAAAATTCGAGGAGTTGCGCAGGATCTCCGTGCACCTGCAGAATCAGATGATGAGCGGGTGCCCTGAATACAGGCCGGATGAGGCGATAGAGTGGGCGGGTGCCCTTCTCGGGGCTCTTATCGTCTTCGCTATTTTTTCCCATTCATCTTCGCCGTGATTACCGGGCTGGCAGCGGTTCGAGCGGTGCACGTTCTGCGTCGGGAAGCTCAGCGGACCACCGGTCCAACGGCGTACAAGGCGACCGCCAACAGGGAACCTCAATCCCGTGGAACGGTTCTGTCCTGGGTACTAAGTCTCGGGCTCGAAGCCGTAACCTGCACATGGTCGCTCGTCCTTTACGGCGGGAACAGCCACAGAGCCCTAGTCGGTTTGCTGTGCTTCGGGCCGTCTTCGGCCGCCCTGGTCAGAGTAGAAGCGGATATCGAAGACACAGGGGGAAAATCGGTCGCCACGATTTCGTGGCTTGGCTTGCCCATCGCCTCAGTTGCTTGCTCAGTGCTCCTGACGACTTTCCTGTTTGCCCAACCCAGGCCACTCCAGGCGGCGCTTTTCGTCGGTTCGAAACTGGCGGAGGCGGTCGAAAAATCCTACAGGGGCATCAGGCAGTGGCACGGAGCCGCGGTCCACGGAGTCGCGTGGTTGCTGAGTTTTGGCCTCCCCGACGGGCTTGCGCGGATACTGGGAGCAATAGCGGGTTCCATTCTCTCGGTGGATTTGGGGCACGGTG
>JALSID010000116.1 GCA_026981825.1 Planctomycetota bacterium
CTGGCCGAGTCTTTGCGAGGAACGTGCGGCAGACCAACCCACTCACTGTACCTGGGACGTGCGAAATGTGGGGCGGACGGCCGCCGACGCTCGCACCTTGCGCGACGCATCGCAGAGGCGTCGCGTCTGACCACGAATCAGGGGAACGCCATCCCCCTTTGGATCTACGCGGTCAGCACCATCGTGTCCACCCCCCAAATCGCCTCGGACGCGGCGCGAGCGAGCCATTCCGCCGTTCGAGTAGCTCGGCGCGCTAACGCAGGTGCGGCTTTCTTATTCGTGCAGGATCAGGAGCCGCATCGCCCAGAATTCGCCGTTGCGCTCCTGCCCGAATACGCCGATCCGCGTCCCCTGCTTGAGCCGGTCCCGAGGAGCCGCTCGTCCCGAGCGGAAGATCCGGGTGCCGGGCAGCAGCCGTACGGAGCGGGTTGCTCCGGCTGAGTCGCGGATGCGCAGCACGTTTCCGCGGGCTTCGACAATGGCCCCCGTCAAAACCGAGCGACGCCCCGATCCGCGAGCGGCCTCACGAACGGCAACGTTCCTCTCGGGCCGACGCCTCCCCCGTCCGATGACTCGGCCAGCATCCTTGTCCCGCCGGAACACGATCGTGTACCGCTGCGTCAGGATCTTGCACCACCCCTCTTCGTCGCTGCACGCAGCATAGTACACCACCGCCTCGATCCGGTCGCCTTCGTTCACCTTTCGCACGCGGATCAGGAACTCGCGAGGAGCCCCATCGGACTCTTGCTGCGGCCGAAGCGCGGTCAACTCGGTCGCTTCGAATACGGGCCCGTCATCGGGCAAGAGGAGCTTTAGCCGTACGGGGCCGACCAGGTTGTTCCAGTGCACGTGGTACAGGGGATCCAGCCGCAGGGCGAGGAAGACCTGCCCCTCTCCGTCGTTCAGAACCGCGCGTTCTACCTCAACCCTTAGCTTGGCGTAGAACGGTTCTTCCCCGACCAGATGAGGCTTGACCACGACCGGAGTCAAATCGCCGGGCAGTTCAAGCTGCGGCAACTCTTCCGGTCGCCGCCTGGTTGCCGTGTCCCGTATCGCTCCCAGATTTAGCTCAGCCGGATCCGTGTGCGACTCAGGCGCGCCCACCAGCCGCTCAAGATCCTCTCGAAGCGCCTGCGGGTCGCACCAGGCGCGCTTTAGCACAACTTTCCCGTCGGGTCCGATGATGAACTCAGAGTTGGGCTGATCGCCGAACGCGTGCTTCAGTCGGTTGTCCATGGGGTCCACAAGCCATGGGATCCGCGTCCCGAGTCGCCGGACGGCCTCCCGAACGTGCGCCAGCCGTTCTTCGAGCGTGTACGGCTGAACGTAGCCGTGGAGTTCCGGATGGGCCAGTGCCTTGTAGACGTAGTAGAACCTGACGCCCTTGGAAGCAAAGTCCTGGCGAATGGCCTCCAAACTGGAGACCTTGCGCAGGAATGGGGGTCAGGTCAAGCAGCCAAAGACGAGGACCGTGTAGCTCCCCTTCAGCTTGCTGAGGGGGAACGGTTTTCCCTGGGCATCGTACGCCGTGAGGTTCGGTACAGGGTCGCCCACCCGGGGTGACCGGTTCTGGAAGTCGTGTTCCGCTGCCCGTCGCCCCTGGGCGTGTACAACCGCTGCCTGGAAAAGCAGTACCGAAGCCGCCAACACGATGCAGTGGAACACGATACGCATGACTAGCTCCGCACTTTGCACAAGCCGGTGCCGGTGGCTCGTTTGCCCCGCCCCCCCAGCGGGCGGTTACCGATGCTCTACCAGCCCACTGACTACGCAGCGGCGTCCATTCTTAGAAAGCGACCGGTCGGGTTGGCACTGCATGCGGGACCAGAGCGGGGGGAGGAACAAAGGTACGGAGACGGAGCCGCTGGTGGTGCTCTACGGTTGCAGGGTGGCTTGGGACCGATGGGCAAACGGCGCACGCCTCGTCACCGTCGGCGTCAATCGTTGGCGCCGCCGGTTGCGTAAAAAAGCCTCCTGCCGCGCCAGCGCTGAGCGCAGGCAGGAGGCACGTGACCTTAGCCACCCCCGAATATGCTATCTGTGTCCTTCAACGGAGTCTATTGGGGCAACCGGGGCAACGGGATTTTGGGAACTTCACCCTCCAGTGCCTTCAGGAACTCCACCAGGTCCTGCTTTTCCTGGTCGGTCAGGTTCAGCGGCTTCATCCGGTCGGTGAGCCACTTGTTCGGCGTTCCACCTTTGTTGTAGTGCTCGATGACCTCCATCAGGGTTGCCTGGCTGCCGTCGTGCATGTAGGGCGGGTTCAACGTGACGTTCCGCACCGTTGGGGTCTTGAATGCCCCTTTGTCTTTTTCCTCTTTGGTTACGGCGTATCGGCCGAGGTCAGGGTTCTCCTTATCCATGCCCACGCCGATGTTCCAGAAGAGCTCGTCGGTGAGGTTCGGACCGACGTGGCAGGTGCTGCATTCGGCTTTGCCGAAGAAGAGCTTCATGCCACGGATCGCTGCCTCCGACATCGGATGCTCCGCCGCTGCTTTTTCCGCCGCTTCCTTCTGGGCCTTCAGCTCTGGCGAAGCCTCGAGGTCTTCGGGGCTGAGTTTGGCGAATCGCTGGAGGTCCTGGTAGTAGTCGTAGGGGGAATTACCGACCAGAATAACGCGTTCGAAGCTGGCGATCGCCTTGGCGATCGCGTCCGCGGAGACCTCACCAAAGATCTTTTCGAACTGGATGCGGTACCCCTCGATCCCCTTCAGCCGCTCGACCAGTTCATCGAGCGTGAAGCCCATCTCGATCGGGTTCTGAATCGGTCCGAGCGCTTGCTCTTCCAGGCTGGCCGCCCGTCCATCCCAGAACTGGGTCTTACCGTATACGCGATTGAACACCGTCGGGGCGTTCCGCGTGCCCTTCTGACCGTTGATCCCGGTGGAAACGGGCTGACCATCGGAGAACCCTTTCGCTGGGTCATGACAGGTGGCACAGGAGACCGTACCGTCACGGGAGAGCCGAGCGTCGAAGTAGAGCTGGCGACCCAGTTCTACTTTGGCAATCGTCAGCGGATTGTCGCTGGGGATGTAGTCCTGGATGTTCTGGTCCAGCCCGAGGGGGACGATCGGTAACACGGGCTCGTGGTAGGCGGGATTGCTGAGGAACTCTTTGATCTCCTCCACAGTCAGCGTCTCGTTGCCCTCGGAACGGCCCCCCAATACGAAGAAGTCCTCGATTGGGATCCTTTTGAGCCCACCCGGTTCTGCGGGTCGGAGCTGTTCCTGAGCAGGCGGTTCCGCTTCCGTGACCTCTTCGGTCAACGTCGAAGCTGTCTCCGGTTCCGCTGCCGCCTCCGGTTGCGTTGCGGCCTCGGGCGTAGCGACCGACTCGGTCTCAGCCGCTGTCGGCCCCTCTTCGCTGACCGCCGGTGGGCTTGGTGCCGCTTCTTCGTCCGGAGCTTTGCTCGTACAGCCCGCGAAACTCAGCACACCCAAACCCAGCGCTGCCACCGAACTCGCAACAAGCCAGAATCGCCGCATATCCTCCCCCTTTCTTGCTGTCCACCGTCCCCAGATGCCAAAGGTTCCCGGTTGCGAATTATTCGCAACGGCCTCTTCGTCGGCAACCGCCGTTGCGGCTACCCGAAAACACACTATAGCGAAGCGGTGCTCTCCGTGCACGAGCGGGGGCCATGGATGCGGTCGTTGCGGACCGGGTCATTGCGCTGGGGAAGAGCTGGAACGGTCCGTGAAGTGCGGGCGTCTGCCGGGCGGGTTGCAACCAGATCCGCCGCGCGCCGGCTCCGGGCTTGGTTGGCCGCCCGTGCGCCGCCGGAATTCGTCGCGGAACCGTTAGACCTGGATCAACGTGACGAGGATCGCGGACAATGCTAGGTTCCGAGCACCGGGTAAGGGAGCCCGAGTATTTTCCGAAGGCACGGAACGGAGAGCGACATGCCCCCTCAGCCGGTTTGCCTCATCAACGTGGTGGGATTGACCAAGCGGACGCTGGCGGCTGCATCGGGAGCGCTGGCGCGGGTAAGGGAGGAGTTTGCAATATACCCCCTGGAAGAGCCGCTGCCGGCGGTCACCTGTACGGCGCAGGCCACCATGCTCACCGGGCGGTCACCCGCGGAACACGGCATCGTCGGGAACGGTTGGTACTGGCGTGACCTCGGGGAGGTGCGGTTCTGGGTGCAATCCAACCGGCTGATTCAAGCGCCCACCCTTTACCGGGTAGCCCAGGAGATCGCCACACAACGGGGGGAAACGTTCACGTGCGCGAAGCTTTTCTGGTGGTTCAATCAGGGGGCTCCGGTGCACTACAGCGTGACGCCGAAGCCGTATTACGGTGCCGACGGCTCCAAGGTATTCGCGATCCACGGCTCTCCGATGGATCTGCCGGCGCGGCTGGAGCAGGAGCTGGGCAACTTCCCGTTCCATGCGTTTTGGGGGCCGATGTCGGGCATCGAAAGCAGCCTGTGGATTGCACGGGCGACGGCATGGGTGCTTGAGCACCTGCGTCCCAGGTTGACGTTGGCCTACATCCCCCATCTTGACTACGACCTGCAACGCTATGGGCCAGAGCCGGACGTTACGGCACGTGCAGTCGGCGAGCTGGAGCAGGCGGTGGGGGTTGTGCTGGACGCCTGCCAGAAGCACGGGGTGCGTCCCGTGGTCGTGTCCGAGTACGGCCTGGTGCGGGTCCGGCGGCCGGTCTACATCAACCGCGAGCTCCGCCGCAGGGGCTGGCTGGTTACCCGAGACGGCCCCTTTGGTGAAACGATCGAGACGTTCCTCTCCGATGCCTTCGCCGTTGTAGACCACCAGGTCGCGCACGTTTATGTCCGTGAACCGCGGCTTGTGTCGGAAGTGGCGGCTTTTCTGGCCGAGGTGCCCGGAGTGGCAACGGTTCTGCAGGGGCGGGAGCAGTTACGCGCGCACGGCCTGGATCATTCGAGGAGCGGCGACATTGTCGTTCTCTCCGAGCCGGACGCGTGGTTTGCGTATCACTACTGGCTGGATGAGAAGCGGCGGCCGGACTTTGCCCCCACGGTAGACATCCACCGCAAGCCGGGCTACGATCCGTGCGAGCTCTTCTTCGATCCCACGATTCCGTTCCCCAAACTTCGTGCCTTCCTTCGGCTTCTCCAGCGCCGTCTCGGATTTCGGGCGCTGTTCGACGTCGTTCCGACAGACGCTTCGCTCGTACGGGGCAGCCACGGGCTGCCGGCCGGCGAGGAGCAGGACCGGCCGCTACTGGCCGCACCGCACGGAACGGCCTCCCTCGAACCGCGGCGGTTGGCGGACGTTTTTGCGTTCGTGCGGGAAGCCCTCGGCCTGGGTGCTTGAGAGCGCCGTTCAGCAGACCGGCAGTGCGCAACGACTGCTCCGGCGGTTCGCTCCTCTTGACTCTGCGCTTGTCTGCCCCCCGACGGCGGTATATCCGGGCCTTACCCGCGGCCTGTGCCCCTGTTCGGGGCTAGGGGATGCCCCGGCGGCCCAGACCGCGCAACGGATTGGCGGTCACCATATGCACCGGACGTGGAAAATGCGCCGAACATGGTAAAGATAAGGTACACGAGAGGCGGTGACTTCTGGTTCAGCCTGGAGCTGCGACGCACGAGCCCGCTGCATGCGCTATTGCCACCAGATACTCGCTTTAGCTCTCCTAACCGTGCTCGTCCCGCTGCCCCACTGTTGCGGCGAAGAGCTCCGCCTGCAGATCGTCCCCGCACGGGCCTATGTGGTGGGCGACGTACCGGTTGAGTTAGCCGTGCGCGTGATTGGGCCAGATGGGCAGCCCCGGGCTGAGCTGGACGGCCAGCAAGTCCGGCTCGATGGCGTGGCCGTTCGCTTGCTCGATGGCCGGCTGGCGCCCGTCAGCACCAGCCCTCCGCTAAAGCAGGGCACCGCCGAGCTTGGGCCGGTAATCGTCGAAAGCGACACGGTCGTTGCACAACTCGGCAGCCTCACGGCCCGCTGGATGCCCCGGAGAATACCCGGGTTCGTCTGCCTCGTGCCACCGCTCGTTGCCATCGTCCTTGCGCTCCTCACCCGGGAGGTGCTCATCTCGCTCTTCGTCGGGATCTACCTGGGGGTATTCGCCGTCGAAGGCTGGGACGCGGTTGCGGCGCTCTGGCGCACACTGGACCGCCACATTCTGGAGACGGTTGCCGATCCCAGCCATGCGGCTGTCTTGCTGTTCACCGCCGCTTTAGGGGGGATGATAGGCGTGGTCAGTCGCAGCGGCGGTATGGAGGCGTTGGTCCAACTGCTGGCGGGACGGGTGCGCAGTCGAAAGGGGGGCATGCTCAGCGGCTGGCTGCTGGGCCTGGTAATCTTCTTCGACGACTATGCGAACTGCTTGCTCGTCGGCGCTACCCTTAGGCCGTTTACGGACAAGTTGCGGATATCCCGCGAGAAGCTTTCCTTCATTGTCGACTCGACAGCGGCCCCTGTGGCCACGCTCGCGCTGGTCTCCACCTGGATCGGCTATCAACTCAGCCAGTTCGAGGATGCCGGCGTTGTCCCCGCCGGCGAGGTATACGGGCTCTTTCTCCATTGCCTTCCCTACAGCTTCTACAGCATCTTCGCGATCTGCTTCGTGTTCCTGGTGGCGGCGAGCGAGCGGGACTTCGGGCCCATGCTGGCGGCAGAGCGACGGGCGATTCGCGAGGGCCGAGTGCTGCGCGACGGTGCCGTGCCGCTGGCGGATCCCGACTTCGACCGGCGCGAGGGACAGAGCAGTTCGCGTCGTGCCCTGGCCGTGCCGGTGATCGTGGTCCCCGTCATGATAGCCCTGGTGCTCTACGGGCTGTACAGCAGCGGAAGCTCCGCCCTCGGGCGAGCGGCGCACGGCGCGTCCCTTCGGGACGTCCTGGGCAATGCCGATCCCTACCAGGCGCTGCTGTGGGCCTCGTTCGGTGCAGGCTTCCTGGCGATCGCGCTTTCCCGCTTACTCGGGCTTCTGAGCGTTGCTAAGGCGGTGGAGGCGTGGGTTGCCGGTTGCCGTTCGATGATGATGGCTCTGATTATCCTGGTGCTGGCCTGGACCATCGGCGACCTCTGCCGCAATTACCTGTTCACGGGGCCCTGGCTGGTGGCGCGGGTCCATCCCTCCCCACATCTCGTGCCCGCGGCAGTCTTCGTGGCGTCGGCGGTGATTTCCTTCAGTACAGGCACTTCGTTTGGCACAATGGCGATCGTGATTCCCGTGGCGGCCCCCATGGCATGGGCGGCCACCGGAGAAGCTGCCGGCCTCGATCCAGCCGTGGCCGAGGCGATCCGCTACGCAACGCTGGCGAGCGTCCTGAGCGGTGCCGTCTTCGGTGACCACTGCTCCCCCCTATCGGACACAACCATTTTGAGTTCAATCGCGTCCGCCGCCGATCACATCGATCACGTGCGGACGCAAGCCCCGTACGCGGTCCTCGCCGCAGCCACGGCATTGGTCACAGGCTACCTGCCAGCAGGCTTTGGTATGCCGCCGTATGTATCCCTCGCAGGCGGTGTTGTGCTGCTTGTCGCCGTCCTATACCTGTTTGGCAAACGGATTTCACCTTCAAGTGAGTGCGGACATGACTGAAGAAAGTCAGAACGCCGAATCGCAGGCCGAGTACCCCCGCAGGATTCTCCTGAACGATCCATCGCTCGTGATCGTTTCCTGTGGCTTCGAGTTGTTTCTGGGGCTGCTTGGGTTCAGTCTCGCGCGGCTGCGCGGGACGGACGTGGGAAGCCTCTTGCGATGGAGCGCGTCGGACGTTGGGCTCGGTGTGCTGCTCGGTCTGGTCTACCTCGCTGCGGTCGTCACGATCGTGCGGCTGCCCTTCCGGCCGGTCCGTCGGCTGCTGGCGTTCCTGGACCGAGTCCTCGCCCCTCTCTTCAAGCCGGCGTCCGTGCTGGATGTCCTGCTCATCGCAGCCGCAGCCGGTGTGGGCGAGGAGTTCCTCTTCCGGGTGTTCTTTCAGGAGTGGTTCACGGACCTGTTCAGCGTCGTCCCGGCGATTCTTCTCACAGCCGCCCTATTCGCGGCGGCACACCCTGTGACCCTGACCTACGCTGCTTTTGCGTTCTTCTTCGGTACGGCCAACGGCGTGGCCTACGCGCTCTCCGGCAGCCTCACCGGACCGATCATCGCCCATGCGCTCTACGACTTCCTCGCCATCCTCTACCTCGTCCACTGGCGCAAACCCTGGCTGAGGCAGCATGCCGTCCGGCTCTACGAAGCCGTGAACGCCGCCGAGGATCGCGCCGAGCGATGACGCCGCAAGCCCCGGCCGTGACTCCACCTCGGGGTCCACCGAACTCTTCACTACATCGATGTACTCGTCGCGGAACTTGCCGGGGTCGGGAAATCGGACCTGTAGCGGGTCAGGAGTGAACCCGAGCACGACAAAGCCAAGCGTGATCCAGCCCAACGCCCTCCGAAAGCCCCCGATATCCTTGCCATCATCCATCGTTGGCGGGTGATAAAGCCCGATAAACAGGACAATCACGAGGGGCAACAGCCACAACCAGCTTCCCGTCACCACGACAGCGACCACAGCGAACAGGAACAGGACCCTTACGATGAGATACGAGCGCCGGCCGAGCAAAGCGTAAAGCACGTGTCCCCCATCGAGTTGTGAGACGGGCACGAGGTTAATGGCGGTGATGAAGATGCCTACCCACCCTGCCATAGCCACGCCGTTCAGCAGAAGTTCCTTACCCTCCGGCACAGGGCCTTTCACCAGCCACACGAGGAACTTAAAGATGAGCGGCTCGCCCAGTTCCAGGTAGCGGCCACCCGCAAGCTGCGACGTGTCCACGACGGTGGAACCGCTGATCCCAACGATGCAGACGATCAACGCCGGCACAAGTCCGGCAAGGGGGCCTGTGATGCCGATGTCGAAAAGAGCCCGGCGGTTGGGGATGTTGCTCCGCATCAGGATCACTGCCCCCATCGTGCCGATGGGCGACAGCGGCATGGGGATGAAGAGCGGGTACGAGCTTCGGACGCCCCAACGCCTGGCCTGCACGAAGTGCCCCATCTCGTGGAACGCCAGGATCGTCAACAGCGCCGCCGCGTACGCGGCCCCCTGGGCCCGATAAGTGGTCAGGCACGTAGCCACGAAAAGCACAATCGGCCAGAACACCGACGGCCTGTACTCGCGGACGACCGTCGGGACCCGCTCGCGCTCGAGCACTTCGGCCGGCCTCAGCACAACCGGCCGGGGATGCTGCAACCAGATCTCTTCGTCCGATCGGAGTCCGGGTGGGTCGTAGGAGCTCATTCTGTCGGTTCTTCGGGTTGGTTGGTAGTTCGGAGGCTCATAAAACTCTGCGGAATGCCGCTCAATTGTACCTTGCGCAGGCTCTCCGGCCGGGAAACGGCGAATCGGCTCCGAACCCCGAAAAGCACTACGGCTCCCCTCCGCACCGCCTCGCACACGGCCAGTCCAAATCCAGCTCGATCCGATAGACCGCGCGCTCGATCGGACATGGCGAGGGACGCAGCCAACGCGGCAACACACTTGTGCGCAAGGCCTTGACACACACACACACACACACACGTTACGATGGAGATGTGCGTGGTCGCCATCTCCTGACGGGAGGATGTTGTGGACCGGCTCGCTGTTGCACAGAAAGAGCAGTCCTGGGTCGGTCGCGTCCGCGTGCCGGTTCGCCCTGTGCCGGTCTGCATCGCGGCAGGCCTGTGGCTCTGGTGCGGTGCACTGGGAACGCTGTACGTGCTTCTGCGCCAGGGTTACTGGTTCAGCTCCGTCACCGGTGTGCTTGGCCCCGTTCCACTTCTCGCCCTTTGCCTGGTGGAAGTTGCGGTCGCGTGCCTGGTGGTGGCCACAGGGCCTGTGTCCGCGCCGATACGGCGGTTCGTGGGCGGTATGCTCGCGTTTTTGGCGGCTGCCGATGCCCTGGCTATGATGCGGGGTGAGACGCACTGTGGCTGCTTCGGGGTGGTCTCGCCGCCGATATGGCTGGTGGCAGCGACCAATCTATTGCTGGCGGCGCTTCTTTGGTGTTGTGTTCTCACGCGTCGGTCCTGGCGCAACGTGCCCTCTTGCTCTGCGCGGAATGCTCGCGGCTACCTGGTCGCAACCATGGTGGCGGTTCCTATCGCTCTGCCTGGCCTTCTCGGACAGACCTTCCACGATTTGCTTCGCCGCGACGTCGTTGTGCTTGAGCCACGCGACTGGATCGGGCGCAGCTTTCCTGTGGCGCTCTTGACGGGAAGCGTTGAGGCCGAGTTCCCCCTCGATGGTGTGGTCGTCCTGTACCGTTCGGACTGCGACCGCTGCTGTCGCATTCTGCGCTCTTTGCCCGCGGGGTCGGGAGCTCTCGTCCTCGTTGACCTGGCCTACGGTGTCGGCTCATGCCCAGCGGAGCAGCTCGCAGAACTCCTCGGTGCGCGTGCCCTGCCCTTACGGAAGGACGCAACCCTGGCGCTCAGGAGCGTTCCCCAATTCGTTTCGCTTCGACGCGGTGTCGTCCGCAAGGTGTCTGACCGGCCGCCGGTTGGCCGAAGATCGCGAGTGGTTGCGCATGGTCTGGAGCCGAACAAATGAGGAAGGGAGCCATGTCGGGGAACGGAGGAGGGAAGCGGGTTCTCTCCACGGTGTTTCGGTCGCCCGTGGCGTGGGGGCTGCTTGTGGGAGCTGCGTTTGCGATAGGCGCGCGCTGGCTGCTGGGACCGCCCGACACGAACCCGCTCCGTCTCGTCGCCGGTGCGGACGCAGCTCTCACCGTGGCGCCGCTGACCAGGGAGCCGCAGTGGGCAAGCCAGGAGCTGACCGTGCCGCTACGGCTGGAAAACCGCTCGGATCGCCCCATCCGCTTATCGCGGTTGGCTGCGCTTTGTAAGGGCTGAGGTGCCCGAGTGGATGCTCCCCGTGCGGGGGTAGCGGGGCACAGCGCTGTGTCACTGACGCTCCGTGCGTACCTGAGGCCGCTGACGAAAAAGGGGGCCGCTGAAACGGTGCTGCACTGCCGTCTGATTGGCCACGAAAGCCGGACCACCTTCTATCAGTGGATCGTGTCGGTTCCGGTCCGCTACCCGTTTCGCATGAGCGCGGATCGGCTGGAATGGGGGAACGTGCCCCCTGAGGGTGGAGAACGGCGGCGGATGGAGGTTCGGGCTTTAACGGATTTGGAGTATGTCGAGGTCACGGTCCCCCCCACTTTCGTCGTTCACCCGAGCCGCGTTGGCCCGCTGAGCCAGGGCCAGGTGGCCCGATTCACTATCGAACCTGACGGCGGTCCGCAAAGGGGGTCTGTTAGAGCCAAAGGGCGAGTTTCCGCACGCACCGCCGACGGGGCTTCTTGTTGGTTCGAGTTCCAACTTCGTGCCTTCAGAGACGGCTATGCGCGGATCGTACCGAACCCGGTGCTCCTCGGGGTTGTCCGGCCTGGAGACGAGATTCAGCTCGCGGTGTGGCGGCGCGACGGGCAGCCCCTCCGCAGCGTGGACGTCGACATGGGCGAGCTACCGCTGGCGGTGCGCGACGTCGTGCAGGATCAGCCGCACATGTGGACGTTAGTGCTTCGCGTGGGCGAGACGACCGGCGGATACCTGCGCGGCACGTGCCGGATCCGTGTGCTTTCGGCCGGCGGAGCCGAAGACGTCTGGGACGTTCTGCTGAACGGACACGTTTGGGTGGGCGAGAGCTCAGGGCCGTCCACGGACCAGGCAGAAGGTGGATAGCCCTTGTGGGGGTTCTCGTTACCCGCGGACGGTTCAGGAGCTTGACGGCAAAGCGGGAGGTTGAGCAATGAACCGGCGACACGTTCTTTTCGGGATAAGCATCCTGGTCGGAGTCTGGCTCACACAGCTTGGACTGGCCCAGTGTCATCCGTACTGCAAGGTTGTGCGGGAGGTGGCGTTCCTCCGGGCTGGCCAGACACAAAAGTGCCGCCTGTTAGTAGACGGTTCCGCTATGCTTTGGAGCTTTCCGATCTGGAACCCGGACGGAGACGCGCTGGCTAACTTTGTGCGTGCGGGCACGACGGTGTATTACGATCGCTGCGGTACCTGCAATCCGAAGTGCGAGCCCATACCGGATCAATACCCACAAGAAGCGGAGGTCGGGGGGTGCAGGCAGACGGAAAAAAAGATCACCCGCTGGATCTGCGACCCACCGCCATCGGGCTAGGCTGGAGCTGAGTGAGCGGGCGGTGCACGAAAGTTCGACGGGAGGCGATAGGTATGGTGGGGATCACTTCCAAGCGCAGGGTAGCAATAGTGCGCGTGGTATTGGCATTTGTCTACGTCCTTGCTGCACCGCTGGTCGGCGTTGCCCCGCACCTGAGCATGGGTGCGGACGGAGCTATCGACAAGATCCGAGCGACGTGGGAGCGCCTGGCGAATCGAGTGAAGAACCTGCGGCTGGAGCTGGAGGGGGAGCAGACGATTCTCGTGCCCAAGGTTCCGTCGGAACCGGAATGGCTCGATCCCGACGAACTGGAGCCAAAGAGGGTGCCTTTTGCCATACGAGTGCTCGTCAAGTTCCCGAAGATCTACGTCGAGGAAAACGGGCGGGACTTTAGCGTGCGGCGAAACCGAATATTTTTCTACGCGTACACAGACGTCCACTATTGCGATGGATCCCGCCTGTGGGCACTCTACACGCCGAAAGGACCTGGGCAGCTCCCGCAATTCCGAACGTGGCCGAGTCTCAGAACTTTTGCGAAAACGAAGAACTACTTCTTTGGCGAAGTTGCTATAGAACTCCTCACCGCTCTGCTGTGCGCGCCGACCTACCAGCAGTCGGACGTGGCGCCCTTATGGCGTGCGATGTGTCTTCCCTGGGACCGGGCTGAGCCAGGGGTTTGGGAGGGCCGGGAGGTGTACCGTGTGTCGGAGAGTAAGGAGGCATTCACCATTGCCTTCGTGACACGCGAGCCGCCGCACGCGTGCTTGGCCATCGAATACTGGATGCGCGGCGGTTTCGAGGATCTTTTGTCCCGTTCGACTTTCCGCTGGAGCAGGGTGGATGATTGGCCGCTGGGGCTTTCGGGATACGAGTACGTGGACCGGGATGGCAAGAGAGTGAAGTTGCAAGTGAAACGGCTGGAGATAGGGACGGTTACGGACACGGATTTTCCCAGCAGACCACCTCGTTTGCGTCCCGGCACGTGGCTTATAGAATTCGAGGATCCGCCGCCGGGGGAACAGATCGCAGCGCGGGACTACCTGTGGATATCGGACGATCACAGGATCCCGGACGAGTCGTTGCCGCCGGATTTTCTCGAAAGGCTGGCGGCCGGCGAGGCAACGCTTGACGAACTGACCGGAGGGCCGCCAAAGCCGATTTGGCCAATCGTGGTTGGAGTCGCCTGTGCGATTGCGATCCTGGCGAGCGTTGGACGATGGGCTTATAAGCGAATCCGAGCGCGCTCGACCGGTTGACCGGGCAGGCCCAGGCAAGGTCTTGTTCAAGTCGCGTCCGAAAACAAGAAGCTGCATCGGGGGAAGCGGGTGGACACCGGCGGTCGTCATCGCTCGTCGTAGCGATAGATCAGGAACGTATACGCGACCCGAGCAACGGGCTTGTTTCGAATCACCGCCGCGTACCGCTCCGGTGTTTCGACAACGGTCCCCACTCCGATCGCGTACCAACCGGACGCTTCGCCTCCCACAGGGAGCTGCCGGACGGAGGTTGCGTGGGTCAGTCCGTACAGGCTGAGTGGATCGGTAGAGGGGGTCGCGACGTAGAGCGGCCGGGCCTCCGGATGCTCCATGGCCCAGCGCGCGAGGGCGGGCAGGTCCTGGCCCCAGTCCAGGTTCATCCCGCCCAGATGCCCGGGGCCGGCACGGGGCCCACCAACGGCTTCGCTGAAGTAGGAGGTCCAGTGCGGGGCCGTCGTGGCAGCCGATGCAACAAGCAGCCCCACGAATAGCCAGATCAGGAATTCTCCGATCGCGGCCAACTGTCTCAACCGCACGAGAGCGATGGCGCCGGCAATCCACAGGGCAGGTAGTCCGGGAAAGGCGTAGCGATAGAAGGTGGTGAACTCGCCATGTACGCTGAGCACGGCCCAAATGGCCAGCCCGGGCATCAGGGTGAGAAGCGCACGCCACGCAGCATCGTCACGGCGAATGGTGCGCCAGAGCAAGAACCCCATGCCCATCAGCACGAGGAGCACCGCTGCGGGCGGTTCCTTGACCAGCCAGCAGTAGAAGTAGTACCACCAGACGCGTTCCCTGTAGTGCCGGCCCGCAACGTAGGTTGGTCTTGGGTGTTCGAGATCATACTGCTGAATGTCTAGTCCTCTGATCATCTCGTCGGGGACCAGAGCGGGCACTTCGCTCAGAATCCCGTTGGCGGCGGTCCGGAACAGCCCTGAGTGGTAGCGGTAGGATCCCAGCGGGCGCAGGCTGGGCAGCGACCCATAGGCGGCAAGGAGCACGGCGTAGGCGAGGAGTCCGCCGGTCAGGGGATGGATCAGCGCGGCTTTCCAGTGCCTGCCGCGCAGCCGGGCAAGGAGGACCGAGAGCAAAGCGAAGGGGGTAGCGGCCAGGAGCGTGAACTTGGTCGCCCAACCCATTCCCATCGCCCCCCCTACTACGGCTGCGCTCTTTGCCGAACGATGGCGGTGATCGTGCGCCAGGGCGGCGCCCAGCCACGCCATGGCCGCCGCAGCCGCGGCATCGGGGTTGAGCGCCCCGTCCCAGGCGAGCATCGTCGGCGACGCAGCCCACAGAAAAGCCGCCGCGAGTCCAACGGCGGGGCCGGCCAGAGACTTGCCCCAAACGTACATGGCCACGATGCCCGTCGATGCAAGAACCGCCAGGAGCAGGCGTGCATAGCGGATCGCCAGCCACGCTTTCGCTCCGTACCGGTCGCGTAGCCGCTCACCGGCGCGAAACTCCGGCCTGGCCGGAGCCGCGTCGCCTCCGTCGTCCCATTGTGCTTCACCCGGCCGGTAGCTCTCGAACCGCAGCCCACCCACCAGCCCGCCGAGGCCGGCAACGTAGCGCGTTAACGGTGGGTTCACGAGGTACAGTTCATGCCGTCCGACGGTCAGAAAGTAGACACCGGACGCCAGGTGGGCCCACTCGTTACCGTTCGGCGCATGCTCCCACACCCACCAGCCGACCATCGCGAGGTGGACCAGATAAAGCAGTGCTACCGCAACGGCCACCCGCCGGGCGGAGAAGACTGTTCCTTGGAGCACACCGGAGACTTCGGCATGGGCCTGGCTCATGAGGAGTCCCACCGACGTTGCGCTTCGGACCGAGCACACCGGCGCTAGCGACGTTAGCCGTGGTGCTCTGTCTGACCTGCTTCGCGAACGGCACCGACGTCTGTTCTATTTTGGTCTATTTTGGCAGATTCGGCCGTCGCTGCGCGGGCGGGAGCAGCAAGCGAGGCTAGATGCGGGGGCAGGGGGGCCTGCTGGCGCGGCTCTGGCCGACGCGGGCCCGGTTCGTCCGGCCGTCCGAGGTGCGGTACCGAGGTTGGGAGCTGGTTCAGCCGTTCCGTAGCGACCAGCACCGCTTTTCTTAACCGGTTTTCACCGACCGTGCGCGACTGTGCCGAGAAGATGCACCCGCGCCGTGGGCTCTCCGGTCACCCGGAAGACCCGCCAGGCTGCGCGGCGCCGTCGGGGGTACCGTGACGGCCGCGACGGGTGCGCCGGATCGATGAAAGCTCGTTTTGGAAAACACTTTCGCTGCTTTGCCGGCGGTCCTACCTCGATCCGGGCCGCCTGTCGGCCAACGCCCTCCCGGCCGCTGCTTTCCCGCCAGTCTCCGTGCGGCTGTGCGCCGGGCGAAAAGGTGCGTACGAGCCGCACGGCGCGAACCTGGCCGTTCCCGGCAGCCTATTGGCGGCCTTCGAACCAGCGGTAGACGGAAGGTAACACGAGCAGGGTGAGCAAGCTACTGGTGATAACGCCACCGATAACGACGGTTGCCAGTGGTCGCTGCACTTCGGCGCCGGCGCTGACGGAGATCGCCATGGGCAGGAAGCCGAGGGCATCGGTGGTGGCGGTCATGAGCACCGGGCGCAGCCGGTCCAGCGCGCCCTGGTAGACGGCCTGTCCTACCTCGAGCCCACGGCGTCTCAGTTCACGGATGTGTTCCACAAGCACGACGCCGTTCATCACCGCGATTCCGAAAAGGGCGATGAATCCCACTCCCGCGGAGATGGAAAACGGCATTCCGCGCAGCCAGAGGGCGAGGATACCGCCGGTTGCCGCGATGGGCACGTTGAGGTAGATGAGGGCGGTGAGCCGAAGCGAGTTGAAGGTCAGGTACAGGAGGGCGAAGATCAGGAAGAGAGCGGCGGGCACGGCAATCACGAGGCGGGCGGTCGCTTCCTGCAGGTTCTTAAACTGTCCCCCCCAGGTTAGGTAATAGCCCGGGGGCAGATCTACTTTCTCCTCGATCGCGCGCTGCGCTTCCGCGACGAAGCTGGCCAGATCGCGACCGCGAACGTTTGCTTCGATCAAGAGGCGGCGTGAAATGCTTTCGCGCGTGATCATCACGGGACCCTGTTCTACGGTGATCCGGGCCAGTTGCGAGAGGGGGATCTGACGGCCCAGGGGATCGGCCACCTTGAGGTGTTCCAGGGCGTAGAGGTTTTCGCGCCACTGAGGTGCGTAGCGGACCTGGAGGAAGAACCGCGGTTGTCCCTCGAGCACCTGGCCCACTGTTACCCCCCGGAGCGCGTTGATTACGTCGAGCACATCCGACGCGTTAACGCCATAGCGCGCGATGGCACGACGGTCGACCTGGATTCGGACGTTGGGAAGGCCTGCAATCTCTTGGGGCCGGACATCCGCTGCGCCGGGAATCTGGCGGAGCACCGCAGCAATTTCGTCCCCCTTACGTTTGAGGACATCCAGATCCGGTCCGTACAGGCTGATGCCGATATCGGAGCGAACTCCGGCGATCAATTCCTGAAACCGAAGCTCTATTGGCTGCGTGTAGCTGAACGTGTTCGCAGGCACATAGCGGCGGAGGATCTGGTCGATGACGAAAATGAGCCGATCCTTTTCCATGTCCAGTCCGGCTTCTTCCATCTCTGCGTAGATCCTTTCCGCCTCTTCTCGGAGCGCCTGTTCCTCCTCCGCGGTCAAATGCTCCCGCTCGGCCAGGTCCTGGTGCACGGCGCGGAGCACGTGGTAGATGTTTTCCGGACTGTTCTCGGTGACCCACTTGTCTTCCGGGTAGTCGATCAGCCCGATCCAGGCCAGGGGCCACTTCAACGGGGGCAGTGTTTCCTCTCGTTCCAAAATGATGAAGATGTCCGAGATTTCGACGCCCATGGGATCTGTGGCGAGCTCCGCCCTACCCGTCTTGGAAACCACCGTTACCACCTCTGGAAACTTGGTGAGCACGCGCTCGATTTGCGTGGTGCTCTGGATGGACTGTTCGAGCGAGACGCTGGGCATTCGCCACGCCTGCATGGCGATGTCCCCCTCGTCCAGTTCGGGGATGAACGTGGCTCCCAGGCCGAGCGCAAGGAAGGCGCTGAAGCCGAACGCTGCCGCGGCCGTAAGGGCGATGGGTCGGGGATGGCGAAGCGCCCAACGGAGCAGGGGATCGTAACCCGCTTTTATCGTGCGCACGAGCAATGTCTCCCGCTGGCTGATCCGTCGGGCCAGGAACAAAGAGGCCATCACGGGCATGACGGTGATCGCCAGGATGAGTGCCCCAACGAGCGCTGCGGAGAAGCTAAACGCCATCGGGCGAAACATCTTGCCCTCGATCCCCCGCAGGCTGAAGATGGGCAAGAAGACGATGATCACGATCAGGCCGGCAAACAGGATGGGGCGGGCGACCTCGTGGCTGGACTCACGAAACACAGACAGGGGCACTTTCCGTTCTTCGGGCCGCTGCCGGAGGTACAGGCTGGCGTTTCGCAGGGCGTTTTCCACCATCACCACCGCGCCGTCCACGATGATCCCGAAGTCGATGGCACCGAGGCTCATCAGGTTTGCCGAGACCCCCGCAACCTTCATCGCCGTGACCATGACCAGGGCCGACAGCGGGATCGATGCGGCGACGATCAGCCCGGCGCGGAGATTCCCAACCAGAAGCAGCAACATGACGATGACGAGCACCGCTCCAGTTGTGATGTTTTCCTCAACAGTCTCGATCGTGCGGTGCACGAGGTCGGTCCGGTCGTAGAACGGTTTGATCACGACGCCGGGGGGCAGCGACTTCTGGATTTCTTTCACTTTTTCCTTGACCCGCTGCACCACCGCCAGGTCGTTTTCCCCCATCAACATGTAAACGATCCCGATGACCGTTTCCCCCCGTCCGTCTCTGGTGACCGCCCCCTGGCGAATCATCGGCGCGAAGCGGACCTCACCGATATCACGGATCCGGATCGGCGTTCCATCCTCGCGCGTGTCCAGGATGATGTCCGCTACATCCTGAAGGTGGCGAATCAGCCCCTCACCTCGGATGATCCGCTGCTCGCCGTGGTGCACGATATAGCCCCCGCCGGCGTTTGCGTTATTACGCCGCAGGGCATCGAGCACCTGGCCGAGGGAGATGCGATAATCGAGGAGTTTGTTCGGGTTCAGCGCCACTTCATAGGTCTTCAGTAGTCCACCCCAGGTGTTGACCTCCACAACTCCCGGTACGCTGCGCAGCTTGAAGGCGATGTCCCAATCGAGGATGGTGCGCAATTCCATCAGGTCGTACTCGGGTGTGCTCGGATCATCGTCGTTTTCCACGGAGAACTGGTAGATCTCGCCGAGCCCTGTAGCGATCGGCCCCATCTCCGGTTCCCCGAACCCCTCGGGGATGTTTGCGCGCGCTTCGGGCAGCCGCTCCATCACCATTTGTCTCGCCCAGTAAATGTCCGTCCCCTCTTCGAAGATCACGGTCACGGCGGAGAGGCCGAATCTGGTGACGGAACGGATTTCCTGGACACGAGGTACCCCACTCATCGCGGCCTCGACCGGGAAGGTAACCAGTTGCTCAACCTCTTCCGGTGCCAGCCCGGGGGCGTTCGTGAGGATCTGAACCTGGACGTTGGTGATGTCGGGCACCGCCCCGATCGGGAGCGTAAGCAGGGACTGGATACCGACACCGACCAGAATCAGGGTGATGAGGATTACGACGAACCGATTGTTAAGAGCTGCGTCGATGATCCGATTTACCATGGCAGGGATTCCGTTCTGGTCTGGGCTGCAGGTGCCTTTGCCTCAATGGCCGTGTTCTGCCTCAACGCCCACAAGCTCCGTCTTTAGCGCCAGCACACCCCCGGCTGCGACCTGCTCACCGGGCTCCAACCCTTCGAGGATCTCCACTACCTCCTCCGTCTTCCGGCCCACTCGCACCGCCCGTTTTTCGAAGCGATCATCTCCGGTGTAAACGAACACGAACGTCTCCCCCTCGTGCTCTGTGACCGCCGATGCGGGCACCTGCAGCACGTTCGGGAAGATCCGCTCCAGGGCGACCTCGACGAAAAGGCCAGGCTTAAGCCGCCGGTCGGGATTCTGCACGTGGGCAAGCATCCGGACGGTACGCGTGTCCGGATCAACGATGTCTCCGGTATAGAAAACCGTGGCTCGGAAGATCTCGCCCGGGAAAGCCTGGGTGCGGAACCGGATCTCTTTGCCGGTGTAGTCCTGGATCAGAGCGATGTCTCTCTCGTAGATGTCGGCTTGTACCCAGAGACTGGAAAGATCCGCCAGGGTAAACATCTGCTTGCCAGGGCCGACCCGTTCGCCTACCATCGCGTCCTTGCTGATAATGGTTCCGGAGAACGCGGCGCGAACCGGATAGACACCGATGCGCTGGTACTCCGTGAGCGGTTCCATCTGGGCCACTTCCTCGCGTGAGTAGCCCAGGATGTAGAGGGAACTCTCCGCCACACGCTTTTGCGTGTCCGCTTCCTCCACCTTCATCTGGGCGCGCAATTGCTGTTGCATCGCAGCAAACTCGATCTGCTCGACCCACGCCGAAAGCGTAGCACGAGCTGCCTCGAACTCTGACCGCGCACGGATCAAATCAGCCTCCCGCGTGATCCCCTTTCGCGTCAGTGCCTGCAGCCGCTGATAGTCCGCTTGAGCCTGGTAGAGCCGTGCGTACGCCGAGATCAGTTGCGAGCGGTAGTTGCCGATCTGCATCCCCCGGAAGCGGTTTTCGATCTCATCCATCGAGACACCGCGGCGGATGGCATCGATCAGCTGCTTCACGTTCTGGTAGACGGTGCTGTCCCAGTCATATTCCACCTGGGCGATCCGGAGGTTCAAGCGGCTCTGCACCAGTTGCAACTTCGCATCGCCCACCTCCTTGCTGTCGATCGTAGCCAGGACTTGCCCGCGCTCGACACGCTCGCCAAACTCCACCAGAACCTCGCGAACGATTCCCTCCACCAGAGGGCTGATGTGAGCGAGGCGATCCTGATTCAAAGCCAGTTTGCCGGTGATCCAGCGGAGCACCGGGAAGTCGTCCCGCTTGACGGTCGCTAACGTCAAACCCGCCGCTGGCCATTTGGCTCGCGGATACGTGACAACGTCCTCTTCTCCGTGGCCTTCACCTTCATGGTCATGACCGTCGTGAGCAGCTACCTCGGCCCCTGCCGGTGATCCCGTCCGTGCGAACCGGTAACTGGCCAGTGCTCCGCCAACAACCCCCACAACCAGCGCGATAGCACCGACTAATATGGGGTTACGCCACCAAAGCGAGACAGACCGGCGCAATGCTTCGAACGTATCTCTTCGATCCATAGCTTGAGCCCTTTTCCTATCCGCCCCCTTGAGTCACCTGGCGTGAGTGTGGCCGCAAGAGAGCTTCCGCCCAAAGGGGGTAGAAGGCACGCAGTTAAGCACCCTTGTGTGTGGAGAACAGCCAATCGAGTGGACAGAGAGGGGCAGGACTAGTTGAGCAGGGAAACGATGAGGAGGCGGGTCGCGCGACCGGAGGGTGAACCAGCTTCAGCCACCGTCTCAACCAACCTGATGGTTGTTCGGAACGGTCCATAAGGAACCGCGATCGGCGTTACCGGAGGCAGACTACCGGCTCTGCCCGAGTTCCACCGTACGGCGTCCGCCGATGTCACCGTTGCCCCTTTGCAGAGGCAACTGTCTCCGTTCTGTCCATCGCAGTGACATCGCCCCCCACAGCGGCTGCACTCTTCGCAGGACCGACTGCACTCGACGCACGCCGGCGCGCAGCTCGATGCCAGTCGACACCAGTACGGGTCGACCATCAGCAGCCCCAGTGCTAGGCACAGGGCCCAGTTGTGCAAGAGCATCGCGCGCTTTAACATCCGCCGGCGGTCCACTGCTGGAGGTTGGGATCCATCGCGCCCGTCTCAGGGCCTTCCCGTTGGCCTCGCCGGTTGGCGATCGACCGTCCGCTTATTCTACGTGTCGGCAGCCCCACGCTGGCAATCCAGCTCACTGACGACGATCAGCCCGCGCGCTCGCCTCCTCCCACCGGCCGAGACATCCGGTTGTGAGAGCGGATCGAACACGGAGCCGACTCGCTCGCGCCAGGTGCCGGAGTAACTTGCATCGGCCGATGGGCTCGCCGCTGGTCCGTTTACCACTGAGCCGGGCCGGTCCGCATACCACCTGCTACGCGAGCCGAACCAGATCTGGGGCGAGGTACCGGCAAACCTAATTCATCTCGCCACGCACGAAGCCGCCCAAGCAGCTCTTCGGCAACTTCAGGATAGGCCGACGCGAGGTCTTCGCTCTCGCCGATATCCTCGTCCAGGTTGTACAGCTCAATGCGGTCGTCCTCGAAAAAATGCACCAGCTTCCAACTGCCGAATCGCACCGCCTCGCAGGGGGTTGCACGCCAGCGTGGAACCTCTGCACGCTTCGGGTGCGGCGTGTAGCACGGCGCGTACCAGAAAAGTGGTCGCGCGTCCCGGCGCTGTTCACGCCCCACTAACAACGCAGCCAGGTCCCAGCCGTCGAAGGCGACGTCCGAACGAATTCCGGCCAGGCTGAGCAATGTCGGTGCTACATCGATGAGATGAGCAGGCTCGTCAAGCCGACGCCCGGCCGGGATACGCCCGGGCCAGCGCACCACGAAGGGAACGCGTATGCCCCCTTCGTACACTGTTCCCTTCCCGCTACGCAGGGGGCGGTTGTCCGCGGGCCAGGGAATCCGTGGTGCAGGTCCCTCGTAGCCCCCGGCACCACCGTTGTCTGAGGTGAAAACCACAATGGTGTTGCGCTCCAGACGGAGCCGCCGCAGCTCAGCAAGTAGTCTGCCGATCTCGCCGTCCATTTCGGCTATCTTCGCCGCGTACGCCGGTAGCTCGCCGCGCCCCTGCCTGGGCTTGTTGGCGAAGTGCCGCAGTAACGCTGGGGGAGGAACAAGTGGCCGATGCACAGCGTGATATGCGACGTACAGGAAAAACGGGCGGCTTCGGTGCCGTCTGATGAACTCGATCGCAGCGTCCGTGATTTGCTTGGTTGTCCTCCCCCACGCGGCCAGACAGCCACCGCTTCTCTTGAAACCCAGAACCTCGTTCTGCGCCGTAAACCCGCGTTGGGGAGGAATGAGTCGCCGAGCCGGCTCCAGTTGCCATTTTCCCAGCAGCCCCGTCACGTAGCCCACCTTCTGAAACAACGACGCTACGGTACGCGTGCGGCGCGGCAGCTTTGGGAAGGACGAAGGCACGAGGAGTCGCATCGCCAGACCCACCGACGGCGCCGATGGCCCCGTCGAAAAGATGTGGTAACGAGCGGGATAGCAACCGGTTAACAGCGCGACGCGAGCCGGCCGACATGTCGGACAACCGTAAAACGAACTCAGAACAGTGCCCTCCGCGGCCAGCCGGTCCAGGTTCGGCGTTTCCGTGTACGGGTTTCCCTGAAACCCGGGCGCCGCCCAACTCAGGTCGTCGGCAAGGAGAACCAGAACGTTGGGCCGGGAAACAGCCGGGCGACTTCGGGAGCGCAAGTACACGCCCCAAAACACGACGAGCAGCGGGGGGAGCGCAACGGCCAGAAAAACGAGAAGTCGCGGTTGGGCACCCAGTCGCGCGGGTTGGCGAGACGTGCTGCTAGACGCCGGGGTGGCGGGCTCGACCATCATTTCTCTCCGCAGGATCAGACCAGGTGCGAATCAGGAAAGTGTTGTTACCAATGTTCCTGCATTCTGTCACTACTGATCCGAATCGGCGGTCGGTAGATCGCACTTGAGAGCGTTAACCTGGGGACCAAGCGCGAGGGGGCTCCGCGGTCGGAAGCCCGGCCAGTCCGTGGCTGCCGATCCATGGAATGGGGCTTGCTGTCATGGGATCGGCTTGTCGAGACCCGAGGTGCCCTTCATACTGGGGTGGCCGTTGGTCGAAATGGAAAAACGCACGGAATGTGAGCCGCCGGGAGCTAAGCTGGGACAAGCTCTGCCCCCGCGTTCGGCTGCTCCGAACCGGCGGCGGTTGTCTCGCTCAGCGGACAGAATAGGGCCAGAGAGCATGGACGACAACCGGCCTAACTTCTTTATCATCGGTCATCCAAAATGCGGAACCACGAGTCTGTGGCGATGGATGGGCCGCCAGCCTCAGGTGCGAATGTCGCGGCTGAAAGAGCCACACTTCTTCTGTGCGGACCTGCACCGCGCCAGCGACCGCTTCCACGGCCGCTCCCTCTTCTTTCCGGTGCGCAACCATCGCCAGTACCACGCGCTCTTCACCGGGCCCCGGTGCCGTGTGCTCGGTGACGCCAGTCCGTGCTATCTCTTCTCGGCCGAAGCGGTCAGGCGCATCCTCGCCTACAACCCGGATGCCCGTTTCCTTGTTCTTCTTCGTCACCCTATTCGGTTTCTTCATTCCTTCCACGCCCAGCTCGTAGCCGGTGGGCAGGAGACGTTGTTGGATTTGCCCGAGGCCCTCGCCGCCGAGCCGCGACGGAGGGCTGGAAAAGACGTGCCCCCGACGGCCATCTGCCCCCAGATGCTCTGGTATACGGAATGGCTGCGCTTTGACATGATGCTGGATCGATTGTTCGCGCAGGCAGATCCGACGGCGATAAAGGTGATCGTCTTCGAGGAGCTGGTGGCTTGCCCGGAGCGTATCCTAACAGACCTCGCCCGTTGGCTAGGTATCCCGAAGGTCCGGATGATACCGCTGCCGCGAGAGAACTCGAGCGGATCGGAACCGTTACTGGGAACGGTTGTTCGGCGCTTATTTCCACCGAAAATCCAGCGAGCCGTGAAGCGGCTCTTTCCGCTCGGTCTCGACACCGAGGTCTGGCTCGGAGCACGTTCCGGGCTGAAGCGGCTCTCCCGTCGGCAACGAACGCTCCGCCGCCACGACGCCGAGGTTCGCCGCATGCTTCGCCCGCTACTTGTGGAGGTGGTGGCAAACACGGAGGACCTGCTCGGCAGACGGATCACGGCCTGGGCCGCGTAGAACCTACCCGTGCAGGATCGCAGCAGACGGGCTCTGATCTACCAACGCCCAGGACGGGCGGTTCACGCCTGCAACAAGGCGCTGCAGGCTGACAGATAATGCGGAGGGCGCATCGAGCTTATGGACCGTAGGGCGCGACCTCCTCTGCCGGTTACCCGCCGATTCTTCCACCCGCGGTCGCCTGATCGGGTAGCTCTGTCGCTGAAGATGAGTGACCGTCGCTTACCGCGCCGCCGCTTCCCCTAGCAGAGCGTTCAGTTCTTACAATCCGTCGGCAGCCCGGACCGACCGGCCCGTGTTTGCCCCCGGTGAGATGGGGGTGTGTCCCCGGTTTGGAACGGATGGAGCGAGCCGCGTGCCTGTTCCCGATTCCGACCGACCGTGCTGCTATGCGGGGCAGTACCTCGTTTCCGTAGGCCGGCAGGAGGCCCCCCGCGCCGTTGGGGCCTTGGTAGCAGGTCGTGTCCGGCGGGTGAGTGGAAGGCAAGGG
>JALSID010000117.1 GCA_026981825.1 Planctomycetota bacterium
CGGTGAGCTCCGGCTCGATCCCGAACCGCTTCGATTTCAACGTGGGGGCGATATCCTCAATGACCTCCCGCTTGAACACCTTGTAGCAGGTCTCCATGTCCGTCAGGTTGAGATTGGTGAACATGTTCGAGATGGTCGTCAACACCTTGTTGCCGACGTAGTGCCAGAAGAACAGAACGCGATGGGTTTCGCCGATAAACCGAGAGCCGTACACCACATCGGCACGTCCGTCCAGGATGGGTTGGATAAGCATCGGGTACTCGGCGGGGTCATATTCGAGGTCGGCGTCCTGTACGATCACGATGTCGCCTGTGACGTGCAAAAACCCGGTCTTCAGAGCGGCTCCTTTGCCCTGGTTCTCCTCGTGGTAGAAGACACGCAACTCGTTGAGGACACCGTTTTCGTCGACTTCCGAGCCCGTCTGTTCCACCCGTGCGCGGTGCTCTTGTTCGATTTCGCGAAGCATCTCCCGCGTTCCGTCCGTACTGCAGTCTTCGACGACGACGATCTCCTTCGGGATCGGCACGGACCGCACCCGGCGGAGGATCTCGCGAAGCGTTGCTCGCTCGTTGTAGACCGGCATCACGACCGACAGCTTGAAGCCGGGCGGGTACTCCACAAACAGGCCCAGCTTGCGGCACGCAGCGGCGCCGAGCAATTGCTTGAGGGCAAGCCGGACGCGCTCTAGCTCCGCCGGATCGAGCTGCTCGAACACGGATGTGTCCCGTTCGGCATCCCACCGAGCGTGTTCGGTACGTTCTGTTGCTCCCACCGCTTCTGCCTCGTCGTGCAGAGTTCGAACTAGTCCGCCTGATTAGCGTGCCGCGCCGGCCATTTTATTGAGTGCAACGCGTTGCTCAAGAGGAAGGTTCGCCCTTGCGCGGCCAGGTTCCCGGCGACTCGATGGGCGGTTCCGGGGCGCATGGCAGGCGAACGGACCCGGATGCGGCGGGCAATGTCGTGGAACTCCGCCAGACAGCTCACCGCCGGGAGCTCGACCATGCTGGTGCCGATCGATGCAGGAGTGTCCCACAGGATGTGCCAACGGAACGCAACCGATGCTACGATGCGCGCTCCGTTGCGCCTGGCCGGAACCGCACACCCCCCTTGCGCCAACCCGTGGGGTAAACGCAGAAGAAGCGGGAGGCTAGTCTTCCGGATCGTCGGAGGACTTGGGCTGTTCGATCAGGCGAGCGAACAAGCGTCGCTGCTGGGACGAAACCTTACGTACTGCGCGGTGCGGTGTCGGTGCCGCGTGTGGTCCATGCTCGACGAGCAGCGTCGAATCGTCGCTGCCCTGGTGCCCGCGGGGGGCATCAAGCCGGCCTACAAAGTCCAGCAGCGAAGGAACATCGGTCTGCTCCGGGCCAATCTCAACCGAATCCCACTCTTCTCCGGCCGCTTCCTGCGCACCGATGGGCTCTTGTCCTTCCTCGGCGGTCTTGTCGGACGCGTCCGCAGCCGTTCCTGACCGGTTGACCTCTTCGTACAGCTTGGCATCGAGTTGTGCAACGTGATCGTCGACGATCCACTCCTCGGTGCTGGCCGATTGCCTGACGCTGACGCCGGTGTCGACGGCGCTGGTGACGTGCGAACTGGATACGCAGATCTCCTCGCTGGAGGTAGCGGCGTAGTCGGCTTCGGTGACATCGGCTTCATCCTGGCAAGTCGAGTCGGCGTCGACCCGGCCCGGGGCAGCCCCGGTCGTGGTGGACCTTCCGGGGAGGTCTTCTGGGAAGTAGCTCACCAGGTCGGTCCAGGCTGCTTCGACCGTTTCTCGATCCACGCGGGGGCGCTCGGCTGCGAACGCCACGATGAAGGCATGGTCACAGAGTCGGTTGATGAGACGGGGGACGCCGCCGGTCTTCTCGTGGATCAGTTCAATCGCTTCGTTGGTGATCACCTTTGTTGGATCACCTCCGCAGCGGCGGATCTGATGCCGGATGTAGGTGGCTGTTTCTAGGTCATTGAGGGGTTCGAGGTGAGCGTGGGCGACGATGCGGTGCCGTAATCCGCGAAGTTCTGGTTGATTGAGTTTCGCCTGTATCCTGGGGTGGGCGGCCAGGACGATGTTCGCCAGTCGCGTGCCCTGCGCTTCGGCCTCCGACAGCAGGCGGAGCTCTTCGAGTACGCGCGTGGGCAGGTTATGGGCGTCATCGACGATGATGACCGTGCGACCTCCGGCGACGAGTCGATTGAGCAGGAAGTCGCTCAAGGAGAGCCTGAGTTCCTGTTCGTCCATCCCGTAGTAGGGGAGCCCCAGATCGTAATGTACCGCCTGGTAGAACGCTTTGACTGTGGCGAAGTTGGTCTGGGTGACGAGGGCGATGGCAAATGTGGGGTCAAGAAGGGTTGCGAGCCGCAAACAGACGATGGTCTTTCCCGTTCCCTCCTCGCCCGTGACCAGGCCGATCCCGCTTTGTTGCACAATGGTGTACCGCAGGGCGGCCAGCGCCTCTTCGGAACCCGTCAGCGGACAGTAGGCGGTTGCATCGGGTGCGATTCCGAAGGGCTTGCGTTGCATGCCGAAGAAGCGGTGGTACATTGTTACTGGTCTCCCGGGCAGATCGACCAGGTGTGCGCCGCTGGCCGGTATCGCCGACGAGCGCGCGGCAGTAGAGCCGCAGCGTGAACACGACCGACTCAGGTGACATTCCTGTTACCATTAATCGAACCTCGAGAACGGGTGCCTTTAGAGTGTCGGGACCTACCGCGCACGTCGTTCTGAGCGCCGCGGGATCTGCTTGGGAGCGATGTCACAGCCGTGCGCGACGTCGTCTGTTTTGCTGGGGGTTGTAAGCGGGCTGCGGCGCGGTATGTTTGGGTAGGCAGGCGGCTGCGTCTTCCTGACAAGAAGTGGAGTGGTTTAGGTGCAGGTTAGCCTGGTAACGGGTGGTGCCGGTTTTATCGGGTCCCATCTCGTCCGTGCGCTGGTCGAACGTGGCGATCGGGTGCGCGTGGTCGATGACCTTTCCACAGGTAGCCTGGAGAATCTCGACGGCGTCCTCGACCGGATCGAGTTCGTGAAGGGGTCGGTCTGTGACCGGGACTTGATGTTTGACGCCACGGATGGAGTAGATGTTGTCTTTCACCAGGCTGCTCTGGCCAGTGTGGCGCGAAGTGTGGAAGATCCGCTCGCCACACATCGCGCGTGCGTCGATGGCACCCTGATCGCTCTACTGGCGGCTCGCGACCGCCGTGTGCGTCGGTTCATCTATGCGGCAAGCTCCAGCGCTTACGGTGGCGGCACGCAACTGCCCATCGCAGAGACTCAGTGTCCGAACCCGTTGTCGCCGTACGCGGCAGCCAAGCTGGCGGGGGAGCATTACTGCGCTGCATTCTTCGAGGTGTACGGACTGGAGACCGTCCGCCTCCGCTATTTCAACGTCTTTGGTCCTCGCCAGGATCCGAACTCGCCCTACTCTGCCGTGATTCCTCTGTTCATTCGAGCGTTGCTACGAGGAGAGGCCCCCACCGTGCACGGAGATGGATTGCAGTCTCGTGATTTCACCTACATCGAGAACGTCGTGCATGCTAATCTGCTCGCCGCCGAAGCTCCGGCGCATGTGGCTGGCAAGGTGTACAACGTGGCGACCGGTGAGCGGACCAGCTTGCTCGAGTTGCTCGGCCATCTCAAACAGATCATTGGATGCGACATTGAGCCGATCCACGGGCCACCGCGGCCGGGTGACGTGCGGCACAGTCAGGCGGACATTTCCCGTGCGCGGCGCGACCTGGGCTATGAGGTGGTGGTTCCCCTCCAAGAAGGGCTTCGCCGGACGGTTGCCTATTACGCTGCTCTGTACGGGGTGAGTGTGCCCGGGATCACGGGGGGATGAACGGAAGGATTTGCCCGATCTGTCCAGCCGGGGGATGGTGGATCACGAGGGCAGGGGGAAGTGACGGTGAACGAGACCTTTCTGGTGGTTGTTCCCACCTATAACGAGCGGGACAACATCGAGTCGCTTGTGCGCGAGATTCTGGCGCAAGACGCTCGGCTCCGCGTGCTGGTCATAGACGATTCCTCCCCGGACGGAACGGCCGAGGTTGTGCGGCGACTGATGAAGGACGACGAGCGGATCTCGCTGCTGGTCCGACCGGGCAAGCTGGGGTTGGGGACCGCCACAATTGCCGGGCTGAGGGAGTGCCTGCGTCGTGGGTGTGCCGGTGCCATTGTGATGGACGCCGACTTCAGCCATCATCCCCGCTACCTGCCTG